>NZ_CAJLNI010000105.1 GCF_905207935.1 uncultured Haemophilus sp.
TTAAAAGAAAAAGTGCGGTCATTTCTGACAGCACTTTAGTTTGAAATAAAAATTAACTTACAAAACTGGACACATAAGAAATTATGGTTTTTCCGCTTAATATCGCCATGATAATCACAACAAACCAGCCCGCAAAAGCTAAGCAAATTGGATGTTTATAGCTTCCAACAATATCACTTCGGTAAGCGGCTAGCAGAATTAATGCGAGTGCAATTGGGAGAATTAAACCATTCAATGTTCCCACAAAGACTAATACCGCTGCAGGTTTTCCTACTGTCACCAAAACAACCGTAGAAATCACGATAAAGGCGATAATCCAACGATTACGGTTACGTTCAATAGTTGGACAAAGGCTGGTTAGGAAGGAAACTGAAGTATAAGCAGCACCAATCACTGATGTAATCGAAGCCGCCCAAATCACGACGCCAAATAACACTTGACCGAAATTGCCTGCCACATATTCAAAAGGTGTTTCAGCAGGGTTTTTAGGATTAAGTGGAACGCCTTTTACCACAATGCCCAGTACCGCAAGGAATAACACAATTCGCATAGTTGAGGCGATTAAAATAGCCGATACGGAGCTACGACTCACTTCAGCCATGGCTTTTTCACCCTGGATCCCCGCGTCTAATAAGCGGTGAGCTCCAGCAAAGGTAATATATCCCCCTACGGTTCCTCCAACTAATGTCACAATTGCGATAGGATCAACTTGCTCTGGAATAAAGGTACGATATGCTGCTTCGACCACTGGCGGTTCTGTTTTAAACATGACATACAAAGTCAGTGCAATCATAATAAAACCCATTAATTGGGCAAAGCGATCCATTAACAATCCTGCTTCTTTACGTAAAAAAATTAAAATTGCAATGATTCCACTGATAACAGCTCCTGTTTCTGGGGCGATACCAAAGATAGAATTAAGCCCTAGGCCTGCGCCCCCTACATTACCAATATTAAAAGCCAACCCTCCCATCACAATAAGCGATGCAAGAAAATAGCCCGCACCTGGGAAAACAGCATTAGAAATATCCTGTGCTCGTTTTCCCGACACCACTACTATTCGCCAAATATTGAGCTGAGCACCAATATCTAACAAAATCGATAATAAAATCACAAAGCCAAAACTGGCTAATAAGGTGTTTGTAAAGGTTGCAGTTTGAGTTAAAAAGCCAGGACCAATTGCTGAAGTCGCCATTAAAAATGCCGCACCCAGCACTGCATTTCGGCGGTGATTGATTGATGCCATAAAGCACCTCCCTTGTTAAGTTGATGTTGTGTGTTATGTTTATTCGGCTTATGCCGTTATTGTTATATGATTTTTTTCTAATTCTTCCACAATGCGTGCTGCAAATTGTAGAGAATGTTGATTATCGCCATGTAAACAGATACTTTCTGCTTTTACTGGCACAAGGCTTCCATCAATGGCTTTGACTTGACCTTCTGTTACCATTTGTAACACTTGTTGAATGGCTTCCTCATCAGACTCCACCATTGCATTCGGTTGCGAACGAGGCACTAAACTTCCATCAGGCATATAATGACGATCCGCAAATACTTCTGAAATGGTTTGCAAACCTTCCTCCTCGGCTATACGCAGCATTAAGCTGCCCGCTAATCCCATTAATTTAAAATGTGGATCAAACTGATAAACGGTTTGAGCAATCAAACGAGCAAGCTTTTCATCTTTTGCAGCTTGGTTATATAAAGCACCGTGCGGCTTAACATAACTAATTTCCGCCCCTTCCCCATCACAAATCGCTTTTAATGCGCCAAGCTGATAACGCAAATGCGCAATTAACTCCTGTTCAGGTAAATCCATCTGAGTACGCCCAAAGTTTTCTCGATCTGGAAAGCCAGGATGAGCTCCAATGCGAACCTGATTTTCTTTCGCAAATCTGACTGCACTTTGCATTTCTTTTGCTCCACCAGCGTGTAAACCGCAAGCTATATTGGCAGAAGAAAGTAATTTCAATAATGCCCCATCAAAAGGAAAGCCTTCGGCAATATCGGCATTTAAATCAATTTTTTTCATCGACAATTCTCCTAATTTGATCGAGGTATATCTCATTTTTACGACGTAATTTTGCGGCCTGTTCTAAACTAACTGCCTCGAATTGAATGGTTGATCCTAAACGTACCTGTGCCAACGCACCAAGATCCGCCTCGATCACATTGGCAATTTTGGGATAACCGCCCGTAGTTTGTGCATCAGCCATCAAAATAATTGGTTGACCACTTGGTGGAACTTGTACGCTACCAAATTGAATCGCGTGAGACAGCATTTCTAGCGGTTGCTTTAATTCTAATTTTTGCCCTTGAAAACGATAGCCCATGCGATCACTGCTGCTTTGCAACGTCCATTTACTTCGCCACCAATAATATTGAGATTTTCGTTTAAACGCTTGATATTCAGAGGACGGTAATGCATGAATCGTATGCTTAAGTGGAATGGGTGCAATCCCAATTTCACTACGTAAAATAGGATCATTTACCGTTTGTAATTGATCTCCAACTTGTAAACAACGCCCTTCTACACCGCCTATTTGAGCTCGAAGATCCGTACTACAAGAATTCAATTCTTGGGGCAAGATAAAACCACCTTGAACACATAAATAGCCATACATACCAATTTTTGCACGTACCATTTTCAGCACTTGCCCCGCTCTTGCCTGATAACGCCAATAGGCAAAAATCGGTTTGTCATCTAAGGTCATTTCATAAAATGACCCCGTCACACAAAAATTCATATCTTGCTGAAATTGTAATGTAAGACCACCTAAAGGCACTTCAATTGCTGGAGCTCCCTCTGGATTTCCCAGTAGAATATTGCCTGCACGTAACGCCAATTTATCCATTGCTCCACAGTGACTAATGCCAAATCGACGTAAGCCAAAACGGCCTAAATCCTGCATTGTGGCACGGGATTGCACATCAATAATATGAATCATAATTCAATGCCCTCCACAACAAATTTCACCGTATCGCCAGCTTGTAATAAAGTGGGTTGCGCTTGGTTTTTATCAAAGAGTGCTTGCTTAGTATGACCTATTAATTGCCATCCACCTGGAGAGGAAAAGGGATAAATGCCGGTTTGAGCTCCCCCTATACCAACAGAACCAGCTGGAACAACTGTTCGTGGAGTGGCTCGACGAGGTGTGTGTAAGCATTCGGGCAAACCGCCCAAATAAGGAAAGCCTGGTTGGAAACCAATCATATACACGGTATAGATAGGTTCACTGTGCATTTGAACTATCCGTTCAGGAGTAGTGTTATGTAACTTGGCGACTTCAGACAAGTCCTGGCCTAGTTCACCGCCATAAATCACCGGAATTTCAATATGACGACCTTGAAACGTAGAGACTTTCAATTCTGCCCAATGTTGTTCCAAGCGTTGAATAAGCGGTTCAAAATCCACATAAAAATCCGTGAAGACCGTAAGATTATTCATTCCCACGACAACTTCTACAATATCTTGCTCAGACTGTAGTTGATTGGCAAACGCCCAGAGTTGGCGTTGTTGTTGAAGTGAAGCTGGTGGTGGTAAAGAGCAAACCACCGCCGACTCGCTGATCGGGGTTATATTCATAGGACACCCTTTAGTGTAATGTTGTGTTATTTGTTATTTTTTTGTTACACCTCTCTTTTAAAGGATATTTATAGGTTTTGTCAAGATTTTGTATCAAAAATAAAATGTGACAAAGATCTCATTCTTCACATTTTGATCTCAATCAAAAGTGCTAAATAACATATAATAAAAGGGTCTATTATTTATTTAACAATTATAAAAAAGGAATAAACATGAAAACATTGAGTGAATTTATTGTTGAACGCCAAGCGGAGTACCCAAATGCAAAAGGGGAACTTAGTGGTATTTTGTCTTCTATTCGTTTATTAGCAAAAATCATTCATCGTGATATCAACAAAGCCGGTTTAACCAATATTCTTGGTCAGTCTGGTGTCGAAAACGTGCAAGGTGAAAGCCAAATGAAATTGGACTTATTCGCCCATAACACCATGAATGCGGCCCTTATGTCGCGTGAAGAGGTAGCGGGTTTTGCTTCAGAGGAAGAAGAAAGCTTTATCGCTTTTGATACTGAACGTGCTCGCAATGCAAAATATATTATTTTAACCGATCCTCTTGATGGTTCATCTAATATTGATGTAAACGTTTCAGTTGGGACAATATTCTCTATTTACCGTCGTGTTTCACCAATTGGCTCACCTGTTACTTTAGAAGATTTTATGCAACCGGGTAATAAACAAGTCGCGGCGGGTTATATCGTATATGGTTCTTCAACCATGTTAGTCTATACCACTGGTCATGGGGTGAATGGCTTCACTTACGATCCATCTATCGGTACATTCTGTCTTTCTCATGAAAATATGCAAATGCCAAAAGATGGCAAAATCTACTCCATCAACGAAGGACAATATCTCAAATTCCCACAAGGGGTAAAAAAATACATTAAATACTGCCAAGAGGAAGATAAAGCAACTAACCGACCTTATGCGTCACGTTATATTGGTTCATTAGTGGCAGACTTCCACCGTAACTTATTAAAAGGCGGTATCTATATTTACCCAAGTGCAACCAACTATCCAAATGGTAAACTTCGCTTGCTTTATGAAGGCAATCCAATTGCATTCTTAGCAGAACAAGCGGGTGGTATTGCCTCTGATGGTTACAATCGAATTTTAGATATTCAACCAACAGAGCTTCACCAACGTATACCACTTTTCGTCGGTTCTGCAGAAATGGTGAAAAAAGCAGAAGAAATGATGAGAGAATTTAAAGAAGATTAAACTCCTAAAGTGCGGTCAATTTTAACCGCACTTTTTTAGCGAACAAAAAAGCGAACTTTATATGTTCGCCTTTTTCATTTTTTGTATTAATCTCGTTTTCTTGCAAGTAGCCACCAAATAATCGCCATAAACAAGAGGCTTGGCATTAGTGCACCTAAAAAAGCTGGCGCATTAAATACCACACTCATTTGTCCAAAAATTTCATTGACGACATAGAACAAGAAACCAAAACAAATCCCCGTTACGATTCTCGCTCCTGCAGTGACACTACGTAATGAACCGAAGATGAAAGATAACGCAAGCATCATCATCACACCTACAGAAAGGGGCTGTAAAATCTTACGCCAATAGGTTAATTCAAAACGGCGAGAATCCTGTCCTGTTTGTTTTAAGAACGCAATATATTCATACAAACCTGAAATGGATAATGATGTTGGACGTAATGAAACTGCGCCTAATTTATCTGGCGTTAAGCTTGTTGCCCAATCTTCTGTTAAACGGTTTGTTGTGGTAATTTGCTCTTTTGATACCACTGAATTATTCACTTGGCGTAACTGCCATTGATTATTTTCAGCAGAATATTGCGCTTGATTTGCATGCTTCAAATGAGTGAGATTACGCTGTTCATCAAAGGTATAAATATAAATATCTTCTAATTGTGCATCATCGGTAATACGACGAACATACACGAAATTATTACCGTCTTTTGCCCATACACCATTTTTTACCGAAAGCATTGAACCACCGGAAAGTGCACGAGTACGCATATCACGAGCAAACTGTTCAGTTTGTGGAATCCCCCACTCACCAATAATCATGGTAAAAAGTACCAGTGGAAGTGCCGTTTTCATGACGGCTAATCCAATTTTAAAGCGAGAAAAACCCGCAGATTGCATTACCACTAATTCACTGCGGCTGGCTAAATTACCTAAAGCAATTAAGGCACCTAACAAGGCCGCCATTGGGAAAAAGGTTTCCACATCTTTAGGAATGGTTAAGCCTGTATAAGCCACCGCTTGCCAAATATCATAAGAACCTTTACCTACGCTACGAAATTGTTCTACAAATTTGATAATTGCCGAAAGGCCAACCAACGTAAATAACGTGGCAAAAATTGCCCCTAAGATGCTTTTACCGATATAACGATCAAGAGTATTCATCAACATTGTTATTACCCTTTTCTGAATACACGACGGAATTTATGCATAGCAGTGCTATCCCAACTATTCAGCACAATTCCTAAAATTAAAAAGGCGATATTTACCAGCGGCATTAATAAACCTGCATCAAGCTTACCTGCGCCACCCGCAGATTTAAATGAGCTTTGTAACAAGAAGTAAATTAAATAAAGCAATAATG
>NZ_CAJLNI010000106.1 GCF_905207935.1 uncultured Haemophilus sp.
GTGATTTCTTTTTCATGTAATTTGAGTAAGTAACGTTTTAATGCAAGACCTTCAGAAAGTGCTTCTTGTACGTCGGTAGAAAGACGTTCATCTGATTTACCTTCTGGTTTTTTACCGCCTTTCAAGCGCGGGTTAACCAAAGCATCAGTAAGACCTTCCGCTAAGATATTTAAGGCTAATACGGTTAAAAGAATCATGACACCCGCAAAGGTTGTCGCCCACCATGCACCGTTTAATACGATATTACGACCTTCAGAAAGGATGTTACCCCATGAAGGATGTGGTGGTTGTACACCTGCGCCTAAGAAAGAAAGCGAGGCTTCGAATACAATGGCATCTGCCACCATTACAGTTGCGAAGACTAAAACCGGTGCCGCGGTATTACGTACAACGTGTTTGAGAAGAATATAAGTACGGCTACCACCAATAACACGCTCCGCACGCACATAGTCTTCATCCCATTGTGATACCACATTCGCACGAACCACACGAGCAAGTTGCGGAGTATAAACCACAGCAATGGTGATAATAATAACCGGTACAGAGTTACCAAAGGTTGCTAATAACACTGCCGCTAATGCGATACCTGGGAAGGCCATTAAAATATCCATTAAGCGCATGATAATTTCATTGCCCCATTTCTCGGATGTGGCTGCAGTTGCACCTAAAATACTACCGAAAATAATGGCGCAAGCTACCGCACCTAAACCGATAAATAAGGACGTTTGGGCACCATAAACAATACGAGAGAAAATATCACGACCAAGTCGATCAGTCCCAAACCAATATTCCGCACTTGGAGCACGCATACGTGCGATCACTTCTAATGGATCATGTGTTGCTACCCAAGGGGCAAATACCGCCACTAAAGCAACGAAAACTAAGAATAATAATGAAATTTTTGATGCGGTGGAAAGTGCTCGGAATCTCGCACCGCTTGCAGCTAATCGATCTGCTAAACCTTGACGAAACATTATAGACTCCGAATTTTAGGGTTAATCAACACATAGAGAATATCAACGATAATATTCACTAAAACGAAGGTAAAGGCGATTGTCAGAACCACCCCTTGTACTAAGTGTAAGTCATGATTGACGATACCGTTAAAAATCAATTTACCCATGCCCGGTAAGTCAAAGATTTGTTCGATAACTACCGCACCACCAAGTAAGTAGCCTACGCGTAAACCTAATACTGTTACTGGTGTGATTAATGCATTACGTAATACGTTGTGACGAATAACAGTTGCATAAGGCACACCGTTACCAATCGCCGTTCTCACATAGTCTTTATCCATTTCTTCAACCATGGTTGTACGCACTACACGAATTAATGACGCACACACCGGCACGGCAAGCGCAAGAGATGGCAAAATCATGGAATTGATATACCCCATTGGGCTTTCGCTGAATGGCACAAAACCACCAGAAGGCAACCAATCTAATTCCAAAGAGAACCATTGAATAAGTAAGATACCTAACCAGAATGATGGTGTCGCAACCGCTGCAACAGAGATTAAACGAATCACTTGGTCTACCCAGCTATCACGATAAAGTGCGGCTAGTACACCTAATGAGAAAGAGACTACTGCCGCAAACACCACACCAATTAAGGTAAGTTGTAAAGTGATTGGGAAAGATTTCGCTAGCATGCTACTGATGGGTAATTCTGGTGGCATCGTCACACCAAAATCCAATACAAGTAAATTACCTAAGAAACGAAAATATTGAACAAAGAGTGGATCATTTAAGCCATGTGATTCGCGGTAAAGTTGTTTTGCCGCTTCACTAGCACTTTCGCCCAATGCCACCGTAGCAGGATCACCTGGTGTGAATTGAAGCACCACAAAAACGAGTGCTGTTACACCAAGAATCATGACTGGCAAGGCCATCAATCGGCGTAACAATAACCGAAGTATCATTTCCATCTGACTTCTCCTATTCTAGCTTGAGAAATTCGTTAGCTTCAAAAATGAAGCGAAACAATCAAATTCAAAAACAAAATGAATTACAGTAATCATAATGTTCAGCCTAAGCCCTGTCAATCCAAGTACATAGAGCAAAATTCAAATCTGTGATCGGCTTCACAAAGATTTTTTTGAAATGAAATTGAGAGAAAAATGACCGCACTTTGGTGTTAAAAAGAAAGAAAAAAGGCTGTTGATTTCTCAACAGCCAAAACATTAAATTAAAAAGTGCTTTTATTTACGGCCCACACCGAGGAAAGATAAACCGGTTGTTGCCAATGGTTGATAGCCTTCAAGGCTACTATCATCCCATGCAGAAGGAAGTTTACGATGAACAATCGGATAAAGTGGTACTTCAGCCGCAATAATGTTAATCGCTTCTTCCCATGATTTTTTCGCTTCAGCGTGATCTTTTGCTCTCACTGCTGCATTGAGTAATTCAGTCACTTTCGCAAATTCAGGGGTGTTACTCCAGCGGAAACGACGTTTCGGCCATACATCACCACGATACCACCAGCTTAAAAGCAAGTCTAAGTCATCACCGAACACTGATGGGTCACCTGGAGCGATTGCCACTTCATACACACCTGGATCCACGTTGTTGCTGTATAACGCACCTGATTGTAAGTGTTGTAAAGTCACTTTCACACCTGGAATCTTGTTCCAAGACTCTAAAATTAACGGTGCAGATTCTTTCACCCAGTCATGGTCGGTTGCGAGCAATTCAAATTTAAGCTCAGTCACACCAGCTTCTTTTAGTAATGCTGCTGCTTTTTCCGGATCATAAGGATATTGAGTTGATGCCTTAATATAATCTGGGTGAGTTGTTTGTAAGTATGATGTTGCAGCTTCTGCATTACCATCAAATACAATATCAACAAGTTTGTCAGTGTTTAAACCATAGTGTAACGCTTGACGTACTTTTGGATTGTTAAACGGAGCTTTCTCACAGTTAAACATTAAGAATAACAAGCCGAAAGATTGAACGGATTGCACTTGTTGTTTTTTGTTTTTCAAGCGACTAATGTCTAAATAAGGCACGCTTTCCATTGCTTGAGTACGTTTAGACTCTTGTGCAGTCACACGAGCTGCGGCATCAGAAAGTAATAACCAAGACATTTTTTCAACTTGCGCTGGATATTTACCATTGTAAGGTTCATACGCTTCAAAGACGATTTTGTCATCTTTCACTGCTGAAACAAATTTGAATGGACCTGAACCAATTGGGTGTGCATCAAATGCAGATTGACCGACTTTGTCGATTACGTGTTTCGGTACAATTTTCACGCAAGTTAAACGGTTAGCAAATAAAGCAAATGGATATTTCAACTTAAATTCCACCACTTTATCATCCACAGCTTTCACACTTTCAATGAAATCAATAAACATCACAAATAAAGATTTATTGGCTGGATCCATAATACGATTGAAAGAATATACAACGTCTTCAGTGGTGACTGGAGATCCGTCATGGAAGGTTGCGCCTTCACGTAAAGTAATACGCCATGTTGTTTCATCAACTTGTTCTGGCTCTTTTCCTGCTAAAGCAAGATAAGGTTCACGAGTTGCAGGATGCAAATCCACCAAACCTTCAAAAATGTGCAAGTTTGCTGCATAAGGTGAAGCACCACTTGATGTCATTGGGTCAAAACCAGTAGAAAGCGGATAAGCAATCCCTGCTTCAATGGTTTTACCTTTAATTTCTGCAGCAAAGGCTTTTGGTGCAAATGTGCCTAACGTACCACTAAATGCAAGACCTGCCCCCACGCCAGCCATAAGTTTCATAAAATGACGACGAGATTCATTAGTTTCAAAGGAAAAATGCTTTGTCATACTAAACTCCTGATGAGTAATAAAATCATATTTTGGGTTTTTAAACCTAGCCAAACATTTCATTCGAAAATGAAGTAAAGCAATCAAATCTTAGAATAAAATGATTTACATCGATCATAATCATCTTCGCTTCATTCTGTCAAAGGGGAAATATTGAATGTGTGATCTACTTCACAGAGTTTTTTTCGCAATTTAAAATAAAAGTTTTTGACTATGTATAAACTGTTATAAATAGTTTTTAACTATTAAATCATTAGATAATATGACTAGCTATCAGAAAAAAAGATGCTATAATGACCGCACTTCCCAAGCAAGGGAACAATATTTTAATCAACAATAAAGAGGAAAATACTATGTCAAAAACATCAATCGGTTTAGATAAAAAAGCATCTGAAAAATTAGCAGCAAAATTAAATGAATTATTAGCAACCTATCAAGTATTCTATACCAACGTGCGCGGTTACCACTGGAACATTAAAGGGGTAAACTTCTTTGAATTACACGCAAAATTTGAAGAAATCTACACTGATTTAGTAGTAAAAGTAGATGAAGTGGCAGAACGTATCTTAACTTTAGGTTACACACCACATAACGGTTATTCACAATACTTCAAAGACTCACGTATTAAAGAAGAGTTAGGAGTAAGTGATGCGCAATCTTGCTTAGAAGGCACATTAGAAGGATTAAAAGTATTACTTGAACAACAACGTGAAATTCTTGAATTAGCGGGTGAGTCTGATGATGAAGGTACGGCTTCTCAAATGAGCGACTACATCAAAGAACAAGAAAAACTTGTTTGGATGTTCCAAGCTGCTTGCCAAACTTGCCATGCTTAATTAAATATTGATTAAATACGAAAGCCGACTGATGTCGGCTTTTTTATTTTCTATACGACCGGTTTTTGTCGATAGAACAATAGTCCTGGTAATGCTAAGCCCAAAACAAGAGCGCCCAAAATAAAGCTGGTATTGATAAAAGAGCTGATCATTTGCTCAAATAATTTATCGGAAAAGCCATAATGATGAATTTGTACGATAGCAATCATGGCTTTATAAGCATGAACCCCCGGAATCATTGGAATAATTGCCGCAACGGTAAAGACTTTTGGATGAGCTAAATAACGGTGAGACAAATGCACCCCAATAAAACCAATCACACAAGTAGCGAAAAAAGTGGCAAAAACAATTGGGACACCAAAGTGTAGTAATAAAGTTCGTGTGACATGTCCAAGTGCACCTAAAATCGCACAATACTTTAAGGCTTTAGGCGGCACATTAAATACTAAAGCAAATCCTACTGCGGGGATAGCTGCAAAAAGCATATCATCGAGTAAATTCAGTAAAAACATCTTATTACCCCACCCAAGAAACAATATTTAAAAGATTTAACGCAAAGACAATACCTAAACAAGCACCAAAAGTGAGAACCGTCGCGATGGCCCATCGTCCTATTCCCATATTGACATACCCTTTTAAAATATCCGCAAGTGAATTAATTAATGGGAATCCTGGAACGAGTAATAAAACGCTAGAAGCTAATGCGATATGAGGATCATTGCCTAAACTATATTTCAAACTTATACCGGAAATCAGTGAGGCGACAAAAGCGGTAATGGCAAAAACGATGAGTGGATTGTAATGACGTTTAGAAATTTCTTGTCGAACAAACATCGCAATGGCAGAGGCAATAAAGGTAATCGCACAAATTGTCATATCTCCGCCAGAAAGGTGAGCAAAAGAGGCACAAGATAAACCAATCATAAACACCACCAAATAGCGGTTATATTTTAGTGGTTTTAACTTATCCAATTTCTTTTGTGCCATAGACAAATCATACAAGTGATGCTCTACGGCTACCACAATGTGCTGAACATCCGTAACGATTTGCATATTAATGCCTTTATCGACATTCTTCCGCACAGTAGTAATACAATGTTGCTTAGAAAGTGTGGTCAATAAGACGGCATTTGCCGTCAAAGCACACTCCACGCTTTCAATGCCTAAAGCTACACCTAATCGCTGCGCCATTTGTACGACAACAGCACTTTCTGCCCCATGCTGTAATAATAACAAAGCGGTTTCCACACAAATACGGGTAACCGCTCGTTGGTATTCCTGATCCATATCTCTGCGCTCTTATTAAAGTAAACCTTAGAGAGATTATAGATCGATGAATAAAAAATACTGAAAAAATGACCGCACCTATGATCCAAGTCAAAACTTCAGTATTTCCAAGGCCTATGACTCAACTAAGATTAAATGGCTTTATCAAAATACAATGGCACATTACTTAACTGAGCCATATTCGTGATATAAGCTAAAACTGCTGGTGGGAATTCGATGCCTTTCACA
>NZ_CAJLNI010000107.1 GCF_905207935.1 uncultured Haemophilus sp.
TGCGTCAAATTCAACAACTTGAAAATATTGATATTGGTATTCATGCGCTTGCACCTATTCCAGTTGGCGCAGATGAAAATAACCAGGGGGAAAGCGATCTTCCAGTCAATTTTGGTGGTGTGACGTTCTTCCCTGAAGACTACATTTATGCCGATTTAACAGGCATTATTCTTTCACAAGAAGCATTAGATTTAGAAGACGTTGAAGAAGAATAATTTTGAAATTATAGACCTTTTTAAAGTGCGGTTAGAAATAACCGCACTTTTTTTGTCAAAATTTTTTTGAACAAGATCACATTTTAAACATTTGTTAGTTGAAAGTTTGTAACATTCATTTAACATCGAAAATAGTTCATCTGTAATCAGTTTGGAGGGACGCATGAACGAAACAAACACAACAAAAAATTATAAAAGTGGGATTATCTTTCTGCTGGCGATAGCCTGTTTTTTTATTTTATTAAAATCTTTACCTTTCGCACCTAAGGAAAATGCTGGTTTAGCATTATTAGCCTTTGTGGCGATTCTTTGGTTAACTGAGGCATTGCATGTCACCGTGACCGCTCTGTTGGTGCCATTACTTGCGATTGCACTTGATTTGGTGACAACCAAGCAAGCTTTAGTCGCGTTTGCCGATCCAACCATTTTCTTATTCTTTGGTGGTTTTGCTTTAGCGACAGCTTTACATATACAAAAACTCGATAAAATGATTGCCAATAAAATCATGGCAATGGCTCGTGGAAATTTATTTGTAGCTATTATGTATCTTTTCTCCATTACTGCTTTCCTTTCTATGTGGATGAGTAACACTGCGACAGCTGCAATGATGTTACCTTTAGCCATGGGGATCTTAAGCCAACTTGATAAAGAAAAAGAACACAATACTTATGTTTTCGTATTATTGGGTATTGCATATAGTGCGAGTATTGGTGGTATGGGAACATTAGTGGGTAGTCCACCAAATGCTATCGTCGCAAGTAACTTACATTTAACCTTCTCTGATTGGTTATGGTATGGCTTGCCAATTATGATTATTTTGATGCCATTAATGGTTGGTACGCTTTTCATTGTATTTAAACCAAAACTTAACTTACGTTTTGAGCAAAACTTTGAACGTATTGAAATGAATGGCCAACGCGTTTTAACCCTTGTAATTTTTGCTGTAATTGCGCTTTGCTGGGTATTTAGTAGCTATATTAATCCAATGATTTCAGGTGTATTTGGTCTTGCCAAAAATATCGGTAGTTTTGATAGCGTGGTTGCATTACTTGCCGCTGTCATTATTTGTTCAACGGGTGTGGCAAATTGGAAACAAATTCAAGAAAGTACTGACTGGGGCGTGTTAATGCTTTTTGGTGGTGGTTTAACCTTGAGTGCAGTGTTAAAAGATTCTGGTGCAAGTAAAGTTTTGGCTGACGGAATTGTATTCTTAGTTCAAGGACAACATTACTACCTCATTGGTTTATTGGTCGCAACCTTCATTATTTTCTTAACTGAATTTACTTCCAATACCGCGAGTGCAGCATTATTAGTACCAATCTTTATTTCTATTGCACAATCTCTTGGTATGCCAGAAATTGGTCTTGCGTTAATCATCGGTTTAGGTGCATCTTGTGCATTTATGTTGCCGGTAGCAACACCGCCAAATGCTATTGTATTTGGTACAGGTGAAGTCCGTCAAAGTGACATGATCAAAGCTGGGTTTATCTTAAATATTGTGTGTGTATTAGTTATCGCGACAATTGGATATTATTTCTGGTTGAATTAATCATATAAAGAAAAAGGGCGTGTTGGATATATTCAACACGCCCTTTTGTTATGTCAGTAAAGATTATTCATCTTTATTTGATTTATCCTCTTCTTCTACTTCAATCTCAACTTCATCTGCTTTGTCTGCTGCACCATTGATTGTTAAGCAAATTTCGCTAGAAATCAAATGCTCTAAGATTGTTGCTAGTTCATGTAATTTTTCTTTATCATCATCGAAATAACCTTCTTCTTTTAAGTTAGCAATGAAGGCTGAGAATACCGCTTTATCAAAGAACTCTGGTGCGTTAATACCGTGTAATACAGAAAGACGCTGTGCCACTAATTGGCTTTCTTTTTCTAATAAGCCACGAGCAATTCCAGGATCTCTACGTAAAATACTCACAGTGATGTAGTAACGTTGTAAGATTTCACGCATACCGGCAGACCAAAGTTGTAAAATACGAACTTTAGCGCGGTGGATAGATAATAAATTATCATTGGCTTGGATAACATCCTGACGCGCAAATTCATCAATAATGGCTTTAATTTGTGTATTTAATTCTTCTTCATTGAAATGAAGGAAGAGTTCGCCTTTTAAGAATGGATAAATTTTACGTACTGCATCCAATAATAAATCTTTTTGAATCGCTTCATAATGTAAAACGATACTCGCAACAAGTGAAGGTAACACAAATAAGTGTTGAATATTATTGCGGTAATACGTCATGAGAACAGCAGAATTACGTTCTAAACGAATAATTTCCCCAAAGTTATCTTTTTCAACTAACACACCCACACGATCTAAGCTTAATACGTGGTCAAGCATCGCTTTGGGTGTATCTGTTGGCAGTACCACATCAGTAGAATACGGTACATTCTTTAACATTTCTTGATAACTAGAGAGTTGTTCTAATAGTTGCTCATGAGAAAGTGCACGCTGACGAGAAGAGAGTAGAGCGGTCCCCACTAAATTCATCGCATTAACAGCCGCGGCTTTATTAATATTCACCATCACTTGATTCGAAACAGCCCCAACCGCATGGTTAAACCAGTGTGGTTTATCTTCATGATGTTGTTCTTTCCATTCTGGATAATGGTGATTGAGGTAATTTGAAAGTGTGATTGGCTCACCAAAATTCACAAAGCCTTGACCTAAATTACGTAATTTCTTAATTACACGTAAAACTAAGCCAGCATTTTCTTTTTCTTTCGCTGCACCACGTAATTCTTTCGCGTAAGTGTCTACTTCTAATACGTGCTCATAACCGATATACACCGGCACCACAGAAATAGGACGAGTTTGGTTATGTTGAAGCGCTTGTAGTGTCATCGACATCATACCGGTTTTCGGTGCAAGCAAGCGACCTGTACGAGAACGACCACCTTCAATGAAGTATTCGACGGAATAACCTCGGTGGAATAATTCCCCTAAATACTCACGGAAAATTGCAGAGTAAAGGCGATTACCTTTAAAGGTACGGCGAATAAAGAACGCCCCCCAGCTACGGAATAAAGGACCCGCTGGCCAGAAGTTTAGGTTTATTCCCGCTGCAATATGTGGCGGTACAAGGCCTTGGTGATAGAGCACATAAGAAAGTAATAAATAGTCGATATGACTACGGTGACAAGGCACATAAACAATCTCATGTCCTTCTAATGCTAATTTACGTACACGGTCCGCATTTTGTACATCAATACCGGAATACAGCTTGTTCCATAACCAACGTAAGAAACGATCCGCCGCACGAAGGCTAGAATGGCTTACATTCGCCGCGATTTCATGAAGAATTTTTTCGGCTTCAGCGTAGGCTTTATCACGGCTGATATTTTTTGATTTTGCCTCATCTTCAATGGCATTTTGAATTGCTTGAGAATTTAATAGCTTATTAAACATCGCTTCGCGGTTTGGCAAACGAGGCCCTGTCGCGGAAATACGTTGTTTAGCAAAGTGCATTTTGGCCACGCGAGCCAGTTTTTGCGCAATTTTTTCATCTGAACCATGCTCATTTACCATGTAACGCAAAGAAAGCGCTTGAGAAAAACGCACAAAAGTATCACGACCAAACCAAATTGCCGCAAAGGTTTTTTGAATGCCATTCAATAAACGCAGATTCGGTAAGCTTGCTTTATCTTCTTTACCTGGTGAACGTCCCCAAAGCACCGAAACAGGGATCAGTTGTACATCTAAATCAGCAACATCACGGTGCAATTCTAAGTATTTATTGAAGACTTTGGCGGTTTCATCTTTTGCGCCTTTTGATTTAAAAAAGCGACGACCTTCGTCTAAATAGACATAACGTGGTAATGCTACGCCATCAATCACATTCTTTTCAGCCGGATCAGGCAAACCTACACTCAAACAGTTACGACGGAAAATCACGAAGTCAGTTTGAGAGGTATAAGGTAAAACATAAAGAATAGGTTGATTGATATTGAGTTGAAGCTCTTCAATTGGTTGAGCGGGGATTGGATTATTTTTTACTAAAATCGAAAGCGGTAATTCTAATAATTTACGATAAGTACTTACGATGCCAGACATAATTAACGTTCTCTTTTTGTTAGACATTTCTAGGTATTGTCAGGCATTTTAACACATTCGACCAGTCAAATTCTAAAAATTTACATTTGAGATTTGTGATGAACACTCAAAAATATGAAAAAAATTGACCGCACTTTTATGGCTAGAAAATAGTTGTTGCAATCGTCATCTTTCTGTATATACTAACAGTTATTCTGTATAAAGTAACAGGAGTGTATATGAGACCATTAACTGCCAGACAACAAGAAGTGCTGGAACTCTTAAAGCGCCATTTAGAAACCACGGGTATGCCGCCAACTCGTGCAGAAATTTCTCGTGAATTAGGCTTTAAATCCCCTAATGCGGCGGAAGAACATTTAAAAGCACTTGCTCGTAAAGGTGCAATTGAAATTGTCGCGGGGGCTTCTCGCGGTATTCGCATTATTGATGACAGTGCAAATGATGAGGAAGAAGAAGGCTTACCGCTCATCGGTCGTGTGGCCGCAGGGGAGCCGATTCTGGCTGAGCAACATATTGAAGGCACTTATCGTGTTGATGCTAATATGTTTAAGCCACAAGCTGACTTTTTATTAAAAGTATATGGTCAATCCATGAAAGATATCGGTATTTTAGACGGCGATCTTCTTGCCGTACATAGTACAAAAGATGTGCGAAATGGACAGATTGTTGTTGCCCGAATTGAAGATGAGGTGACAGTAAAACGCTTAGAACGCAAAGGTTCAGTTATTTATCTGCATGCAGAAAATGAAGAGTTTCAGCCGATAGTCGTTAATCTTGAAGAACAACCTCATTTTGAAATTGAAGGGATTGCAGTAGGGATCATTCGTAATAACGCTTGGATGTAATGATGAAAGTGCGGTGAGAAAATAAAGTGTTTTTTGACCGCACTTTGTCTATTCAGGCTATTTGCCATTCGGCTTATTGCTCTCTATAATGCCAAAAAATTTTCAAATCAAGGAAGGAAACATGCAGTTTTCCAAAATGCATGGCCTTGGCAATGACTTTGTCGTTGTTGATGCTGTGACACAAAATGCCTATTTTACCTCTGAAACCATTAAACGCTTAGCCGATCGTCATCGCGGCATTGGTTTTGATCAGCTTTTAATTGTTGAGCCACCTTATGATCCAGATTTAGATTTCCATTACCGTATTTTTAATGCCGATGGTAGTGAAGTGTCGCAATGTGGAAACGGGGCAAGATGTTTTGCGCGTTTTGTGACTTTAAAAGGGCTGACTAATAAAAAGGATATTGCAGTAAGCACGCAAAAAGGAAAGATGGTTTTAACGGTAAAAGAAGATGGGCAAATTCGCGTCAATATGGGCGAGCCGATTTGGGAACCCAATAAAATTCCTTTTACTGCGAATAAATTTGAAAAAAACTATATTCTACGTACCGATGTGCAAACGGTGCTTTGTGGTGCAGTATCAATGGGTAATCCACATTGTGTTGTTCAAGTGGACGATATTGAAACGGCCAATGTAGCAGAGGTAGGCCCACTCTTAGAAAGCCACGAACGTTTTCCTGAAAGGGTAAACGCTGGATTTATGCAAGTCGTCAATCGTAACCACATTAAGTTGCGTGTATATGAGCGTGGTGCTGGTGAAACGCAAGCTTGTGGCAGTGGGGCGTGTGCGGCGGCAGCTGTAGGGATTATGCAAGGTTTACTTGATAACAAAGTGCAAGTCGATCTACCTGGTGGTAGCTTACTTATTGAATGGGAAGGCGTAGGCTCACCGCTTTATATGACTGGCGATGCGACTCATATTTATGATGGTAACATTCACCTTTAAGCTCTTCTAATCGAATAAAAAAATGCGTGGAAACTATCCACGCATTTTTTATTTATTGTTCAACTTCCACAT
>NZ_CAJLNI010000108.1 GCF_905207935.1 uncultured Haemophilus sp.
GTTTCTTCTAAATGATAGAAGTTGCGACTACCTGCATAAGCTTCATCACCCATCATTATACCAGCCCATTGACGGTCACTCATTGCGTTAGTACCGCTATCGGTTAAAAGGTCAATGTAAACATCTTTTGAATCAAGTAAGAAGGTATTGAAACCTGCTTCTTTCATTGCTTTTTCACGTTCTGCTTTTGGTAGGATTGAAACTGGTTCAACACTTTTAATACGGAACGGTTCTGCTGGATAGTATGACATAATAAATCTCCTATTATGATTAGGTTTAAAGTCTAAATGATTAGTAACCCGCTATTAAAAACATCTATCATCGAGTTGGGTGTATAGTACTGAATTTTTTTCTGCATTACTGTGATCAAAGTCACAAATCGATAAATTTTTATCAAATTTATGTAAAAAAATTTATTTTTGATAATTTTATATCAAAAAATCATAAACATACTGATTTTTAGATCAATTAAACAAGTCTGGAGGAACTATTCCGTTTTCTCAACAGGACAAGCGTACATAGGAATGGTGTTGCAGGCGGGATTGCAATAGGAAGGAGATATTTGACAGAAGAAGCATTAAAAATACAAAAGTGCGGTCAGTTTTTGAGAGGTTTTAAAACTCTTTAAAATTGACCGCACTTTATAGGTTTACGCTATCTTTAAAAAGAAATTCACATACCATTTTAACGTTATTTTGAACACTATCATTTTTTCATGGTATGCATACAATCCATAACTTTTAAACTTATGACCTCTCGTTCCTCATTTGTCTTATCCGGAAGATTTTTATATTTCTCATAACATGATTCAAAAATTTTTTGTTCCTCATATGTCCTTTTAGGTATCACATCCCCATTCCAAAATCGAACAAAATAGCTATCAGAAGAAACACATGCTGTCAAAATACTACAAAGTAAAAAGAGACTGAGATTTATCTTACTCATGTTTTCATCTCCCAATATTACTTTCATCATTCATATACCCTGTCTAGTTTTCTACCTACTATTTTTTAGAAAACGACTAAGATAAAAGCCAACTAATACAAAAATAAATGATGCTGGATACCACTTTAATATAGATAAAATTTTAACTTTAGAAAAATTAAAGTTAAACTTATATAGAGAATATAAAGTTGCCATAAAAATCAAAAACATTGACATTTTTATAATCTCAATGAAATCATTTTTTTCATTATTTCTGTTCATTCTTAGATAGTGGTTTATTGGCCAATGAAGGTGTGTTTTGATCAAAAATTCAGTCTCAAATCAAAACATTAATTCAAAGATCTAATTCCCCACCTTGTTATTTTACTCTTACATCCTCATCAGTAAGCCATTCATACTTTTCAGGAAAATCTTTATATAACGGCGTTCCATTTACTCTCATACAATGAACAAAAATATCACTCATATTAACTCTATAAGTATCACCATATTTATGTTTTTTCTCATAAAACAATGGTTTATTTATTTTATTGCAGTATTGTTCATTTTTAACCCTCAATAACTTTGTTTCTTGAGGTTCATTTTCATAAAAAACTCTTCTTTCTTTATCAAGCTCAGCGGCATTATTCCTCACAGAATAATCTCCATTCCAAAACCTAACTATGGGATCATTGACATCTGAAGCACAAGAAGTCAGTAGTGTAAATAAAGGTATTAGTATATTTTTTTTCATTTTCTTACTTGAGATTTAACTTCAATTAGTGAAAATAGATTTTACAACATCCTATTTAATCACCAATTAAACCTTTCAACAATCATACCAAAAATTGCTCATTCTTAAACCAATTGAACGAGCCGTTTGAACTTACTAATTTTCCTCATAGTCAAAGCAATCGTAAAAGGAATGCTTTTACACGCCGGATTGCATAAGAGCTTAGGCTGCAATCCCGACAAAAATAGAGGAGTAGATTTATGAAATCTAAATTGATGAAAGGGTTAGTGATTGTTGCATTAGCAGGAAGCTTAACCGCTTGTGAAATGGACAGACAACAACGTCATACTGCAACAGGTGCAGCAATCGGTGGCGTAGCCGGTGGTTTATTAGGTGGTGATATTGCCACAACACTCGGCGGTGCAGCATTAGGTGGCGTAATCGGTAGTCAAGTGAACAAAGGCGGAGACTATGATGACAGAGAATATCGCCATCATAAAAAACATAAAAAACACCATCATCACCACAGAAAACACCGTGATTGGGATGATGACTGGGATGATGATTAAGCCAAAATACAGATAAAAATGACCGCACTTTTGAGATACATATCAAGTGCGGTCATTTTTTTAGGGATTTTATGAATTAATAGGGATTACCACCAGCCTAGTAGTTTCATCCATAATCCACCCACACCAAACCAAATGACTAATGAAAGGATGGAAACAATAAAGCTCACGCCCCACCATTGACCGGTTGAGTTATAACCTGAGCCGTATAAAGCAGGGCCAGGACCACCAGCATATTGCGTTAAGCTCATGGATAATGTTGAGGTGTAACCTAAACCAATTGCAGCAATGATTGGTGGTGTACCTACAGCGATAGCTGCAGCCACAAAAGCAAGATACATTGCAGAAATATGCGCCATAGCTGAAGCAAAGAAATAGCGAGTATAAAAATATACCAACACTAAAATAGTAAAGGCGACAGGCCAACTGAAACCACCTACAGATGAGGAAATATGCGTTGAGATCCAAGTAATTGCGCCGTATTTATTGAGTGCATTTGCCATCATTACTAATACCGCAAACCAGAACATCGTATCCCATGCGGTGGTTTCAGACACAATATTTTTCCAGCTCATAATATTGGTTAACAATAAAATCACTAAACCAATAAACGCTGAAATTGTTGCAGGGATATGGAAAACTAAATCACCCACCGTCCAAAGGAATAAAAGAAGAATAAAGTCTAGAGCAAGAATCCATTCTGCTTTGCTCATTGGGCCCATGCTTTTTAATTCTTCACGTGCCATTTCTGCCATTTTAGGCGTATCTTTTAATTCTGGCGGATAGATTAAATACACGAAATAAGGCAAGACGATTAAGCTCACAATACCTGGTACGATCGCCCCTAAGAACCATGTCATCCAAGTGATTTCCACACCTTGGCTTTTCGCAAGTTCTGCAATTAACGGGTTACCCGCCATGGCGGTTAAGAACATAGTACAAATAATCGTGTCGATTTGAGAGACAGCAATCGCTAAGAATGCGCCTGCACGACGAGCAGTGGGACCTGGTTTGGATTCATACGCATCCGCAATAGATTGCATAATTGGGTACATAATACCGCCCCCACGTGCAGAAGCCGAAGGAATCCCTGGACCGATAACGACATCAGCTAATGCCATACCATAAGCCACACCCATCATTTTTTTACCAAAACGACCAACGAAGTACAATGCGATACGTTTACCCAAACCGGTTTTAATCACCGCTCGAGATAAAAACATAGCAATAGCAATCAACCAAATTGTGCCGTTAGCAAAGCCAGATAACATACCAACATCACCTTGTTTTGGCGAAATTGGTGTAAGCCCAGTCAAACCACTAATCACTAAGGCAACTAGCGTTGCAGCACCCATAGGCATTGCTTTAGCGATAATAGCCACAATCGTTGCCACAAACAGCGCTAGCATTCCCCATGCTTTAGCGGATAAACCTTCTGGTGTTGGAATTAACCAAATCCCTAAACCAACGATGACGGCAATCAGCAACCCTTGCCATTTAAAGCCAGGTTTGACTTCTACTGCTGGAATTTTACTTTCCATAGGATAACTCCTAGATAAATGAACAAAAAATAATTCATCACGTATAACAACCGTGACACAATCGATTAAATAGCGATCACAAAGATACCACTTATTTGGTATGAGTAAAGATTTAAGGCACGTTTTTTAATAGAATCTAATCATAATTTGATATAGGTAAAAAAATAACCGCACTTTGATGAATAAAATCAAAGTACGGTTTGTTTTTAGGTTAGAAAGTGAATGATTAATACATGCCTTCGCGCTCTTCACGGGTGCTGATGAAGATATTTTTCACCTGTGTATAAGCGTCAAGCATCATTTTATGGGTTTCACGACCTATACCAGAGGTTTTATAACCACCGAAAGGAGCTCCAGCTGGTAAACGGTTATAACAGTTCACCCAAACACGACCGGTTTCAAGTGCTCGTGCAACTCGTAGCGCACGGTTAATGTTATATGTCCACACCGCACCACCTAGGCCATAATCACTGTCATTTGCCATTTTAATTACATCTGCTTCATCCTTGAATTTGATTACCACAGCAACCGGACCAAAAATTTCTTCTTGTGCCACGCGTTTTTTGTTATCAGGCGCTAAAATTAAGGTTGGTTGGAAAAATTCGCCTCGAGCCAATGCCGGGTCGGTTGATTTACCTCCACCAACGATGATTTGACACCCTTCTTCTTTAGCAATATCAACATACTTGCTAATAACCTTAACTTGATTTCCGTTTACTTGCGCCCCCATTTGCGTGTCATCTTCCCAAGGTAAGCCGACTTTAACTTTCTTAAATTCTTCTTTTAGTGCCGCGATAAATTTATCGTAAACGCTTTCTTGTACGAAAATACGTGAACCGGCACAACACACTTGCCCTTGGTTGAAGAGAATTCCTTTTTGTGCGCCCTCCAATGCTTTATCAAATGGCATATCGTCAAAGAAAATATTGGCTGATTTACCACCCAATTCCAAGGTGGATGGAATCAACATTTCAGCAGCAGCCACACCAATTTTTCTACCGATTTCAGTGGAACCGGTGAACGCCAGTTTGTTAAATCCAGTATGGTGCAACATGTATTCGCCAGATTTAGAACCCTTACCAGTAATAACATTGAAGACACCTTTCGGCAATAAATGATTAATTTTTTGAGCTAAAGAAAGTAAGCTCAATGAAGTAGTGGAAGATGGGTGAATCACGACTGTACAACCTGCTGCCAATGCCGGTGCTATTTTCCATGCAGCCATTAAGAACGGAAAGTTCCATGGAATAATTTGACCAACAACGCCAATAGGCTCGCGTAAAATCAACGACAAATCTTCGCTATCTAGTTGGTTTGCGACACCTTCTTCTGCGCGAATAACACTGGCAAAATAACGGAAATGATCTGATGCCAACGGAATATCTGCTGCGCGTGTTTCGCGAATCGGTTTACCGTTATCCAACGTTTCTTGTAAAGCAAATAATTCGGTATTTTCGTCAATAATATCTGCAATTTTATTCAAAATCGCAGCTCGTTCCGTTGCGCTGGTATTTTTCCAGGTTTTAAAGGCTTCTTTCGCAGCATTCACTGCAGCATCGACATCTGCATCCGTAGCATCAATAAAAGTGGCTAAGGCTTCACCATTTGCAGGGTTATATGCTGTTAAGGTATTACCCTCAGAGCCATTTGTCCATTCGCCGTTGATCAATAAACCATAGTGTTTATCAAAGACATTAAGATCTTTTGTCATCTATTTTCTCCTTTTTTCTACGTTGTGAATCAAAGTAATACCTGATCTTTTTACACCATCAGGTCTTTAATATTTTGTCCGTAAAAGAGGACTATGGGTTGATTTTAGTACAAGACAAGACTTAAAACTGGGAGACAGATCACATTTTGGTGGTGAAAAGGAAAGGTAGAGAAAATTGATTTGATAGGTGAAAAAAACAAAGTACAGAAAAACTCATTGAAAAAAGACCGCACCTGAATGGATAAAATCAAAGTGCGGTCACGATTTTCTTCATTTTTGACATAGACACTCCAACTATACAAACAACAAAAAACATAACTACAAATAAGTATTGTGGATTGTAGGGATATAGTGAGAAAGAAACTATGATCTTGCTCAATAAAAGGCTAAACACTCATAAGATAAAAATAAAAAACATTATATAAATCAATATATAATGTTTTATATTTAATCTATTAGGAAAATTTAAGAATGAAGAAATTGATTCACGCATTCAAGCACGGCTTTTCTCACGTTATCTTTTTCAAAAAGAATTTCATGTTTTGCTTGAGGTACAAGCATGGATTCTGCATGCGGAAAAAGTGCGGTCAATTTTTCAAGATTTTTGTTATC
>NZ_CAJLNI010000109.1 GCF_905207935.1 uncultured Haemophilus sp.
ATTTCATAATGAATAACACGTGTGACATAGGCGTTATACACACTTAAGGCAGTGATACCAATAAATAAAATCGGGTAAGCAATGCGTAAAGTGCGGTCGATTTGGGTGATGGATTTGGATTTTCGGAAAAGAAAGTGAATACCTCCCACGGCAATACTCGCAAAGGCTGAAAAAAGGAGTAGCGCAAGCATTAAAGCTATAAGTCGAAATACCGTAAAAAGCTTTAAAAAATGGCAAATAACCAAGACATTAGGAAGCAAAAAGCTGACAAAAGTAATTGCTCGTCTTGCCTTTTGAGAGAGCTGTTTGTTAAGCCACCAAATCAGCGTTTTATTAAAAATATAAATCAGCAGTTGTAACAAAATAATGGCTGCCGTAAATATAAAGTAATAACGAGTTTCCATCTGCAATTCCTAAATAAAAGTGCGGTCGTTTTTGACCCAGTTTTGAAGTGTGGAATAATAAATTTCTCTGTTCCCAAAGGCAAATTTTTTCGCTAAAATGCGGCTCGTTTTAGTTAATTTAAGAAGGAAAATCCAATGTTTGGAAAAGGCGGTTTAGGCGGCTTGATGAAACAAGCCCAACAAATGCAAGAAAAAATGCAAAAAATGCAGGAAGAAATTGCCCAATTAGAAGTAACAGGCGAAAGCGGTGCGGGTTTAGTAAAAATCACGATTAATGGTGCGCACAACTGCCGTCGTATTGAGATCGATCCTTCTTTAATGGAAGACGACAAAGAAATGTTGGAAGATTTAATCGCTGCCGCATTCAACGATGCAGTCCGTCGTGCAGAAGAATTACAAAAAGAAAAAATGGCTTCTGTGACCGCAGGCATGCCATTACCTCCAGGAATGAAACTTCCATTTTAATTCATCGGGTGTGTGAATCTATCGGTTCACACATCATCCATTTTCTCCCATCATAAATATTATGCAAAGCAGTCCACTTTTAGAACATCTTATTGAAAACCTTCGTTGTTTGCCGGGTGTTGGCCCGAAATCAGCGCAGCGCATGGCTTATCATCTTTTACAGCGCAATCGTAGCGGTGGGATGAATTTGGCGCGTGCATTAACGGAAGCGATGTCTAAAATTGGGCATTGTTCACAGTGTCGTGATTTTACCGAAGAGGAAACGTGCAATATTTGTAACAATCCTCGTCGCCAAAATTCAGGCTTACTTTGCGTGGTGGAAATGCCAGCGGATATTCAAGCCATTGAGCAAACAGGCCAATTTTCTGGACGTTATTTTGTCTTAATGGGGCATTTATCGCCTTTAGATGGTATTGGTCCGAAAGAAATTGGTTTAGATTTATTGCAAAAACGTCTGGTAGAAGAATCTTTCCACGAAGTGATTTTAGCCACCAATCCAACGGTGGAAGGCGATGCGACAGCCAATTATATTGCGGAAATTTGCCATCAGCATAATATTAAAGTGAGCCGTATTGCTCACGGGATCCCTGTTGGTGGGGAATTAGAAACCGTGGACGGCACAACCTTAACCCACTCTTTTTTAGGTCGTCGTCAGATCGACTAATCTTATGCGCCTGTTTATTGCCGAGAAACCCAGTCTTGGGCGAGCTATTGCCGATGTATTGCCAAAACCTCATCAACGGGGTGATGGTTTTATTAAATGCGGCAATGATGATGTCGTGACTTGGTGCGTGGGGCATTTGCTCGAACAGGCAGAACCCGATGCCTACGATCCTAAATTTAAACAATGGCGTTTAGAACATTTACCCATCATTCCTGAAAAGTGGATTTTGTTACCGCGAAAGGAAGTAAAAAAACAACTTTCTGTGGTGGAAAAACTCATTCATCAAGCCGATGTTTTAGTTAACGCAGGCGACCCGGATAGAGAAGGGCAGTTGCTGGTGGATGAAGTATTCAGCTATGCCAATTTATCAGCCGAAAAACGTGATGGCATTTTACGTTGTTTGATTAGCGATCTTAACCCAAGTGCGGTCGAAAAAGCGGTACAAAAACTCCAACCGAATCGTCATTTTATTCCATTGGCTACCTCCGCACTGGCGCGTGCTCGAGCCGATTGGCTTTATGGCATTAATATGACCCGCGCTTATACCATTCGTGGTCGCCAAGCCGGTTATGATGGTGTGCTTTCCGTTGGTCGAGTGCAAACGCCCGTATTAGGTTTGATTGTTCGACGTGATTTGGAAATTGAAAATTTCCAACCAAAAGATTTCTATGAAGTGTTGGCATGGGTGAAAGAAGAAAAAACGTCTGAAAATCCAACCGCACTTTTTTCTGCACTTTGGCAACCGAGTAAGGCTTGTGAAGATTACCAAGATGAAGATGGTCGCGTACTGTCTTTAGGGTTGGCCGAAAATGTAGTGAAGCGTATTACCGATCAACCTGCCGAAGTGACTGAATATGTAGATAAGCGCGAGAAAGAAACGGCGCCTTTGCCTTATTCATTGTCAGCATTGCAGATTGATGCGGCAAAACGTTTTGGTATGTCAGCGCAAAGCGTGTTAGATACCTGTCAGCGGTTATATGAAACCCATCGATTGATTACCTATCCGCGTTCTGATTGTCGCTATTTGCCAGAAGAGCATTTTGCTGAACGACATAAAGTGATGAATGCGATTTCACAGCATTGTCAGACTTATCAAACCCTGCCATCGGTGGTGGATAGCGAGCAGCGTAATCGTTGTTGGAATGATAAAAAAGTGGAAGCACACCATGCAATTATTCCGACGGCTAATACGCGTTCGATCAATTTAAGCATTGATGAACAACGTATTTATGAACTAATTGCACGCCAGTATTTATTGCAATTCTGTCCCGATGCGGAATATCGTAAAAGCAAAATTACCTTAAGTATTGCGGGCGGTACTTTTGTGGCGCAAGCGCGCAACTTGCAAACCGCAGGGTGGAAGGAACTGCTTGGTAAAGAAGATGAAGATGAAAATCAAGAACCGCTATTGCCGATCGTGAAGAAAGGGCAGATCCTGTATTGCGAACGAGGTGAAGTGGTGAGTAAAAAAACACAACCGCCGAAACCATTTACCGATGCGACGTTGCTTTCAGCGATGACAGGGATTGCGCGTTTTGTACAAGATAAAGAATTGAAAAAAATTCTGCGCGAAACGGATGGACTCGGAACGGAAGCCACCCGAGCAGGTATTATTGAATTGCTGTTTAAACGCGGTTTTTTAACGAAAAAAGGGCGCAATATTCACAGCACAGAAACGGGGCGGATCCTCATTTCAGCTTTGCCGGATATTGCTACACAACCTGATATGACGGCACATTGGGAAGCGCAATTAACGGATATCAGCCAAAAACAGGCGAGTTATCAGCAATTTATGTTTACGCTTAATCAAATGTTGCCGGATTTAGTACGTTTTGTTGATTTCACCGCATTACGTCGTCTAAGTCAGATTTCAAAAGGTTTAAATACGCCAGCAACGAAACGAAAAAGAGCGGTCAAAAAATCGGAAGATTTAAACGCTGAAAATTGATTAAACTTAATACAATTAAGTAAAAAAAATGGGAAAGCGCTTGCGAAAAGCGTGAATTTTATATAACATTTGCTCCCAGTTTTCTTGCGAAATCGCAATTTAGAGAAGAAAGAATAATGTACAATATTTTATTATTTATTTATGTATTAGTTTGTATCGCCTTAATCGGCTTTATCCTTGTTCAACAAGGTAAAGGCGCGAACGCAGGTGCGTCATTTGGCGGCGGTGCATCAGGTACTATGTTTGGTTCTGCAGGTGCAGGTAACTTCTTAACCCGTACCAGCGCAATCTTAGCAACTGGCTTTTTTGTGATTGCTTTGGTATTAGGTAACATTAACTCTCACCGCGGTAACGTACAAAAAGGTTCATTTGACGATTTATCTCAAACTGCTGAACAAGTTCAACAACAGCAACAACAAGTTGCTCCAGCAGTTGAAAACAAAAATAATGATATTCCGCAATAAGGAATAAAAACAGAATAAACGCTCTGGTGGTGGAATTGGTAGACACGCTATCTTGAGGGGGTAGTGGCCGCAGGCCGTGCGAGTTCAAGTCTCGCCCAGAGCACCAAATATAAACCGACTTAATCAAGTCGGTTTTTTTTCGCCTAAAATTTACTTGAATAGCTAGTTATTATCCCCTGTTTTGGTTACAATCTGTCGATTTTCTTTTTCTAGAAACCCATTAGGAGAGCGCTATGAACTTCCCTCAAATCGCCCAGCAAGTGATTGATAAGCTTGGCGGCAAAGAAAACATCGCCACAGCAGCACATTGTGCAACGCGTTTACGTATTGTGCTAAACGATGAAAGCAAAGTGGACAAAGAAGGTATTGATAACATTGAAGGCGTGAAAGGGCAGTTTGCTGTCGCCGGTCAATATCAAATTATCTTCGGTTCAGGTACGGTGAATAAAGTCCATGCGGAACTCACCAAATTGCTTGGTATCGGCGATGTGAGCAAAGCCGAAGTGGCAGAAGTAGCATCAGGTAACCAAAACTTATTGCAACGTTTGGTGAAAGGTTTGGCGGATATTTTCGTGCCAATCATCCCGGCAATCGTCGCAGGCGGTTTGTTAATGGGTATTCACTCCATGCTTACAGCGAAAGGTTTCTTCGTTGATGAATTAAGCGTGATTGATATGCACCCAGGTCTTGCGGATTTGGTGGACTTCATTAATACCATCGCGAACGCACCGTTTGTGTTCTTACCGGTATTACTTGGTTTCTCTGCGACCCGTAAATTCGGTGGTAACCCATTCTTAGGGGCGGCGCTTGGGATGTTGTTAGTTCACCCTGCATTAGCAGATGGTTGGAACTACGCGTTAACCCTTGCGCAAGGCAAAATCCAATACTGGAATGTATTCGGTCTTGAAATTGAAAAAGTCGGCTATCAAGGCACGGTTATCCCAACATTAGTTTCTGCTTGGGTATTAGCAACCTTAGAAAAAACCTTCCGTAAGTTTGTGCCTTCTTACTTAGATAACCTTATTACCCCATTATTCTCGCTCTTTATTGCGGGCTTCTTAGCGTTTACTGTAATCGGTCCAATCGGTCGTGAAGCGGGTTCATTAATTGCATCAGGCTTAACTTGGTTATATGACACCTTAGGCTTTGTTGGTGGTGCAATCTTCGGGGCATTCTATGCACCAATCGTTATCACGGGTATGCACCAAACCTTCATTGCGGTTGAAACACAATTATTAGCTGAAATGGCAAATACAGGTGGAACCTTTATCTTCCCAATCGCAGCAATGTCAAACATCGCACAAGGTGCGGCCTGTTTAGGTGTAGCAGTGGCATTAAAAGATCCAAAAGTACGCGGTTTAGCGGTGCCATCGGGTATCTCTGCATTATTAGGGATTACTGAACCGGCAATGTTCGGGGTGAACTTACGCTATCGTCAGGCGTTCTTTGCGGCGATGATTGGTTCAGGCTTAGCAAGTGCCTTTATCGCATTCTTCAATGTAAAAGCCATTGCATTAGGGGCAGCAGGTTTCTTAGGTATTCCATCAATCAAACCGGATAGTCTTGCAATGTACAGTATCGGTATGTTGATTTCATTTGTGGTGGCATTTACGCTTTCAGTCGTTTTCGTGAAACGCGCACAAGCAAAAGCATAATCGAAATAAAAAAGAAAAAGCACGAGTTTAACCTCGTGCTTTTTTGTTTGGAAAAATGCGTCTAAAAATGACCGCACTTTCAGTGAAAATTAGCCTTCTCGACAGTTTAACCAAGTGCTTTTCATGCCTTGATTATTCTTGTAATACACGGAATTATTTTCACGAGCGATTAAATCAACATAACTGCCATCAATCGGCTCATAAGAGCGATAAATCACTTCAAAGCGATTTCCACGTGCATTTAAGGTGCGATTTTCCACATGATCAAACGGCACCGCTTTTCCACCATCTAATTGGAAATAAATTCCAAAGTTATCTTTCATGCGGCTTTCTCTTGAAAGCGGGAAGTAAGTGGTTAAATAAGAATTTGAACCTGTTTCTGAATTACGGCAAGAATAGTAATAACGTTTGTAATCTTTCGGATTGTTTAATTCCGCTTGGCTAATGTTATTTTTAAGGTATCGTGTTTTAACG
>NZ_CAJLNI010000110.1 GCF_905207935.1 uncultured Haemophilus sp.
GCAATTTGCTCTGGTGAGCCGAGATGAAGCAAATTCTCTAATGCTGTCATGGCTAGCCCTGCTTCAGGAATATTTGACAACAATCCGCCGAAACCAATTGGTAGCAACAGCAAAGGTTCAAATTTGCGCGAAATGGCAAGCCACAGCAACAGTAGACTCACAGCGATCATTACTGCTTGCCCCCATTGCAGATGGAATATTCCCATCCCTTTAATTAACGCAATAATACTCTCCATAGGCCATTCCTTATGCTAAGGTCATCACGGTGTCACCCACCGCGACAGCATCACCAGCTTTAACGCAAATGCCGCGTACGGTACCAGCCTGTGCAGCTTTCACTTCAGTTTCCATTTTCATGGCTTCGAGAATGAATAATACATCGCCAGCTGCTACGGTTTGACCTTCTGTTGCAACAACTTTCCAAATATTACCCGCCATCGGTGCCGTTACTGGTGTTCCACCCGTTGCTGGCGCAGGAGTCGCTTGTGGCGCAGCTTGAGGAGCTGTAGTCGCAACATGAGAGATATCACCGCCTTCGCTTACTTTCACCACAAAAGCTTTACCTTCCAATTCCACGGTATAAACAGCAGAGCCAGAAGCAGTTGGTGCAGCTTTAGAAACTGGTTTATTTTCCACCGCACTTTCATTGCCGGTTGGGGCTGGTTCAAAGGCGGCAGGGTTGTTGCGGTTTTCTAAGAATTTCCATGCAATTTGAGGGAAGAGCGCCACGATTAAAGCATCATCTACGGCGTTGTCTGCCAATTTCACGCCTTTCGCTTTAGCTTGTTCAGCCACTTCAGCTTCAATTTTCGCCATTTCAGGCGCAATATGATCGGCAGGACGGCCAGTTACTGGCGCAGCCCCTTCTAATACGCGAGCTTGTAACGCACTATCTACCGGTGCAGGTGTTTTACCGTATTCACCTTTTAAAATACCAGCCGTTTCTTTGGCGATAGTTTTGTAGCGTTCGCCTGTAAGTACGTTAATAACCGATTGTGTACCAACGATTTGTGATGTTGGGGTAACAAGTGGAATATAACCCAAATCTTTACGTACACGTGGGATTTCTTCTAACACTAAATCTAATTTATCGGACGCATTTTGTTGTTTTAATTGGTTTTCTAAGTTAGTGAGCATGCCGCCTGGCACTTGCGCCACTAAAATACGGCTATCTACACCACGTAATTGCCCCTCAAATTTCGTGTATTTTTTACGTACATTACGGAAATAAGCTGCAATTTTTTCCAATCGAGGAATATCTAAACCCGTGTCATATTCAGTGCCTTGTAAGGTGGCGACCATGGATTCTGTTGCTGGGTGACCATAAGTACCTGACATAGAAGAAATTGCCGTATCAATACCATCTACACCAGCTTCAACCGCTTTTAATAACGCCATTTCTGCCATACCAGTGGTGGAGTGGCAGTGTAAATGCAATTCAACGTCGAAACGTTTTTTGATTTCGCGCACTAAGTCTGCCGCCGCCATAGGGTTTAAAATACCGGACATGTCTTTGATGACCAAGCTGTCGATACCGATTTCAAGCAATTGTTCAGTGGTATCAAGCCAGGTTTGCATAGTATGTACAGGGCTGGTGGTATAACTTAAAGTCCCTTGAGCATGACCACCAAATTTACGTACTGCCTGCAACGCTGCTTTCATGTTACGCGGATCATTGAGCGCATCGAATACGCGGAAAACATCCATACCATTCGCTACACAACGTTCTACGAAACGTTCTACCACGTCATCAGCATAGTGACGATAGCCTAATAGGTTCTGACCACGTAATAACATTTGTAATGGGGTTTTTGGACAGGCTTTTTTCAATTCACGCAAACGAACCCAGGGATCTTCACCTAGAAAGCGAATACAGCTATCAAATGTTGCACCGCCCCAAGCTTCCAATGACCAATAGCCGATATCATCTAATTCATGAGCAATTGGCAACATATCATCAAGACGCAAGCGAGTTGCGAAAAGTGATTGGTGGGCATCACGAAGCACCAGTTCTGTCATTTTAATTTTTTTAGTCATAGTAAAATCCTTATGTTATTTGAACTGTTGGGTACGGCGATGGTGTGCGATAGCCGCTGCAATCACAGGACGTAAACGCTCAAAATCGTCAGTTGGTGCCGCAGAAAGTGCGGTTGAATTTGGGGAAGTTTTGGGTTCGGGTTGAGGTTCAGGAAAGAATCGATTGATAAGTTTAGACATCACTCCAATTGCCCAAATTAAAATGAGCAAAAAGACCAATACAAAACCCATCCCTGAAAACATCAGATTAATTCCTTCGCCTATAAGCTCTGAGGGAGTCATCATTTTCTTCCTTATTTATTTGAAAAAATAGACAATTTTATTCTAATTGATTTGTTTTAATAAAACTGTGATGCAGATCATAATTTGAACAATAGGCACACAAGAAAAGGGGAAAAGTGCGGTCAATTTTGAAGATATTTTGTGTGAGAAAAATATTATTAATAAGGGATATCTCAGCGTGTAAAACTAAAAGGACTAAGCCCTGTAGATGATAGAACTTAGTCCTTGAATTACGTGAGTCTCACTTTTTGATGGAAAGGAAGAGATTATTCTACTTTTACAATCCAGCCTTCAGGTGCTTCAACATCACCGAATTGGATACCCGTTAATTCGTTGTAAAGTTTACGTGTGACAGGACCTACTTCAGTTTCTGAATAGAACACGTGGAATTTGCCTTTGTGTTGAATACCGCCTACTGGCGTAATCACTGCGGCAGTACCACAAGCCCCCGCTTCTGCAAATTGATCAAGTTGATCGATATACACATCACCTTCGATAGCTTCCATACCTAAACGCTCTTTTGCAATGTAAAGTAAGGAGTATTTGGTGATACTTGGTAAAATGGATTCAGATGCAGGAGTGATAAATTTATTATCTTTAGTGATACCAAAGAAGTTTGCTGCACCCACTTCTTCAATTTTAGTATGTGTTTTTGGATCGAGATAGATCGCATCTGCAAATTTACGCTCTGATGTGCTAGCCTCTGCCGCTAATTCATGTGGAAGTAAGCTTGCAGCATAGTTACCACCCACTTTTACGCCACCTGTACCCATAGGGGCAGCACGGTCGTAATCAGTCGTAATGAAGTTAGATGGTGCTAAACCACCTTTGAAATAAGCGCCAACAGGGCAGCAGAATACAGAGAAAATAAATTCAGGTGCGGTTTTTACACCGATATTCGCGCCTGTACCAAAGAGGAATGGACGTAAATATAATGTTGCGCCAGATCCGTAAGGACCTAACCATTCTTGGTTTGCTTTCACCACTTCTTTACAAGCACGGATAAATAATTCTGTTGGCACTTGTGGCATTAATAAGCGATCAGAGGTGTGTTGCATGCGTTTTGCATTTTGATCAGGACGGAATAAGTTGATTGAACCGTCTTTACAACGATAGGCTTTTAAGCCTTCAAAGCATTGTTGACCGTAGTGAATTGCAGTTGAACCTTCGTGGATATGTAGCATATTATCGGTGGTGAGTTTACCTTCATCCCATTTACCATCTTTCCAATGTGCGATGAATCGGTAATCTGTTTTGATATAACTAAATCCAAGATTGTTCCAGTCTAAGTCTTTCATTTTGCTTCCTTAATTTGTATAAATAATTTTATGAATGGAAATGCAGTTAATCTACACCATTACGATAACTATGAAAACCTTTAAACACAAAAATATTGTGATTTCTCAAAATTTTTATTGGATTTTCAAATTTGTGAAGTTGGTCAGGAAATAAAATTTTGCTTATGTTAGAATGCTAAGAATAAAAAAACGCCGCTCGAAACGAGCAGCGCTTAACCAGAATGGTTTAATATATATAGGAAGTAAATGAGTAACTTAATTGTTACTCCAGCTCGGAGAACCGAACTATATGCAAACACAACATCATACTTAAGTCTGAAACTCATTAACTTGTAAGGAATTACCAATCATTAAGTATGGGTGTATTGTAGGTAGAAGGTGATGGAAGGACAAATGATGTTTTTTTATTTGACGCATAAAAAAAACTAATCCGAATTGAACTTTTATTATTATAAACTAAAATTTAGCTGTTGGGAAGAATTATGTATAAACGTTTGCCTCCCTTGAATTCATTAAAGTCTTTCGAGTCTGCTGCACGACATTTAAGCTTCACAAAAGCGGCAGATGAACTTTTTGTGACACAAGCCGCAGTGAGCCATCAAATAAAATTATTAGAAGATTTTTTAGGTGTTGAGCTTTTTATTCGAAAAAATCGTTCACTCGAATTGACGGAATTTGGGAAAGCCTACTTTGTTGATATCAATAAAATATTACGAAAATTAAATGAAGCAACCGAACGTTTATTAACGCTTAAAGCTGAACCACATTTGGCAATTAGCGTACCACAAACCTTTGGTATTCAATGGCTTGTGCCACATTTGAGTGATTTTAATAAGCAACACCCTGAAATTGAGGTACGCTTGAAGGGCGTCGATCAAGATGAAGGTTTATTGAATAAAGAAATTGATATTGCCATTTATTATGGAAAAGGTGATTGGGAAAATTTACAGGTCGATCGTTTAGGCGAAGAAAATCTCGTGATTTTAGCCGCGCCTTCATTGCTTGAGAAAATACCAGTAAGTTGTCCTAATGATTTGAAAAAGCATACGCTGATTCACACGCATACCCGAGATAACTGGCAAGCGATGGCGGATTATCTCAAATTAGATGATTTGAATATTCAGCAAGGTCCGTTATTTAGCCATACTTTTATGGCATTGCAAGCGGCCGTTCATGGGCAGGGTATTGCGTTAGCTAATCGTATTTTGGCTCAGCAAGAAATTGAAAACGGTCATTTGCAAATTGTGTTACCAACCGAATTGCGGGATCCAAAATCATTCTATGTGGTCAATCATTTAGATCGTTTAGATGATGAACAAATTCAAGCCTTTAGAAAATGGATTAAAGATTCAATTAAATTAGGAAAACATGAATAAATTAGCCTTATATTGTCGAATTGGCTTTGAAAAAGAAGTCGCCGCAGAAATTACTGACCGAGCCTCTGAGCGTGGTGTATTTGGTTTTGCTCGCGTAGTAGAAAACAGCGGCTATGTCATTTTTGAATGTTATCAACCGGGTGATGCAGATCGTTTAGCGCGAGAAATCCCTTTTAATCGTTTGATTTTTGCGCGTCAAATGCTCGTTGTTTCAGATCTCTTAGAAAATCTCGATCCTCAAGATCGTATCTCGCCAATTCTTGCTCAATATAAACATATTGCAGAAGACATTAATCTTAAGCAAGCGGTAGAGTTATTTGTCGAAACAGCAGATACCAATGAAGCCAAAGAGCTTTCGACATTTTGCCGAAAATTTACCGTGCCGTTGCGCCAAGCGTTGAAAAAGAAAGGTTGGTTACAAGGCAAACCGAATGCAAAGCGCGGTCAGATTTTGCATTGTTTTTTCACGCAGCCGAATTGTTGCTATGTGGGGTATTCCTATCTTGGTAATAACTCCACCCACTTTATGGGAATCCCACGTTTGAAATTCCCAGCGGATGCACCAAGTCGTTCAACTTTAAAATTGGAAGAAGCGATTTTAACCTTTATTCCTCGAAATGAAGAAAGTAAACGCTTAAATGAAAATATGGTTGGCGTTGATCTTGGAGCTTGCCCTGGCGGCTGGACCTATCAATTAGTGAAACGTGGTTTATTTGTGTATGCGGTTGATCACGGCAAAATGGCGGCAAGTTTGCATGATACCGGCAGAATAGAACATTGCCCAGAAGATGGATTTAAATTCCAACCACCAAAACGTAAGCATATTGATTGGCTTGTGTGTGACATGGTGGAACAGCCAAGTCGGATTGCAAATTTAATTGGAAAATGGCTGATTAACGGCTGGTGCCGAGAAACCATTTTCAACTTGAAATTGCCAATGAAAAAACGCTATCAAGAAGTGATGTTGTGCTTAGAAAATCTTGCGGTGATGTT
>NZ_CAJLNI010000111.1 GCF_905207935.1 uncultured Haemophilus sp.
TTCATTTGTTTTTTCGCGAAAACCTAACCAAAGGCGAAAAATTCCGCTACAATGCAAAACTTCAATATTCATAAAATTATTTAATAATCATAAAAACGGGAAGCAACATGACAGGCGCACAACTCATTATCGAATGTTTAAAAGCGCACGGTGTAACCGATCTTTTCGGCTACCCAGGCGGGGCAATCATGCCAACCTATGATGCCATCTATGACTCAGGTCTTGACCATCTTCTTTGCCGTAACGAACAAGGTGCTGCAATAGCTGCGATTGGTTATGCACGCTCTACAGGAAAAGTCGGCGTATGTGTCGCAACTTCAGGCCCGGGTGCCACCAATTTAATTACCGGTTTAGGTGATGCCTTTGCTGATTCAGTACCAATCGTGGCATTTACTGGCCAAGTGGCTGCACCTCTTATCGGTACCGATGCTTTCCAAGAAGCCGATGTTTTAGGTTTATCTCTTGCTTGCACCAAGCACAGCTACATTGTGCAATCCATCGAAGAACTCCCCGAAATTATTGCCTCTGCTTTCCAAATTGCACAAAGTGGCAGACCTGGTCCAGTTCTCATCGATGTACCTCGTAACATCCAAGTGAGTGATGTACCTGAACATGTAAAACCTATTGTCAAACCAACCGTAAAACCAACCGCACTTTCAGAATTAAAATTAACTGAAGCAAAAGCATTATTGACACAAGCGAAAAAACCCGTGCTTTATGTAGGTGGTGGTGTAGGTATGGCGAAAGCCACACAGGCGGTCAAAAAATTCCTACAAATTACCCAAATGCCATCTGTTTCAACATTGAAAGGTTTAGGCTCAATTGACCCAACCGATCCCGTTTATATGGGCATGATTGGTATGCATGGCACAAGAGCCGCAAATATTGCCGTACAAGAATGTGATTTATTGTTAGTGTGCGGTGCACGTTTTGATGACCGTGTGACCGGTAAATTGGACAGTTTTGCACCACATGCGAAAGTGATTCATTGTGATATTGATGCGTCGGAAATCAACAAACTCCGTGTGGCAAATGTCGCCCTTCAAGGTGATTTAATTCAGGCCTTAGACGCTTTAAGTATCCCGCTTGAGATTAATGATTGGCGAGCACACATTCAAGCATTGAAAGCCAAACTCGATTTCACTTATATTGACAATGCAGGCAACCGACCTATTGACCCTTGGTCGTTGCTCAACACGCTTTCTCAGCGTAAACCACAAAATGCGGTGATTTGTACCGATGTGGGCCAACATCAAATGTGGTCTGCGCAACATATGCGCCATTTCGCACCAGAAAACTATATTACCTCCGCGGGCTTCGGCACCATGGGATTTGGTTTACCTGCAGCAGTGGGTGCGAAAAAAGCACGCCCTCATGATGAAGTGATTTTAGTGACAGGTGATGGTTCATTAATGATGAACATTCAAGAATTAGGTTCAATCAAACGCGGCAAATTACCCGTAAAAATTTTGCTGTTAGATAACCAACGTCTTGGTATGGTGCGTCAATGGCAAGACCTTTTCTGGAACAAACGCCGTTCAGAAACCATTTTAGAAGATAACCCTGATTTCGTGATGCTGGCGAAAGCCTTTGATATTCCAGCTGAACGCATTGAGTGTGCTGATGAGGTGGATGAAGCACTTAATCGCTTATTAAATAGCGAAACCGCTTATTTGTTACAAGTATGCATTCCACCTGAAGAATGTGTATGGCCATTAGTGCCGCCGGGTGCATGCAACACCGATATGTTGGAGGAAATTTAAGATGAACCAATATACTTTTGACTTGATCGCTCAACATCGCCCAGAGGTTTTAGAACGTGTATTACGCGTTATTCGTTTACGTGGCTTTACTGTGACTAATATGGATATGGCATTGGTAGAAACTAAAGTTCAGATAAAAATCACTGTAAAATCTGACCGCACTTTTGATTTGTTGGTGAATCAGTTGGCGAAATTGCCAGATGTTTTAAATATTATTTAAAAAGAATTTGAAGGACAATACGATACAAAACAAATGGTTTACAAGTGTGTAGATATAGCTAATGGATCAATTTAATTTAAATATGGTTAAAAAATTTTAATCGATAGGCTCTTTATCTAAATAATTGCATTTATAAACTTAATTTTATCGAATAATTTCTTCGTATTATCTTCTGCCAAATCTCCCCTACCCCTCTTTGCTAAAGAGGGGATTGAAATGAGATAAAATTTGATATTAGCGTTAATAATTTAGTACCGCTAAAATGAAAGTGACAAAATTGTTGCCGATTAACTAAAGATTTCCCCCTCTTTAGCAAAGAGGGGTAGGGGAGATTTGGCAGTATCAATTAACGAAGAAATTAAATAACATAACAAACTTTAACAAAAATTTACTTGGAGAGATTATTTATGCCAAAACTACGTTCAGCGACCAGTACACAAGGTCGTAATATGGCAGGTGCACGTGCCTTATGGCGTGCAACAGGGATGAAAGAAAATGACTTTGGTAAACCGATTATTGCGGTGGTGAACTCATTCACCCAATTTGTACCAGGGCATGTTCATTTAAAAGACATGGGTCAACTAGTCGCAGCTGAAATTGAAAAAGCTGGCGGCGTGGCAAAAGAATTCAATACTATCGCAGTAGATGATGGTATCGCGATGGGCCACGGCGGGATGCTTTATTCCTTACCAAGCCGTGATTTAATCGCAGACAGCGTGGAATATATGGTTAATGCTCATTGTGCAGATGCAATGGTATGTATTTCCAACTGTGACAAAATTACCCCGGGAATGTTGATGGCAGCAATGCGTTTAAACATTCCAACTATTTTCGTTTCAGGTGGTCCGATGGAAGCGGGAAAAACCAAACTTTCCGACCAGCTCATCAAATTAGACTTAATTGATGCCATGATCCAAAGCGCTGATGTGAATGTCAGCGACAAAGATGTTGATGCCATTGAGCGCAGTGCTTGCCCTACTTGTGGTTCTTGCTCTGGGATGTTTACCGCTAACTCAATGAACTGCTTAACCGAAGCGTTAGGTTTATCTTTACCAGGCAATGGCTCGATGTTGGCGACCCATGCTGACCGTAAAGAATTATTCTTAAAAGCAGGTCGTCAAATTGTTGAGCTTTGCAAACGCTATTACGAGCAAGATGATGAAAGCATATTGCCACGTTCAATCGGCACCTTTGAAGCCTTTGAAAACGCTATGAGCTTAGATATTGCGATGGGTGGTTCAAGTAATACCGTTTTACACTTATTAGCGGCTGCTCAAGAAGCGGGTGTAGACTTCAAAATGGCGGATATTGACCGCTTATCACGCGTTGTGCCTTGCTTAAGCAAAATCGCACCAAACACCAATAAATACCACATGGAAGATGTACACCGTGCAGGTGGCATTATGGGCTTATTAGGGGAATTAGATCGTGCAGGATTAATCCACCGTAACACTAAAACCGTGTTAGGTATGACTTTAGAAGAGCAATTAAATCAATACGATATCATTCGTAATAAAGATGAAGAATTACACAAATTCTTCCGTGCAGGTCCTGCAGGTATTCGCACTACGCAAGCCTTTTCACAAGATTGCCGTTGGGATAGCGTAGATGATGACCGTGTAGGTGGTTGTATTCGTAATAAAGAAAATGCGATTTCTCAAGAAGGCGGCTTAGCCGTATTATTCGGTAACATCGCAAAAGACGGTTGTATCGTAAAAACTGCAGGTGTGGATGAGTCTATCTGGAAATTCACTGGCCATGCAATCGTATTTGAAAGCCAAGAAGATGCAGTAGCCGGTATTTTAGGTGGCAAAGTGAAAGAAGGCCATGTAGTAGTCATCCGCTACGAAGGTCCAAAAGGTGGCCCGGGTATGCAAGAAATGTTGTATCCAACCAGCTACTTAAAATCGATGGGCTTAGGTAAAAAATGTGCTTTATTAACAGATGGTCGTTTCTCTGGCGGTACATCCGGTTTATCTATTGGTCACGCTTCTCCTGAAGCAGCTTCCGGCGGTGCGATCGGCTTAGTACATGATGACGATATTATCGAAATCGATATTCCAAATCGCTCGATTAACCTTAAAATTAGCGATGAAGAATTAGCAAAACGCCGTACCGAGCAAGATGCCAAAGGCTGGCAACCAGCTAACCGTGAACGTGAAGTGTCTTTTGCATTAAAAGTATTTGGTCACTTCGCTACTTCTGCGGATAAAGGTGCCGTTCGTGATAAAACACTTTTAAAATAGTGTCTGATTCTCCCTCTCTTTTATGAGAGGGAGAAATAAAACAAAGAAAAAATTAACCGCACTTCATCATAAACAACAAATATCATGAAAAACCTACTCACCAATCCTCAACCCTCTCAATCGGATTACATTAACGCGATTGTTAAACTTGGCTCCAGAGTATATGAAGCCGCTACTGTAACCCCGCTACAAAAAATGGGAAAATTATCCGAGCGACTACATAATAATATTTGGATTAAGCGTGAAGACCGCCAACCAGTAAATAGCTTTAAGCTGCGTGGTGCTTATGCAATGATTTCTAGCCTTTCTGATGAACAAAAACAGGCAGGTGTCATTGCTGCTTCTGCGGGTAACCATGCTCAGGGTGTTGCTTTATCAGCAAAACAGCTTGGATTAAAAGCATTAATTGTTATGCCACAAAATACACCGAGTATTAAAGTGGATGCCGTTCGTGGTTTTGGTGGTGAAGTGTTGCTACACGGGACTAATTTTGATGAAGCCAAAGCTAAAGCCATTGAGCTTTCAAAATCTAAACATATGACATTTATCCCACCGTTTGATCATCCATTAGTCATTGCCGGTCAAGGCACATTGGCGATGGAAATGCTGCAACAAGTGGCTGATTTGGATTATGTCTTTGTGCAAGTCGGAGGCGGTGGTCTCGCCGCTGGTGTAGCCATTTTGCTCAAACAATTTATGCCGGAAATTAAAGTGATCTGCGTCGAGTCCAAAGATTCAGCCTGTTTGAATGCTGCTTTAGAAAAAGGTGAACCTATCGATTTATCACATGTTGGCTTATTCGCTGATGGTGTAGCGGTAAAACGTATTGGTGATGAAACATTCCGTTTATGTCAAAAATATTTAGACGGTATGGTACTAGTGGACAGTGATGAAGTTTGCGCCGCAATGAAAGATTTATTCGAAAACGTGCGTGCTGTCGCAGAACCATCTGGCGCCTTAGGATTAGCCGGTTTGAAGAAATACGTAAAACAAAACAATCTGGAAGACAAAAATATGGCTGCAATTTTATCCGGCGCCAACCTCAACTTCCATACATTGCGTTATGTTTCAGAACGTTGTGAAATTGGTGAAAACCGTGAAGCTTTATTGGCTGTAACCATGCCTGAACAACCAGGCAGTTTCTTAAAATTTGCTCATGTTATTGGTAATCGTGCAGTAACAGAATTCAGTTATCGTTATGCAGATAATCAAAAAGCCTGTATTTTCGTTGGTGTACGTACCGCTAATGAAGCTGAAAAAGCGGAAATTATTGCTGATTTAACGAAAAACGGCTTTGATGTAGAAGATATGTCTGATGATGATATTGCGAAAACTCACGTGCGTTATTTAATGGGTGGACGAGTTTCCAATCATCATGAAAGACTTTATAGCTTTGAATTTCCAGAACAAAAAGGCGCTTTACTTAAATTCTTAGAAATTTTAGGTAAACGTTGGAATATTTCATTATTCCATTATCGTGCACATGGAGCTGATTACGGTAATATTCTTGCAGCTTTCCAATTAGGAGAAAAAGATAACGCAGAATTTGAACAAGCTTTAGCAGAACTCGGCTATGTTTATGAAGATGTGAGTGAAAGTAAAGCGTATCGATATTTCTTACGATAGAAAAACAAAAAGAGCGGTCAAAACAACCGCTCTTTTTTATTATCATTAACTTATCGTTTTGATTTAACGAGTTTTTCAGTAAGTTCGTAAGCACGAAGTTTC
>NZ_CAJLNI010000112.1 GCF_905207935.1 uncultured Haemophilus sp.
GTATTAGCCGATCAAGCTCAACGTGTTGGATCTCGCATTGAATTAATGCTAGCCCGTTCCTAATTTTGACGACATTAACTACAACATAGGAAATCACTATGGAAATTATTAATGCATACGGTTCGTGGTTAGTTTTAATTACCGCGGTATTCGGTTTTTTTATGGCATTTGGTATTGGTGCCAACGACGTATCAAACTCAATGGGGACCTCGGTTGGTTCTGGTACCATTACAGCCAAACAAGCAATTATTATTGCCCTCATTTTTGAATCTGCCGGGGCTTATTTAGCCGGTGGTGAAGTAACAGAAACCATCAAAAGTGGTGTGATCGACCCCACTCAATTTGTCGAGATGCCAGACGTATTGGCATTGGGAATGCTTTCTACTCTCTTTGCATCAGGAGCTTGGTTATTTATCGCCACTAAAATGGGTTGGCCTGTTTCAGGTACTCACACCATCATTGGGGCTTTAATTGGTTTTGCTTGTATTACGATTGGTCCAAGTTCTGTTGATTGGTCTACTATCGGTGGGATCGTTGGAAGCTGGTTTATCACCCCCGTGATAGCAGGACTTTTAGCTTATACCATCTTTGCAAGTATCCAGAAACTCATTTTCGATACAGAAGAACCGCTGAAAAACGCACAAAAATACGGGCCTTACTACATGGCGATTACCGTATTCGTACTTTGTATCGTTACCATGGCAAAAGGTTTAAAACACGTTGGTTTAAATCTTTCCAACAATGAAACGCTCGTTATTTCATTGCTTATCAGTGTTGTTGGTATGATTTTCTGCCATTTCTACTTCCGCAGCAAAGCATTTACAGCAAAAGCAAGAAAAGGATCGTTCGGATCAGTAGAAAAGATTTTTAGTATCTTAATGCTTTTAACCGCTTGTGCTATGGCGTTTGCACATGGTTCTAATGACGTAGCCAATGCAATTGGTCCGCTTTCTTCTGTGGTCTCAATTGTGGAAAATGGAGGACAAATCCTTAGCGGTGGAAAATTAGCTTGGTGGATTTTACCTTTAGGTGCATTAGGTATCGCCGTTGGTCTTATCGCAATGGGACAAAAAGTAATGGCAACCGTAGGATCGGGTATTACCGATTTAACCCCAAGTCGTGGTTTTGCTGCACAATTTGCAACAGCGATGACCGTTGTAGTGGCATCTGGTACTGGTTTACCTATCTCCACGACACAAACCCTAGTGGGAGCAATCTTAGGTATCGGTTTCGCGCGCGGTATTGCGGCACTTAACTTAACGGTTATCCGTAACATCATTAGTTCATGGGTTGTGACGTTGCCAGCGGGTGCATTCTTCGCGATTATAATTTTCTACGTTCTTCGCGCGATTTTCCATTAGTATAATTATTAAAAGTGCGGTTATTTTTCATTGTATTTTCTGACCGCACTTCCTTCACGAATCTAGGAAGTATTATGTCAAAAGTGAGTAAACTTTTATTTTCTTGTATCTTATTGGGCTCAACCATTGGAACTGTGCAAGCTGAAACGCAATATGTGACAGAAAATCTGAACACCTATTTACGCAAAGGTGCAGGCGATCAGTTTAAGATCGCGGGTGCAATCCAATCTGGCGAAGCGGTAACAGTCTTAGGACAAGAAGGAAAATATACCCTAATTCGTGATAATAAAAATCGCGAGGCATGGATTTTAACTTCTGAATTAAGTGCTACCCCAAGTAGCCGTGAAGAAAATCCAAAATTAAAAGCACAGGTACAAGAATTAACGTTAAAGCTGAATCGTGTCGATTCAGATTGGCAACAACGCACAAACGAAATTCAACGCCGTAGCAAACAAGCTGAACAACAAAGCAGTGAATTGCTTGAACAAAATTCACAACTTAAACGTGAATTAGAAATGACGAAAAATAAAAATCGTGATTTAGAAGCAATGCTCGATGCGAATAAACGTGAAATTGCGATCCAATGGTTTATCTATGGCGGCTCAGTATTAGGCGTAGGTTTATTAATCGGCTTGGTATTACCTCACATTTTACCAAGACGTAAACGTCGTGATAGCTGGTAATGATTCATCATTGAGGTAGGCTCTTGCCTACCTTTTCTTTATATATTGATGGGAGAGTAAAATGGACATTTATCTTGTCGGCGGTGCTGTGCGCGATCAACTTTTAGGTTTACCAGTAAAAGATCGTGACTGGGTTGTCGTGGGAGCCACACCAGAAATGTTGCTGGCTCAAGGTTACCAACAAGTTGGCAAAGACTTCCCTGTTTTTCTCAATCCTGAAAGCCATGAAGAATACGCACTTGCCCGTATAGAACGAAAATCAGGTAAAGGCTACACTGGATTTATTTGTGATTTTTCAGATGATATTACGCTTGAACAAGATTTAATTCGTCGAGATCTCACCATTAATGCCATTGCCCAAGACAAAGATGGCAAACTGCACGATCCTTATCATGGCGTAGAAGATATCCACCAACGTATTTTACGTCATATTTCCCCCGCTTTTGCTGAAGACCCACTTCGTGTATTACGTGTTGCACGCTTTGCTGCTCGCTTTCATCATTTAGGTTTCTCTATTGCCGAAGAAACCCTTAAATTAATGGCTGAACTTACTGAACAAGGCGAACTTGCCCACCTAACGGCTGAGCGTGTTTGGATGGAAACAGAAAAAGCATTAAACGAACCGCATCCTGAAATTTATTTTGAAACGCTGCATCAAGTTGGCGCGCTCAAAGTGCTCTTCCCTGAAATTGCGGCCTTAGATGGTGTACCGAACCCAGCCAAATATCATCCTGAAATTGATAGCTTTGTTCATACCATGCTCGTATTGCAACAAGCCGTTAAGCTTACAGAAAATAGCAATTTGAATAAAAGTGCGGTCCGTTTTGCTGCGATTTGTCATGATCTTGGAAAAGCCCTTACCCCAAAAGAAATGTGGCCTAGTCATCATGGACATGAAAAAGCGGGGATTAAACCGACTCGTTCATTATGCAAACGCCTTAGAGTGCCTAATTATCTTCAAGAATTAGCTGAATTAACTTGCGAATATCACACGCATGCACACAAAGCATTAGAACTTCGCCCAGAAACGGTAGTGAAACTCTTTAATACTTTTGATGTTTGGCGCAAACCTCAGAGATTTGAGGAATTTTTATTGGTATGTTTATCTGATACTCGCGGACGAACTGGCTTTGAAAATAAAGAATATCCGCAAATTGATTACCTCAAAACACTTTATCAAGCTGCTCTAGCCGTTGATGTGCAACAAGTGATTTCCGATGGTTTTGAAAAGCAAGGTATTCGAGATGAATTAACATGTCGAAGAATTGCCGCAGTGAAAGCCGAGAAAACTCGCTTAAATGCTTAATCGAGCTTTACTAAAAGTAAACTAACCCTTACAATATGCGCAATTTTTTAGTAAATATTTTGTTATGAAATTATTAAAATCTCTTCTCGCACCTGTATTTGCAAGTGTGATCTTATCCGCTTGTACCCTTGATGCAGAGCGCCCAACAGATGTTCAACATATCGATAAGAACGATATTACGTGGCAACAGCACCTCAAAAAAATCAAACAAATTCAATCTTATAGTACAAAAGGACAAATTGGTTACATCAGTCCACAAGAGCGTTTTTCTAGTCGCTTTGAATGGCAATATCAAAACCCGAAAGCCTATAAGTTAAAACTTTATTCTCTGATTAGCAAAACGACGCTAACTATGGAAATGCATCCTAATGGCATGACAATTTCAGATAATAAAGGCAATCAACAATCTGATAAAAATGCCAAATTATTATTACGCGAAATCATCGGAATGGATGTGCCATTAGAGCACTTATCTTATTGGTTAAAAGGTCAGCCAGCAGATAACGCAGATTACCAAGTTGGAACGAATCATCTTTTATCCGAATTTAGCTACCCACTTGATGGCTCGATGTGGACAGCCGATTACTTAAGTTATCATGCCGATAATTCGATGCCTGAAAATATTCTGTTAAAGAACAAAAGCACATCGCAAACCCTAAAAATTCGTGTGGATGAATGGGCGTTCTAATGAAAACACATCACTTTTCGACCGCACTTTCAACTTCTCTTGGAAAGCCTAACCGCTTTCCAAGCCCCGCAAAACTCAATTTATTTCTCTATATAAACGGTAAACTGTCAAACGGTTACCACGAATTACAAACTCTTTTCCAATTTCTTGATTTCGGCGATTGGCTCACCATTGATATTCGCCAAGATAAACAAATCCATATTACACCAGAAATTCCAGGCTTACCTCTAGAGCAAAACTTAATCTATCGTGCAGCCACGCTCCTACAAGAAAAAACAGGCTGTACGCTCGGCGCAACAATTCATTTAGATAAAATTCTTCCAATGGGCGGTGGGATTGGCGGTGGCTCATCCAATGCCGCAACGACTCTGCTTGCTTTAAACTATTTATGGCAAACCCATTTATCCATTGATGAACTTGCCGAACTTGGGCTAAAACTTGGGGCTGATGTGCCTATCTTTGTTCATGGCCAAGCCGCTTTTGCAGAAGGTGTGGGTGAAAAAATTCAATACTGCGAACCACAAGAAAAATATTATGTGGTACTAAAACCTGAAACTGCGATTTCTACTGCAGTAGTTTTTAGCGCTCCCGATTTACCACGCAATACAGAAAAAAGATCCCTTGCCGAACTTTTGAATCAACCGTTTGCAAACGATTGCGAAAAAGTCGTGCGAACTCAATATCCTGAAGTTGAAAAAGCCCTACTATGGTTGCTACAATATGCACCAGCCAGATTAACCGGAACCGGGGCTTGTGTTTTTGCTGAATTTGATGATGAAAAACCAGCACAAGCTGTTTTCCAACAAAAACCGAAGGAATTTTTCGGCTTTGTTGCTAAAGGATTAAACGTTTCACCATTACATGCGATGTTGAAACAACTCTCGACCAACCAATCTATCTACACTCAACCTGAGGTTATATAAAATGCCAGACATTAAACTCTTTGCTGGAAATGCTACGCCTGAGCTAGCGAAAAAGATTTCTGAACGTCTTTACATTTCATTAGGCGATGCCACAGTTGGACGCTTTAGCGATGGTGAAATCCAAGTGCAAATTAATGAAAATGTGCGTGGTGCAGACGTGTTTATTATTCAATCCACTTGTGCGCCAACGAATGACAACCTGATGGAATTGATTGTAATGGTTGATGCTTTACGTCGTGCATCTGCCGGCCGTATTACTGCCGTTGTTCCTTATTTTGGTTATGCTCGTCAAGATCGTCGTGTGCGTTCTGCTCGTGTTCCAATCACTGCAAAAGTAGTAGCAGATTTACTTTCAACAGTAGGGATTGACCGAGTATTAACTTGTGACTTACACGCAGAGCAAATCCAAGGTTTCTTTGATGTACCAGTTGATAACGTATTCGGTTCACCCGTTTTACTTGATGATATCTTGAAGAAAACCGATCTTGTCAATCCTATCGTTGTTTCTCCTGATATCGGCGGTGTGGTACGTGCTCGCGCGGTAGCGAAATTATTAAACGATACCGAAATGGCAATTATCGACAAACGTCGTCCACGCGCAAACGTATCACAAGTTATGCATATTATCGGGGATGTCGCAGATCGTGATTGTATCCTTGTAGATGATATGATTGATACAGGTGGTACATTATGTAAAGCAGCTGAAGCATTAAAAGAACGCGGTGCAAAACGCGTATTTGCTTACGCAACTCACGCCGTATTCTCTGGTGCAGCCGCACAACATTTAGCGAGCGATGCGATTGATGAAATCGTGGTGACTGATACTGTTCCACTTTCACCTGAAATGAAAGCGCTTGGTAAAGTACGCGTGCTTACCCTTTCAGCTATGCTTGCTGAAGCAATTCGTCGTATCAGTAATGAAGAATCTATTTCAGCAATGTTTGAATAATTCTTTCGCTTAGCATTCATTTTAAAAGTGCGGTCAGAAAATCC
>NZ_CAJLNI010000113.1 GCF_905207935.1 uncultured Haemophilus sp.
TTACATCGTGAAAGGCTATTCAGCGACCGGCGTGTTGATGTTCGGTGGCTTGGTCTTGTTATTCATTTCAGTGCTGATGGGACATTCGATTTTACCGGAAGGCGTGAAAAGCACCGGTTCCACCTATTTTGATATTTTAGAATATGTGAAATATCTACTCGGTAATCGTGGTGGCGGCTTAGGCTTGATGATTATGGTGTTATGTGGTTTCTCCGTGTACATGACCCATCTTGGCGCGAACGATGTGGTGGTGAAATTGGTTTCAAAACCACTCAAAAATATCCGTTCACCTTATATTTTAATGGTGTTTGCTTACTTCCTTGCATGTTTGATGTCTTTTGCCGTGTCATCTGCAACAGGTTTAGGCGTGTTATTAATGGCGACATTATTCCCTGTCATGGTAAACGTGGGGATTTCACGTGGGGCTGCGGCAGCAATTTGTGCATCGCCAATTTCCATTATCCTTTCTCCAACATCGGGCGATGTGGTGCTTTCTGCTGAAATTTCAAAAATTCCTTTAGGTGAGTTTGCCTTTGGCACTGCATTGCCGGTTTCGATTTTTGCGATTTTAGGAATTGCTGTCGCACACTTCTTCTGGCAGCGTTATTTAGATAAAAAAGAAGGTGTACAAGTAGAACGTTTGAATGCAGATGAAATTAAAACCACTGCACCAAACTACTATGCGATTTTGCCATTATTACCAATTATCGGCGTGTTGATTTTTGACGGTAAATGGGGCTTACCAAATTTACACATTGTTACTGTGATGGTGCTTTGCTTTATCATTACTGCAGTAGTGGATTTCTTACGTAGCTTTAACGCGAAACAAACCTTCGATAATCTCGTGGTAGCATATCGCGGTATGGCAGATGCCTTTGCAGGCGTGGTTATGCTTTTAGTAGCAGCAGGTGTATTTGCACAAAGTTTAAGTACAATCGGCTTTATCACTAATTTAATCGACTCTGCACAATCCTTCGGCGGTTCAGCATTCTTTATGATGTTAGTACTTGCAGTGATTACCATTTTAGCCACCATGGCGACAGGTTCTGGTAACGCGGCATTCTATGCTTTTGCAGAATTAATTCCAAAATTAGCCACTCAAATGGGCGTCAACCCAGCGTTCTTAACCATTCCAATGTTACAAGCCTCTAACTTAGGTCGTGGTTTATCACCAGTTTCTGGTGTGGTTGTGGCGGTATCCGGTATGGGAAAAATCTCACCATTTGAAATCGTAAAACGTATGTCTGTCCCAATGTTGGTTGGTTTTATTTGTGTGATTATCGGCACAGAAATCTTTGTTTCCGTTGCCGCCTAGATTGATAGGTAAAAAGAAGGGCTGATAGTGAATATCAGCCCTTTTGTTTTGAGTTAAGTGCGGTCAATTTGCTCGCTGTTTTTGATTTTATGCATTTGATGATTTTCAAAAGCCTTCACCAAATCAGCAACTTTTTCGCCTTCCGGTAAAACCAAATCTTGTGCGATATCATAAAGCGGCACAATCACAAATTCACGGTTTTTCATATCGTAATGAGGCACCGTTAAGCGTTCATTTTGAATGATTTGATCACCATAAAGCAGAATATCCAAATCCAGTGTACGCTCACCCCAACGACGTAAACGTACGCGACCTTGTTCGTTTTCGATGCGTTGTAATTCATCGAGCAAGGCTAAAGGTGGGCGAGTGGTTTCGATCATTGCCACTGCGTTCACATAATCCGGTTGATCTTGCGGGCCTAATGGTTTGCTTTGATAAAATCCGCTGACCGATTTTAATTCGGTATTAGGTAGCGCAGAAATTGCCTCTAATGCCGAATTTAATTGTTCTGTCGGCGTATTTAAATTGCTGCCAAGGGCGATATACACTTGAACCATTAGTTAGCCGCCTTAGGTTTACGTCTGCGGTAATATTTTTTCTTCGGTGCAGGATGCAATTTTTGTTGCTCTTGAACCAATTGGCGACGTTGTTCTTGATTGCTGAGTTGGTACTCATGCCACCATTTTGCGAGTTCAACGGTTTCACCGCCTTCCACTTCAGCACGCATCGCCAATAAATCAAAGGCTGCACGGAATTTTTGATGTTCCATCGTGCGAGCAGGGTGAGAACCGGTGCGTTTAAGCAATTGTAATTGCAACATCCAAATATCACGAATGACGGATGTATGACGACGAGGTGCGGCTAATGAACTGCATAATTGGTCAAGCACTTCATTTCCCGCAAGGGCATAAGCATCGTGATTGTTTAAGCCACCTTCATTTTTCAACACATCCACTTTTTCGCGCAATGGATACCAGAAGAATGCCGCAAATAAGAAGGCTGGATTAATGCGTAATTTATCGGCAATACGTTCATCAGTTGAATTTAACGAAGTTAAAATCATGCGCTCTGCAAGGCTGTCTTCTTTTTCGGTGAAATAAGGCATTAAGCTTGGGAAAAGCTGTTCAAATAAGCCATATTGGCGAAGTAATTTATAAGTTTTTACGCCATTGCCAGACTGCAATAATTTTAAGCTTTCATCGAATAAACGCGCCGGTGGAATATTTTTCAGCAATGGTGCAAGCTCACGAATGGGCTGTTCACTTGGTTTTTCCAAGAACATATCCAATTTCGCCATAAAGCGCACAGAGCGTAGCATACGCACAGGATCTTCTTGATAACGAGTCACGGGATCGCCAATCAGACGTAATTTACCGTTTTTCAGATCATCAATTCCGTTGAAGTAATCACGCAACGTATTATCTTGCGGATTGTAGTAAAGGGCGTTTACGGTAAAGTCACGACGCTCCGCATCTTGTTCAATGGTGCCATACACGTTATCACGTAATAACATCCCTTCATCACTTTGTTTCGCTTGATTTTCGCTGCGCGCATCTGAATGGCTAGCACGGAATGTGGCCACTTCGATCACATCGCGACCAAACATAATATGCGCAAGACGGAAACGACGACCAACTAAACGACATTGACGTTGGAATACCGCTTGAATTTGGTCGGGACGTGCATTGGTTGCCACATCAAAATCTTTTGGATGTTTACCCAACAATAAATCACGCAAACAGCCACCAACGATATAAGCGTCATAACCTTGACGTTGCAATTTTTCCACCACAGTAATGGCATTACGGCTAAACATACGTGGGGTAATACCAAAATGAGAGGCTTTAACGATATGTTTGTCGTAACGATGCGCTTGGGTGTTCGTTTTTTTGTGGTGAGAAGAGGACGGGGCGATCTTGGGTTGTGAACGCTCTGTTTTTGAAACGTTTGGTTTTTCAGTTTTTGGCGCCGTTTTTGGGACGGTTGAATTTATATTGGTTTCAGTTTCTTTTTTAGTTTTTTTACCAAATAAATTTTTTATATAAGTAAGAATAATTTACTCCATTCTCTGTGTTAAATGCACATTTGATAAAAACACGAAAAGTGCGGTTATTTTTGACCGCACTTTTTCATTGGGTTATTTGAATCAATTAACCTGCGACTTGTTTTTCACGAATTTCAGCAAGGGTTTTGCAATCGATACAAAGATCAGCAGTAGGGCGAGCTTCTAAACGACGAATGCCAATTTCTTCCCCACAAGAATCGCAATAACCGAAATCATCGGTGTCCAATTTTTTCAATGTATATTCAATCTTTTTCATTAATTTACGTTCGCGATCGCGGTTACGTAATTCAAGACTGAATTCTTCTTCTTGGGTCGCACGGTCAGCTGGATCCGGGAAGTTTGAAGCTTCATCTTGCATATGAGCAACAGTTCTTGATGCTTCTTCCACAATTTGCTCGTGCCATGCAGTTAAAATTTTTCTGAAATGAAGAATTTGATCTTCATTCATGTATTCCTCATCTTTCTTAGGTTGATAAGGTGTAACACCGGCTAAATCCAGCAAACTTAGAGATGCCTTAGACATTGATAACTCCTAATAATAGTACAGAATTTAATGACGTCCTGTCTTGTTTTTGTGATTAGTTCTTACCACTAAAATAGCTGACATAAGAACCTAGTTATTTTAAGGGCGATATAAATAGCAGAACTTCATCTATTTAGCAAATAAATTTAGCTTGGAAATTTAAATTTTGCGATCGAGATCGCAAAAAATGGCGTAATTATTTGTTTATTTATGAGGTTAAGGCTAGGTTGCCTTATTTTCTCGCTATAAATCACACTCCAAATGAAACTCACATTATTTCAACTGTGCATCATGCTCATCATTTCAGCCTTTTCTTTGCTTATCGTGCCTGATTTTTTACTGTTTACCTGGCAACGAGCGGGGCTGAGCGTTTTAATGTTGGTTATGACCGCATTTTGTTTCCATTGGTTCAATTATTTTAAAGTCAGAAATTTTTGCATTAACGGTATTTGGTTTTTGCTTACCTTAGCTTACGTGCATTCACAAGCCTTATCGTTATTGACCCAAGCCGAAAAAATTTCAAGTTTACCGAATAAAATCACGTTAGATCTTCACATTTCAGAAATTCTTCATCAGCAAGATTATCAAACGTTAGTTGCGACAACGTCTTTATTTGATGGGAAAGAACAACAAATTTTTATTAATTGGAAAGCGCCGGAAAAGCCACAAGTAGGTGAAATTTGGCGGGCGGATGTAAAGCTTCGTCCTATTTCGGCGAGATTAAACCATGGGGGATTTGATCGACAGCAATGGTATTTTTCCAAAAGAATTATTGCCGTAGGGAATGTGAAAAGTGCGGTCAAAATGAGTGAAGATTTTTCTTATCGCACAGATTTTCTACAGAATAGTCTCAAACAGACGGAAGGGCTTTCTTTACAAGGTTTACTTATCGCATTGGCATTCGGTGAGCGAGCTTGGTTGGATAATAAAACGTGGCTGATTTATCAGCAAACGAATACAGCACATTTGATTGCTATTTCAGGACTCCATATCGGTTTAGCAATGGGGATAGGATTTTTCTTTGCTCGATTTTTGCAATTTGCACTGCCTACACGCGTTATTTCGCCCTGGTTTCCGCTTTGCTTTGGTGTGTTGATTGCTTTAGGTTATGCCTATTTAGCCGGATTTAGTTTACCGACCTTTCGTGCAATGATGGCATTGCTTTTTATTGCAATCCTTCAATGTTCTCGACGATATTACACGCCTTCGCAAATGCTGTGTTTGGTGGTGGCATTTTTGCTTTTTTGTGATCCGCTTATGCCACTTTCGGTTAGCTTTTGGCTTTCAGTTGGTGCTGTTACCTGTTTGATTGTATGGTACCGATATGTTCCCTTATCAATCATTGAATGGCAACATCAAAAATTATCCCGCAAAGTGCGGTGGATTTTAGGATTGTTTCATTTGCAGATTGGTTTGTTGATTTTATTCACACCTATTCAGCTTTTCTTTTTTAATGGCTTGGCATTAAATGGGTTCTTAGCAAATTTAATTGCAGTGCCCTTGTATAGCTTCTTACTTGTACCCTTGATTCTCTTTGCGGTGTTAACGAATGGTGCATTTTCTTCTTGGTATTTTTCAAATGCGATTGCTCAAGGTATTACACAATGTCTCCGTGTTTTCCAAGGCTCATATGTGCCGATTTCAATTAATTTATCTCTTATTCTGACCGCACTTTTAAGCCTTATTTTTGGCGGAATGTTAAGTAGATTGTATTTTGCATCTCAAGCTCAAACAAAAAATACACCGTTAAAATCGAGTCGCTTTTTCACGTTAAATCATACAAAAATCTTATCGGCAAAAGAGTATAAACAAGCGCTATTGGGCATAATTCTTATTTTTAGTATTTGTATGAGTACGCTAGGATATCGATATTTCACGAAACCCAAATGGCAGCTAGATACCTTAGATGTGGGACAAGGTTTAGCAACCTTAATTGTGAAAGAGGGGAAAGGCGTGTTGTATGACACAGGGCCTGCTTGGCAGAATGGAATAGGGGCATCTTCCATGGCAGAATTGGAAATATTACCTTATCTTCAACGGGAAG
>NZ_CAJLNI010000114.1 GCF_905207935.1 uncultured Haemophilus sp.
GGGCTTAATTTTATCTATAAAGCCTTTACTACTACGGATATTGAAAGTGCAGTCAAAGGCATTCGTGCACTTGGTATTCGAGGTTGTGCTGTTTCGATGCCATTTAAAGAAAGCTGTATGCCATTTTTAGATGAAATCTCCCCTTCTGCACAAGCCATTCAGTCTGTGAATACCATTGTGAATGATCAAGGGTTTCTTCGTGCTTACAACACTGACTATATTGCGATTGTTAAACTTATCAAAGAATATCAATTAGATAAAAAGAGTAGAGTGATTGTACAAGGCAGTGGTGGTATGGCAAAAGCCGTCGTTGCAGCCTTCAAAAATAGTGAGTTTGAGTATCTGAAGATTTTTGCTCGAAATGAAAAAACAGGTAAAAATTTAGCCGCACTTTATGACTATGAATATATCCCATCTTTAGATAATCAATCGGCAGACATTTTAGTCAACGTTACGCCAATTGGGATGAAAGGTGGAAAAGAAGAATTTGATCTCGCCTTTCCTGAAAATCTTATTCAACAAGCTCAAACCGCTTTTGATGTGGTGGCGATTCCTGCTGAAACACCGTTTATCCAATTTGCTCAACAGCAAGGTAAACAAACCATTTCTGGTGCAGAAGTGATTGTGCTACAAGCCGTTGAACAATTTGAACTCTACACAAGTGTACGCCCTGATGACCAATTAGTCGCTGAAGCGGCTGCCTTTGCTCGAAAAAACAGTTAAAAAAAGAATCGCACTTCTAAAAAGTGCGGTTCTTTTTATCTGAGTTTTACGCTAACAATTTTCTTGCGGCTTCCACTACGACTGATACTGCTTTTTCTTCCGTATCTTTCATAGTGGCTTCATTTGGAATTTCTTGTTGTGTACGGTTCACAATCACACCTGCTACCATACCAGCTCGTAAGCCAAGAGCATTACACATGGTGAATAACGTCGCGGATTCCATCTCATAGTTCATCACATTGAGATCTTGCCATTGTTTTAACAAGCCTTGGTAATCACGATACACTTTACCACTGTAAGTATCATAACGTTCTTGACCTGGATAGAAGGTATCAGATGACGCGGTAATACCTACAAATGGCTCAATGCCTTTTTCTTTCGCGGCATTGAAAAGTGCGGTAGTACATTCAAAATTTGCTACCGCTGGATATTCAATTGGGGCAAAATGACGGCTTGCACCATCAAGACGAACCGCACCCGTTGTAACAAGAACATCACCTACATTGATATGTGGTTGAATCGCGCCTGTTGTACCAATACGTAAGAATGTACGCACGCCAAGCTGAGCCAGCTCTTCCACACAGATAGACGTAGAAGGGCCACCAATACCGGTTGAACACACCACCACCGGTTGACCATTTAAATAGCCTAACCAAGAAGTGAACTCACGTGTACTTGCAAGAAACTCGGGATTATCAAGCTTCTTAGCAATACGTTCGCTACGTGCTGGATCCCCTGGCACGATAGCTAATGTTGCACCTTTCAGTTGTGCTTTAGTCAGGTTTAAGTGAAATACATCAGACATAATAATCTCCTTTTTATCATTCTTGCCGCAAAGTGCGGTCAAATTTTCGTTATTTTTTCAATGCGCCTAAAATACCACGCATGATTTGTTTGGTCACTTCATTACGAATATTGCGGCCAACTGATTTTGCCACGCTATTCACAATTTGTTCTGTTGGGGAAAGTTTATCACCGCGTTTTTGTGTTCCAAAAATCATACGGCTTAAGCTACCAAATAAACCGCTTTCTTCCTCTTGCTGCGCTTGCTCAGCTTGTTTTTGTTGTACTGCTGCTAAATCTGCTTGCGCATTTAACACTTCGAAAGCCGACTCATTATCCACATAATCTTTATAGAAGGCATAAAGCTCATCGTCTTTCACCCAAGCAGCTCGCTCTTCTTCAGTAATCGGCGCAAGTTGGCTTTTCGGCGGATAAACATACGCCACTTCAACTGGCGCTGGCATCCCTTTTTCATCTAAGAATGAAATCAATGCTTGGCCTACACCTAAGGTTGAAATGGTTTCCACCACATTGACAGCAGGATTTGAACGGAACGTTTCCGCTGCAGATTTCACTGCTTTTTGATCGCGTGGAGTGAAAGCTCGCAATGCGTGTTGTACACGGTTACCCAATTGGCCTAACACGGTATCCGGTAAATCTAATGGGTTTTGGGTTACAAAATAAATCCCCACCCCTTTAGAACGAATCAAGCGAACCACTTGTTCCACTTTGTCCACCAACACACTCGGTGCACCATCAAAAAGTAAGTGCGCTTCATCGAAGAACATCACAAATTTTGGTTTATCTGGATCGCCCACTTCTGGTAATTGCTCAAATAATTCAGACATCAACCAAAGCAAGAATGCGCTATACATTCTTGGGGAATTAATTAGTTTTTCAGAATTTAAAACATTGATCACGCCACGACCATCACGGGTTTGTAACCAATCTTCAAGATTTAATGCTGGCTCACCAAAAAGATTTGTCGCCCCTTCATTTTCAAGGGTCAGTAAAGCACGTTGAATCGCACCCACACTCGCAGCTGATACGTTGCCATATTCTACTTGGAACGATTTAGCGTTCTCTGCCACAAATTTAAGCATGGCGCGTAAATCTTTTAAATCGATGAGTAGCAAGCCTTTATCATCTGCCACACGGAATACAAGGTTTAATAAGCCTTCTTGGGTTGCATTTAAATTTAATAAACGGGAAAGTAATAATGGTCCCATTTCAGAAATCGTGGTACGAAGCGGAATACCGGTTTCACCGAATACATCCCAAAATGACACAGGATAGCCATTTAAATAACTCTCGCCACCTAAATCAAATTGCTCAATGCGTTCTGCTACTTTGCCACTGAATGTGCCCGCTTTTACTAAACCGGACAAATCGCCTTTTACATCCACTAAAAAGACCGGCACGCCATCATCACTGAACGCTTCCGCCATTTTACGTAATGTCACGGTTTTCCCCGTCCCTGTCGCCCCAGCGATCAGGCCATGACGGTTTGCCATTTTTGCGGTAATACCAAGGGTTTGACCTTGTTCGGTACGCGCGAGAGAATATTGCATAAAGATTCCTTTGTTTTGTTAGTTTTATTTAAACGAATAATAAGGAAAAAACGAAGTGCGGTCAAAATTTAAGTGATTTTACGGTATAATTTCTCAAAACTAACTCAAAGCAGGAAAAATAGATGTCAAACGCAAAAATTCTTATTATTAAAACAGGATTGATCGAAACCTTAACATTCCCTGATGGTAGCTCATATGAAAGTGCTATCCGTAAAAAACCGGTACCCATGGTAAAAGTGCACACGCTGGGTGCAGAAGGTAACGATGTGGGTTTAAAAGCCCATCACGGTGGTGTTGATAAAGCCTTGTTTTTTATGTCTGATGTGTCTTTCCCTGCTTTAAACGCGCTACTTGGTGAAAAGTTTGATTTTTACGGTAGTGCGATTTATGGTGAAAACTTTGTGGTATCCGGCTTACATGAAGATAATGTCTGCATAGGCGATCGTTACAAAATTGGCACGACTCTTTTAGAAGTGTCTCAACCACGTAAACCTTGCGAGCGTTTATCTCATAATACCAAGAATGAGAATACAAGAGAGGTAATTCGTCAGTCAGGCTGGACAGGTTGGTATGTTCGCGTGATCGAAGAAGGTGAAATTCATCAAGGCGATGAACTCATCTTGCAACATCGTCCTTATCCAGAATGGACAATTCGTCGTTTAAACACACTACTTTCTGCTCCTTCAAGTGTCGCAGAATTAGAAGAAGCCTTAGCCATCGAGGAATTAGCGCCAGCGTTTAAACGTTCTGTTAACTCACAATTACGTAATTTACAGCAGGCGGCCTAAAATGTCGGCTAAAACGACCGCACTTTGTCCGTGCCAATCTTCGCTTTCTTATGAAGATTGTTGCAGACGCTTTCATTCAGGCAATATGTTTCCAGAAACAGCGGAACAACTCATGCGTTCCCGCTATTCAGCGTTTGTGCTTAAAAATATTCCTTATATCGTGCAAACCACTGTGCCAAGCCAACAAACCTTATTAGATGAAAAAGCCCTGCAAGATTGGGCGGATGAAACGCAATGGCTCGGTTTAGATATTGTCAAAGCAGAAACCTTAACCAAAACACAAAGTGCGGTTGAATTTAAAGCACATTTTCAAGGCAGCGAACAGCCACAAGTGCATCACGAATATTCTCTTTTTGTAAAAATTGATGGTCGTTGGTATTTTGTTGATCCCACTGTGCCGCTCCCAAGCAATAAACAGCCTTGTGTTTGTGGCTCAGGGAAGAAATTTAAACATTGTTGCGGAGGCTTGCTCTAATGACCTTAACGTCTTTTCTCGCATTATTCTGGCAGCGTTCTCAAGAAAATAAATTAACGCAAGCTGCCGGTTCACTCACCTACAGCACCATGCTCGCTATCGTGCCATTAATTATGGTGGTGTTTTCAATTTTCTCTGCTTTTCCCGTTTTTAACGAAGTAACTGGCGCATTGAAAGAATTCATCTTCACCAATTTTGCTCCTTCCGCGAGTGATGTTGTGGGACAATATATTGATGAATTCGTCCATAATTCAAAGAAAATGAGCGCCGTGGGGATTGTGAGTTTGATTTTAGTGGCATTAATGCTGATTAACTCTATCGACCGCACACTTAATGGCATTTGGCAAGATACCAGTAATCGCCCAATTTTTACGTCATTTGCTATTTATTGGCTCATTTTAACGCTCGGCCCGCTTTTAATCGGTACTAGCATTGCGGCAAGTTCCTATGTCAAAGCCATGTTCGAGCAATCGGAAACGCTCTCTTTTGGTTTAAAACTCCTCAGCTTTGTGCCATTTCTTTCTACTTGGTTTATTTTCACGCTCATTTATATGGTCGTGCCAAATAAGAAAGTGAGCATCAAGCATTCTGCAGCAGGTGCATTAATTGCGGCAATTTTCTTTACTTTAGGGAAACAAGCCTTTACTTGGTACATCACTACCTTCCCATCTTATCAATTAATTTATGGCGCCATGGCGACACTGCCGATCATGTTATTGTGGATTCAAATCAGCTGGACAGTGGTGTTATTCGGTGCACAATTAGCCGCAGTACTTGCAGAAGAGCGGTCAACGAATCAAACAAATTTAGAGGAAGTAAAATGATCGCATTAATCCAGCGTGTAACACAGGCTAAAGTGGAAGTTGAAGGTCAAATTGTAGGACAAATAGCCAAGGGCTTATTGGTTTTATTAGGCGTGGAAAAAGAAGATGACCAAGCCAAAGCAGATAAACTCGCCGAGAAAGTCTTAAATTACCGTATTTTCAGCGATGAAAATGACAAAATGAATTTAAACGTGCAGCAAATCGGTGGTGAAGTGCTTGTGGTATCCCAATTTACTTTAGCTGCTGACACGCAAAAAGGCTTACGACCAAGTTTCTCAAAAGGTGCCGCACCAGCATTGGCTAACGAATTGTATGGCTATTTTTCGCAAAAATGTGCAGAAAAAGTCACTGTTGCCAACGGACAATTTGCAGCAGATATGCAAGTGAGCCTCACCAATGATGGCCCAGTTACATTTTGGTTAAATGTCTGAATAAAGAGAAAAATCGCTATTTTTTTCAAAGCAAAGGAAACTCTTCCTTTGATCGCATTGTCGTATTAACGCTCAAATGCATATAACAATTTCAAATCCCATCCATAATTGCATTGGTAATCCCCTTATTTTATGGGTAAACTAAGGCGGTTTGATGTGGATCTTCTTAAAGTTTAGCTTGTAATAAAATGAAAAAAATTTCGTTAAAAATAACCGCACTTTTGCTTGGATGGAT
>NZ_CAJLNI010000115.1 GCF_905207935.1 uncultured Haemophilus sp.
ATTTTAATTGCGGTAAAATATTGGTTCTTTTTCTTTTGGATTAAAACAGAAGACGTTGAAAATGGATAATGCTTTCCTTACTTGGCTTAAAAGTGCGGTCATTTTCGGTATTGTTTTTGGATTGAGTGGTTGTGATAAATTAAACAGCCAGAAATCGATAAACACAGAAACGGATGAGCAACCAACACAAAGCCAGTCTATCAAACAAGAGAATACTTCAAAACCGAATCGTACATTACTGACTCGAGCGTTTACTCATCCCCCTTCTTTTGAGCCTTGGTTTGTTCGTTATCCAGAACAAGAGGGCTTATTACGTGATTTGTATGAAGGCTTAACGGCTTATGATCCAGAAGGGAAAATTGTGCCGGGTATCGCAGAAAGTTGGCAAACAAAAGACAACAAAACCTGGATCTTTACCTTACGTGAAGGGCTTCGTTGGTCAAACGGTGAACTTTTAGTCGCTCAAGATGTGATGCTTTCTTGGCAAGCACTGTCTCAATCCAATAGTCCATTAAGATCTTATTTGGCTTATCTTAATCTAAAAAATGCGAAAGGCGTTTTAGAAAAAAATAAACCTTTTAAGAGTTTAGGCATTTATGCGGAAAATGACCGCACTTTACGCATTGAGCTTGATAAACCAACACCGTATTTGCCGGAAATGTTGGCGCATATTAGCCTCGTGCCACAATATAGCGATCCTGATTCCCCTGTGACTAATGGGGCTTATATGATCGAAAGTGAAAGTGTGAAAAGCATACACTTAACTAAAAACCCCTATTATTGGCAGAAAAATAATGTGGCTTTTGAGCGTGTAGAATATTTGCCTTTTATCGCCACTAAATTATCTGACTTTGATGTGGTGCTTGATGTACCAGAAGTGCAAGCGGACCTTCAATATTTCCCACAGCTTTGCAGTTATTTTTATGAATTTAATCTCAACGATCCTAAAGTTGCTAAGGTCGATGTACGCAAGGCGATTGCTTCGTTGGTCTCTGTCACCAATATCGTGAATAATGAAATTCCAGCGGCAATTCCGAGTTCGTATTTTTTACCGAAAGCCATGTTAAATGGACTAGATTCAAGATGGGAACCTGTTGTAGCCGAGCAGTTATTAGCTCAAAATAAAATTGATGAAAGACATCCATTACATTTAAATGTGCTTTATGATGATGCGCCATTGCATGTGAATATCGCACAGCGCTTAGTGGGGCAATTGACTCAATCAGATATGTTGCGCGTGGATGCCCAACCAGTCAATTGGCAAACATTACAAATGAAACGGCAAAAAGGTGATTTCCAAGTCATTCGTTCTGGCTGGTGTGCGGACTTTAATCATCCGATGGCATTTTTGGGCTTGTTCTATTCTAAAAGTCCGGATAACAAAAATGGCTATGCTAATGCAGAATACGATCAACTTTTTGAGCAAGCATTGAAAAGCTTAAATGAAAAAGAGCGGTCAGAAATTTACTTAAAATTAAGTGAGAAGATCCAACAGGAAAACCTTGCTTTACCGCTTTTCCAATACACCACGCCAGTTTATCTTTCTCCAACTATTATGGGGGCGAAGAAAAATCCAGTGGGCGTCATTTACAGTAAGGATCTATGGCGAAAAGTTGAAAGCTAAAGCTGATTAAGAAAGTTGTTCATAATGTGATGAGCAACTTTTTTATTAAATCTAATTAAAAGTGTAAAGTAACACTATTTACTTTTTATTTTTATACGATACAATACACAACAAATCAACCTAGAGGGAAATCCTTATGTTAAAAATGAATGATTTGGTTAAGCTTAGTCAGACACCAAAATCCACGGTGCTGTACTATGTGAAAGAAGGTTTGTTGCCAGAGCCGGTGAAAGATAAACCGAATTTTCATCTCTATGATGAACATTGTGTGAAGTTACTCAGCTTTATTAAATATCTACAAAGTAATTTCAATGCGACGATTTCACAAATTAAAGCACTTTTTGCTCATCCTCATTTTGATTGGAATAATCCTTATGAAAGCCTTATTGGATTATTGGATATCATCATGGGGGCTGAAAATGAAATGTTTTCAGTCGAGCAACTCTCTGAAGAGTTTCATCTTTCTGCTAAACAAATCGAAGACATGGTAGCGGAAGGATTATTGAATCCTCGTGAAGGCATTTTTACAGCAAAAGAACGTGATATTTTGGCGATCTTGGCTCGTTGTGATGAAGCCGAAATGGATGTAGTGAAAGCTTATTTAGCTGCAGCAAAAATGTTAGCAGAAAAAGAGGTGAATGTGACTTTAGCGGCATTAGCCAATAGCGAACAAAAAGATGAAAAATTAAAACACTTATTTGATTTATTGTTGGTGTTAAAACCTTATCTCTTGAATATGAAAACCTTTAATCTTTATCAAGCGGAGAGTGCGAAATGAAACTCTTAAAATATGCTGGCTTTATACCTTATTTAGCCATTGCCTTTATTAATGCCAGTGTGGATTTAGCACATAAAATTACCATTCAAAATGTATTACTGAAAAGTTTTTCAGGCGAGAGTTTGGTGGTTTTAACGGCATTAATTAATGCGATGATTTTATTGCCGTTTATTTTCTTATTTTCCCCTTCGGCATTTATTAACGATAAATTTTCTCGCACCAATGTGATTCGTTATAGCAGTTTAGCGGCTGTGGTGATCAGTGCTGGGATTCTATTGAGTTATATGACGGGAATGTTTGCTATTTCCTTTGTACTGACATTGATTTTGGCAGCGCAAAGTGCGGTCTATTCTCCAGCCAAATATAGCATTATTAAATCGATTGTGGGCACTGAAAATATCGGTATGGCAAATGGTGTCATTCAAGCGCTCACCATTGTGGCCATTCTATTTAGTTCTTTTGCTTTTTCTTTCTTCTTTGAAGCGCATTATGTGGCATCAGATGATCCGAATGAAGTATTACAAAGTGTTTGGGTGATTGGTGTGGCGTTAGTATTGCTGAGTACATTAGAAGCCTATTTTGCTTTTAAAATCCCATTCTTTAAGCAAGAAGCTGAAAATACAGATGGTCAGTTTGATATGAGAAAATACCTTTCTTTAGGGTATTTAAAAGATAACGTTCGCACATTAAAAGCAGATCAAAATATTTGGTTGAGTGTCATTGGATTAAGTCTATTTTGGGGCGTGTCACAAATTATTGTGGCGGCATTCCCTGCGCATTATAAAGCGATGTTCAATGAAGATAATGCTATTGTCATTCAAGCGATTCTTGCAGTGAGTGGAATAGGGCTTGCGCTTGGTTCATATCTTGCGGGACGCGCTTCTCGTTTACATATTGAGTTAGGTATTGTTCCGCTTGGTGCGTTGGGTATTTGTGCCTCATTATTCTTCTTAACTCTCGCGCAAAGTGGAGTGGTATTAGCACTTTGTTCTTTCGTCTTTGGTTTCTCTGGCGGTTTATTAATCGTGCCACTAAATGCGACGATTCAGTATTTCGCACCTGAGAAAATTAGCGGCAAAATCATGGCGGGTAACAACTTTGTACAAAACGTGTTCATGGTAGTGTTTTTGCTATTAAGCATTGTTTTTGTACAACTTAATGTTTCGACTCAAGGTTTATTCTTCGTGACTTCTGCTACATGTTTTGCTGCAAGTTTATATACCATGTCGAAAGTGCCTCATTTATTTACGCGTTTATTCTTGCTCTTTGCGTTAAAAGCGAATTACCGTTTTCATGTGGATGGGTTAAAAAATCTTCCACAAAGTGGTGGTGTGTTGTTATTAGGTAACCATATTAGCTGGATTGACTGGTTAGTGTTACAAGCGGCTAGCCCGCGTGCGATTAAATTTGTGATGTATCGTCCAATTTACAACAAATGGTATCTCACTTGGTTCTTCCGTATTTTCAAAGTCATCCCAATTGGTGGCGGTTCAAGCCGTGAATCTATTGAAACCATTCGTGAATATTTAGCACGTGGTGAAGTAGTGGCTTTATTCCCAGAAGGCCATATCAGCTATAACGGTCAAATTAATGAGTTCCAAAAAGGCTTTGAGCACGTATTAAAAGATTTAGAGAATGTGACGACTGTTCCTTTCTATTTACGTGGATTATGGGGCAGCAGCTTCTCTCGTGCGGATTCTTTCTATAAGAATTTAACTAAACGCCAAGGTAAACGTGAAATTTTAGTGGCATTTGGTAAACCAATTCATGGCTTTATTGATGCGACAGCGATGAAGCAAAAAGTACTCGAACTTTCTTTCTCCGTATGGGAAAAAGTCATGAGTAAACGTAAACCGCTGATGCATCATTGGTTGAATTCAGCAAAATCGAATTTATTCAAAGAAGCGACCGTGGATGCACAAGGCACTAAATTGAATAACCTGAAATTTATTGCTGCAGTGCTAATGTTTGTGAAAACCTTGAAAGCTGTTTTAGGGAATGAAAAAAATGTCGGTGTGTTATTACCAAGTTCATCAATCGGGGCAATTATTAATATGACCCTAATGGTGATGGGCAAAGTACCGGTAAATTTAAACTACACGCTAAGCCCTGAAGTGATGGAAAAAGCGTTGAAAAAAGCCAATATTTCGCAAGTCATTACCTCTGAAAAATTCTTGGATAAGTTGAACGCAAAAGGTTTTGACTTTAGCCAAGTGGTGGCTGATAAAGCCCTCTTTATGGAAAATTTAGGGAAATCAATCACTAAAGCGAATAAAGTGCGGTCATTTTTAACCGCGTTTTTGGCGCCACAATGGTGGATTAAATTACGTTACTTTGCAGACGTAAGCTTGGAAGATACTGCAACCATCTTATTCAGTAGTGGTAGTGAAGGTGATCCAAAAGGCATTGAATTAAGTCATAAAAACTTACTAACAAATATTAAACAGATCGGTGAATTATTAAACTTCCACAAAGATGATGTGATTCTGAATTCCTTACCAATTTTCCACTCATTCGGCTTAACAGTGACAACTTTATTGCCATTGTGTGAAGGCATTAAAATGGTGAGTGTGGCGGATCCGACTGATGGGGCGACAGTAGGAAAAATGTGTGCTCGACATCGGGTGAGTATTTTATTTGGTACTTCAACTTTCTTTAGATTGTATGTACGCAATAAGAAATTCCATCCGTTAATGCTACAAAACGTACGTATGGTTATTGCGGGCGCCGAAAAATTGAAAGCAGATGTAAAAGAAGCCTTTAAACTAAAATTTGGCTTGGAAATTTACGAAGGCTATGGCGCAACTGAAACAGCACCAGTGGCTAGTGTGAATATGCCTAATTTACTGGATCCGGAAACCTTACAGGAATTTACCTTCAATCAAACCGGTACAGTTGGTATGCCATTACCGGGCACCATTATTAAAATTGTCGATCCAGAAAGCTTGCAGGAATTACCAGTCGGTGAAGATGGCTTGATCTTGATTGGTGGTGGACAAGTCATGAAAGGTTATTTGAATGCACCAGAAAAAACAGCAGAAGTGATTGTTGAAATTGACGGTGTACGTTATTACAAAACCGGCGATAAAGGCCATATCGATCATAACGGCTTTATTACCATTGTGGATCGCTATTCTCGATTTGCTAAAGTCGGCGGTGAAATGATCAGCCTCGGCAGCGTGGAAGAGAAACTTTCACAAGTATTTGATGAAGAAAATCAATTTGTTGCCGTCGCCTTGAGCGATGATAAAAAAGGTGAGAGCATTGTACTTTTAATTAAGTCTGCACTTTCTTTAGACGAGATTAATGAACGTATTAAAGGATTAAATGTACCGCCGATTATGCTCCCAAGCCAAGTCTTCTTAGTGGATGAAAT
>NZ_CAJLNI010000116.1 GCF_905207935.1 uncultured Haemophilus sp.
TGCGTTTAGTGGAGCGTCATCCGGTAGTATATTTACTATTGCAGGATGGCCTCAACCGCGCTTATCAGGATGCAGAAATAGGTGAAATGATGCAACAAAATATGCGCTTACTAAATGTTCATCATATTGCCGAACTTAATCCACAAATCGATAGTGCTGATGTGGTGTATTTGGATCCAATGTATCCGCACAAGCAAAAATCCGCCCTAGTCAAAAAAGAAATGCGTGTATTCCAACATTTGGTTGGTGCCGATTTGGATGCCGATGAACTCTTGACACCTGCGCTACAATTAGCCCGTAAACGCGTGGTGGTAAAACGTCCTGATTATGCGGAATTCTTAGCGCAAAAAGCGCCCCATGTTAGTCGTGAAACCAAAAATCACCGCTTTGATATTTATATGGGAGAAGCACGATGCTAAAAGAAAGTGCCATTGTGATGAGCTATGATGCAGAAACCGGTCTTGCTAAAGTGAAATGTCAGTCACAAAGCGCCTGTGGAGCTTGTTCGGCTAGAGAAGCCTGTGGAACAGCTTCCCTGTCTGAACTCAATGGAAAACGAGGCGAACATATCTTCACGCTCGAAACCATTACGCCACTGCGTACAGGTCAAATGGTAGAAATCGGTCTAGAAGAAAAATCCATGTTATTTTCTGCATTGTTAATGTATATCGTGCCGCTTTTTACTTTATTGATTGCAACATTACTTTCTAGCTATATCAGTGAAAATGAGCTCATCCGTGCGATTTTAATCTTTATTTTGACCGCACTTTCCTTTGTGATGGTTAAACGTTACACCCGAAAACTTGACCAACAAACGGAGTTTCAGCCTATTTTATTGAGAGTGTTGTCCTAAATAAAAAGAACGGTTGAAAACAATTAAATTTTCAACCGCTCTTTTGTACTTTAATCTTATTACTACTCGAAAGAGCCTACATGAAGATGTAGGCTTTTCTTTTTTAATTAAGCTTGAGATTTTTTAAGGTCAAATTTGTAAGAAACAAAACCATACAATGTCCAACCGATAAAGGTCACAATTGAACCGTATAGCATCGCTTGTTCACCCGCAGCATAAAGCGCATAGATACTATAGACTGAACCAATAAAGGCAACAAGAACAGTTTTTTTGTATTTTTGGTAAGGAACGTTTTCAGTTTTCAACAATACGGGAAGTGCAGCCATTGAGAGCAAGTATGGAATAACGTTTGTTACTACCGCTAGGTCAACCAGCACATTGAATTGTTTATTTAATGATGGGCTGATTGTCATTAATGAGAGTAATGTTTGTAACGAAGTGATAGTTACCATACCAACGATAGGTGCATCTTTGCTAGTAACTTTTTTGAAGAATGCTGGGAAATAACCTTCTTCTGCTGAAGATTTGAATACTTGAGCAATAGTGAACTGCCAACCTAATAATGAGCCGAAACAAGACATCACCATTAAGCCCATGATGACTTTACCGATTGTTTCATCAAACATATGAGCAAAGGCTAAACCGAACGGTGCGGTTGAGTTAGCAAGTTCAAGGTTAGGAACAATACCTGCGATAACGTTAGTAGAAACGATATAAATTACCGCTGCACCTAAAGTACCACCAAGTACCGCGATTGGTACGTTTTTCTCTGGATTTTCAACCGCATCAGAATTCGCACAAGCAGACTCTAACCCTAAGAATGCCCATAATGTCATTGAAATAGATACACCGATCGCTTCAAAAGTAGGCACATTGTGTGGGTTCCAAGAGTTTACATACATTGAACCATCAAACCATTTCCAACCAATGATTGAAATACCTACCACAGGAATAATTACACCCCAAATGGTGAATGAACTGATGTTACCCGTAATTCTTGCACCACCGAAGTTAAGAATGGTAGCAAGCCAAAGAGTGAAGATCGTCCATAATGCAATAGAAAGTGGAGAAAGGGTTGCACCAAGGAACTCAGAACCATAACCTACAGCAGAAATCGCAATCGCAGTATTCGCAATAACTAATGACACACCATAAGTATAGTTTGCCATGAAGTTACCAGCTTTACCGAAAGAGTATTCCGCATAACCGCCCATACCACCGGATTTTCTACTAAACATACCGCATTGTGCGAATGCGTAAGCTAAGGCTGTTGAACCAACGGCTGTTACAAGCCAAGAAACGATGGAAATAGTCCCAATTTCGGCTAATTTGGTCGGTAACATAATGATACCTGAACCCATCATATTAACCATGGTAAGAATGGTGAGTTGTACCACACCAATTTTATTACTTTTAGCACTCATAATTTATACTCCTACAAGTGCGGTCAAAAAATCAGATGTTTTTAACCGCACTTTCTTTTGTTTGTGCTGAGAGGGTTATGAGGAAGAACCTCATAACCTCACTTTATTAATAGTCAGTTAAAACATAGCCATATGCACGAGTACGTCCATCAGGATCTTTTTGTAAGTAAACCCCTTGGATTTCAGGTGCAAAGCCAGGTAATGTGTTGATACCTTCTTCTAATGCAAGGAAGTATTTTTGTGCAGTTGGACTCCATCTTTCCCCTGGAACCACACATAACACACCTGGAGGATAAGGTAACGCACCTTCCGCAGCTACACGGCCAACAATGTCTGTTAATGGAACAAGTTCAACTTTGTTACGAACGAATTCAATATTCGCATCGTGTGGATTTAACGCATATTCCGGTAATGTTGCTTTGCGGAATAGGTCTTTTTGAAGTTGTTTTACATTGCGGCTTACATAAAGGTCATGCATTTCTTGGCATAATTGACGGATGGTATAGCCTTTGTAACGGTCTTCATTGTTTTTATACACAGTTGGCAATACATCTTTTAATAAAGAGTCTTGTTTAATGTGTTTTTCAAACAAGGCGATTTGAGCAACCAAAGTTTGCATTTTGGTGAGGGTTTCTGCCGGAGTGAGCAAGAATAAGATTGAGTTCAAGTCACATTTTTCCGGAATAATACCGTTTTCACGTAAGTAGTTAGCAAGAATAGTTGCTGGTACACCAAATTTTTCATATTCACCGGTTTCTAAGCTAATACCTGGCGTGGTAAGCAAGAATTTACATGGGTCAACGAAGTATTGTTCATCAGCATAGCCTTCAAATTTATGCCATGTATCTGTTGGGTGGAATTTGAAGAATTCGAGATTAGTTGCAATTTCTTCTGTGTCATAATCTTGCCATTTTTTACCTTTAATTGTGGTTGGAATAAATGGACGAATTAATTCACAGTGATTTAATACTAATTTACGTGCTTCGATACCTACTTTCACACATTCATGCCATAAACGACGACCTGCTTCACTACCTTGAATTTTCGCATTCACATCTAATGCCGCAAATAATGGATAGAACGGACTGGTTGACGCATGTAACATAAAGGCGTTATTGAAACGTTTGTGGTTTACATAACGATCTTGACCTTTAATGTGTTTATCTTTTTTGTGAATTTGTGAAGTTTGTGAGAAACCTGCTTGTTGTTTATGAACAGATTGGGTCACTAAAATACCTGGGTCGTTTTCATTTAATTCAAGCAATAATGGAGAGCAGTCTTTCATCATTGGAATGAATTGTTCATAACCTACCCATGCAGAGTCGAATAAGATGTAGTCACAAAGATGACCAATTTTATCTACCACTTGACGTGCGTTATAAATTGTACCGTCATAAGTACCTAATTGAATAACTGCTAAACGGAATGGACGTTTTTGGTTTAATTTTTCAGGTGCGACTTCTTTAATTAATGATTTCAAATAATCTTCTTCGAAGCAGTGACTGTCGATACCACCAATGAAACCAAATGGGTTACGTGCAGTTTCTAAGTAAATTGGGGTTGCACCCGCTTGAATTAATGCACCATGGTGGTTTGATTTATGGTTATTACGGTCAAATAATACTAAATCGCCCGGAGCAAGTACTGCATTTAACGCAACTTTGTTTGAAGAAGATGTACCATTTAATACGAAGTAAGTTTTATCTGCATTGAATACTTGAGCCGCATATTTTTGAGCATCACAAGCTGCACCTTCGTGAATTAACAAGTCACCTAATTTCACGTCAGCATTACAAATATCTGAACGGAAAATGTTTTCACCGTAGAAGTCATAAAGGAAACGACCTGCCGGATGTTTACGATAGTATTGACCACCTTGGTGTCCCGGACAGTCAAAAGCAATATTACCCATTTCTACATATTCACTTAACATTTTGAAGAATGGAGGTAACATTTTTTCTTCATAAAGTCTTGCAGCAGTTTCGATTTGACGGCTATAAAGCTTAATGTCATAACCATTTAAATCTTGAATATGATAAATAGCATCATAGAATTTCGGATCAACTTGTTCTTCTTCAGTTTGAACAACAAATACTGGAATACCAAAGTTTGTCGCCTGAATACGTTCAAGGTATTCACCTACATCCCCTGCTGTCAACACAATAGCGGCAACATCAGTAAAGTCTGTTTTGGTAATTTCAACTAATTCTCTATTTGTAGAGAAATATTGTTCAACTTTTGGACTATATGCAATTTTTAAGTTTGGCATAATAAACTCCTTTTATTTATTTTTTTGACGTAAAGTTACCCTGCGCTATTAATTTTAATAACGCAATAGATTTATTTAGAATAAAACAACCTGCTCTAGTTTTTTTAATATAAAAAACTAAAGTAAGAATTTTTTATTTTAAATTAAATAAGATTAAGTTAATTTCACAAAATATTTCTTGCCTGTTCTAGACAATACAAAAATATTCAGAAATTAATCTGTGGAGACTCTCTAAACAGAGAGAACAACTCTGCTTAGAGAGCCGTGTTGGATGGTTTGTTTTGAGAAGCGAATACTGAGTATGAAAAGCAAGAGCGATGAGACGGCATCATAATATGGCGTGTACGACGGATATGCGCCATCAAAGAACGACCTTTTATCGGATTAAACCGTAAAAGTCTCAACACTTTCGTATGGACGTATCTGTGTATATATGTACGAAGTAGCATAGAAAAATTCCCTCTTTCTATCTAAACTAACCTTTGTTGGGTATATTCTCTGCTTGTGTAAATATCATGTCAATAATATTTTTCAAAAAATGTGATCATTATCAAAAAATAAATTTAATTTTTCACATAAAAATAAAACCACAAAAAGTATGGAAATAAATTATCCTTAAATAAATGATTAATAAATGTACTAATCTATCGCGATCTTTCCTAAGCTAAACTCGCTACCATGACTGCTTTAATCGTATGCATACGGTTTTCTGCTTGCTCAAATGCAATATTCATCGACGATTCAAACACCTCTTCAGTCACTTCAATGCCGTTTGCTAATTCAGGATACTTTTCAGCAATTTGGCGCCCCACTTTGGTTTCGCTATTATGGAATGCAGGTAAACAGTGCATGAATTTTACTTTTGGATTACTTGTACGCTTCATGAGTTCTGGCGTTACTTGATAAGGAAGCAATAACTTAATACGTTCTCCCCAAGCTTCTAATGGTTCACCCATTGAGACCCAAACATCGGTATGCACAAAATCAACGCCGCTTACGGCTTTATCGATATCATCCGTTACAGTAATCCGCGCACCGCTTTCTTTAGCAAAACCTGTACACATTTCAATAAAACTGGCTTCAGGTAATAGGGCCTTAGGGCCGCAAATTCGCACATCCATCCCGAGTTTTGATCCAATTAGTAAAAGAGAATTCCCCATGTTATTACGTGCATCACCAATATACACATAACTAATTTGACGAAGTGGCTTGTCACAATGTT
>NZ_CAJLNI010000117.1 GCF_905207935.1 uncultured Haemophilus sp.
TTAGTAAAATGATTTATCTCTTGATGTTTATTACTGTAACAGTGATTTTTCTCGGATTATTTTGGAATAACACTAAAAAATAATGTTTATCTTAATTTCAGTAACCGTTCTCGCTTTAATTTTTGGCGCGATTTTAGGCTTTGCTTCGATTAAATTAAAAGTCGAAGCTGATCCTATCGTCGAAAAAATTGATGCTATCTTACCGCAAAGCCAATGTGGGCAATGCGGCTATCCTGGCTGTAAGCCTTATGCTGAAGCAATTGCTAATGGTGACGTTATCACAAAATGCGTGCCAGGTGGTCGTCCGACGGTAGTAAAAATTGCCGAAATCATGGGCGTTGATGTCCCAGCAATGGATGATGTCGCTGAACCTGAAGAAATGGTTGCTTTTATTGATGAAAATATGTGTATTGGCTGTACCAAATGTATTCAAGCCTGCCCTGTTGATGCCATTATTGGTACAAACAAAGCCATGCATACTATTATTCCCGATCTCTGTACAGGCTGTGAACTTTGCGTCGCACCTTGTCCAACAGATTGTATTTCCATGATTAAAGTGAAAAAAGATATTGATAATTGGAACTGGAAGTTTGATCCTAAATTAGTCATTCCGGTTGTAAACACCACAGAAATCGAGAAAAAATTAGTGGTTGGGGAGTCGGAATAATATGGCTGATGTATTAACAAGATTTAACTCCGGCAAAATTTGGGATTTTAAAGGTGGTATTCATCCTCCTGGAATGAAATCTCAATCAAACCAATCCCCTATTCAGCAATCTGAACTTGCTCATGATTTTTACGTGCCAATTAAACAACATGCCGGCACAGCGGGAAATGTATTAGTTAAAGAAGGCGATTATGTGCTTAAAGGTCAACCTTTAACACAAGGTGATGGTTTAAGAACCTTGCCTGTTCACGCGCCAACTTCTGGTACCGTAAAGTTTATCGGAAAACATGTTGCGCCCCATCCTTCGGGTTTAACCGAGGATATGATTCATATTCAAGCGGATGGCTTGGATAAATGGCGTGAGCAATTTCCACTTGAAGAATTTTTCACACAACCTGTCGAACAACTCATTGATCGTATTTATCAAGCAGGGGTTGCCGGCTTAGGTGGTGCGGTATTCCCTACTGCAGCCAAAATCCAATCAGCTGAAAAGAAAGTTAAACTTTTAATTATTAACGGTGCGGAATGCGAACCTTATATTACCTGTGATGATCGCTTAATGCGTGATTACACGGATGAAATGATCGAAGGGATTCGCATTTTACGTTATATCTTACGTCCTGAAAAAGTGGTGATTGCGGTTGAAGACAATAAACCTGAAGCAATTCAGGCTATTCAACAATCACTACATGGTGCAAATGACATTGAATTGCGCGTTATTCCGACTAAATATCCATCTGGTGCTGCCAAACAACTGATTTATTTGCTTACCGGCATGGAAGTGCCAAGTGGCGGACGTTCTTACGATATTGGCGTATTAATGCATAATGTCGGTACAGCTTTTGCGGTGAAAAGAGCGGTTATTAATGATGAGCCTTTAATTGAGCGTGTCGTTACGCTGACTGGTGATAAAATTTCAGAGAAAGGCAACTACTGGGTTCGCTTAGGTACACCAGTTGACCATTTATTGGCGCAAGTTGGCTATCAATATGACGAACGCTTCCCTGTTTTTGCAGGCGGACCAATGATGGGATTGCAACTTTCAGATCTCAATGCTCCCGTCACCAAATTAATTAACTGTCTATTGGCACCTGATCATTTTGAATATGGTGAACCCGAACCGGAGCAATCTTGTATCCGCTGCTCTGCTTGTTCTGATGCTTGCCCTGTTAATTTAATGCCACAGCAACTTTATTGGTATGCTCGCAGTGAAGATCACCAAAAATCAGAAGAATATTGCTTAAAAGATTGTATTGAATGTGGTGTGTGTGCCTATGTTTGCCCAAGCCACATTCCGCTTATCCAATATTTCCGTCAAGAAAAAGTGCTAATTTGGGAAATTAAAGAAAAAGCGAAAAAAGCCGAAGAGGCTAAAATCCGTTTTGAAGCCAAACAAGCTCGTATGGAGCGTGAAGAACAAGAGCGTAAAGCTCGTTCACAACGTGCGGCAGAAGCTCGTCGAGAAGAACTTGCAAAACAAAAAGGTGAAGACCCCGTTAAAGCCGCGTTAGAACGCTTGAAAGCAAAACAAGCGGGTTCAGCAGCAAATAAAGAAACGAAAACTATCGTATCTGAGAAAGGGGAAATCTTACCGGACAACCATGAACTCATGGAGCAACGTAAAGCCCGCCGTCTTGCTAGACAACAAGCACAAGCAGATACAAGCACTGCGTCGGATGCAACACTGTCACAAACTGATGAAAAAGATGCGAAGAAAGCAGCTGTTGCTGCAGCTCTAGCAAGAGCAAAAGCCAAGAAAGCGGCAGCTCAAAGTGAAGCAGTTACAACAAATGAAACTGAAAGTGCGGTCGAAAAAACGGATGAAAACCCAACCGCACTTGATCCGAAAAAAGCCGCTATCGCAGCAGCCATAGCAAGAGCTAAAGCAAAAAAAGCGGCTGCTGAAGCTGTCAAAGAAACTGAATAACGCAGGAAAAGATTATGTTTAAGAAAATGGTGAGTTCGCCTCATACTCATTCAGGCAAATTAACCGCCCGTATTATGTTATGGGTGATTGCAGCCATGCTGCCTGCTCTGCTCACACAGATTTATTATTTTGGAATGGGTGTTTTGGTGCAATCCGCTTTGGCTATTTCTTTCGCATTATTGCTTGAGTTTATTGTGACCAAATTGCGCAATAAGCCCAACCTAGTCTATATTTCAGATTTTAGCGTGGTGCTTACCGCCTTAATTTTAGCGATGGCGATTCCGCCTTATGCACCTTATTGGGTGATTTTAATCGGTACGCTTTCCGCTGTTATTCTAGGTAAACATGTTTATGGTGGCTTGGGACAAAACCCATTTAATCCAGCTATGGTGGGTTATGTGGTGCTATTGATTTCTTTCCCACTACAAATGACAAGTTGGATGCCACCTATTTCATTATTGAATGAACCCCCAACATTTGCGGACTCTCTTTCTTTAATTTTCACTGGCTTAACCACTGACGGTTTTAGCTTAAGTCAACTCGTCCATTCCATTGATGGAATTACACAAGCGACACCATTAGACAGTGCAAAAATCTTCTATAACTTACATCAAGGCGATGAAAGCGTATTTCATGATTTTGTAAAATTACCGATTTTATTACAAAACGGGACTGACTTTGCTGAAGGTTGGTGGCAAGTCAATCTGGCATTCATGCTTGGTGGAATTATATTAATCTTAAAGAAAAAAATTCACTGGCAAATTCCTGTTTCAATGCTCGTGACCTTTGTGACCTTAGCAACAATCACTGCGATGTCAGGCCATCATCATTTAAGTATGATTAGCCAACTCTTTAGCGGCGCGATGATGTTTGGCGCGTTCTTTATTGCGACTGACCCTGTCACAGCGTCTATTACACCTCGCGGCAAGCTTGTATTTGGTTCCTTGGTCGGATTATTGGTTTACCTCATTCGTTACTTTGGAAACTACCCTGACGGCGTGGCATTTGCGATTTTATTAAGTAATATTTGTGTGCCACTTATCGACTACTACACTCGTCCTCGCGTAGCGGGGCACTTTGCAAAAGGGAGAAAATAATGGGTATTTTTAAAGTCACCTCCCGTTTTGGTTTGTTATTAGGTTTTATTGCGCTTGTATGTACCGCTGTTTCTGCTGGCATTTATATGCTGACAAAAGATAAAATTGATGAAGCCATGGCTGAACAACAAAAAGCGTTATTACTCCAAGTCATTCCTCAAGATTATTTTAATAATAACTTGCTTGAAAGCGTAGAAACGCCCGAGCAAGATAAACTCAAAGGCATTCAAAAACTCTATTTTGCTATTAAAGATCATGTACCAACTGCCTATGCTTATGAAACAACGGCACCTGATGGTTATTCAGGGAATATCCGTTTATTGGTGGGTATTACACCAAAAGGTGAAGTTTTAGGTGTGCGTGTCATCGAACATCATGAAACCCCTGGATTAGGCGATAAAATCGAACTTCGCATTTCTGACTGGATTTTGAGTTTTACGAAGCAAGTTATCGTACCGGAAAGCCTAAAAGATTGGGCGGTCAAAAAAGATGGCGGTAAATTCGACCAATTTTCTGGCGCAACGATTACGCCGCGCGCGATTGTGAATCAAGTAAAACGCTCTGCTCTCGTGATACTTGAAAATGAGGCATTACTCAACGAGATGGCAAAAAAATACGCGCAATAGGATATTTATTATGACTGATTTAACCGAAAAAACGACCGCACTTGATGAGCAAAGTGCGGTTGAAAATTCAGAAGAAATAACGCAAACGCCTTCTGTTTGGAAAGAAATCTTTATTCAAGGCGTATGGAAAAACAACTCTACCCTCGTGCAATTATTGGGGCTTTGTCCGCTGTTGGCTGTTTCAAGTACTGCAACAAATGCATTAGGTTTAGGTTTGGCGACTATGTTGGTTTTAACCTGTACAAACACCGTTGTATCGCTCTTTCGTAAGCAAATCCCTCATGAAATCCGTATTCCGATTTATGTGATGATTATTGCCACCACCGTAACCGTGGTGCAATTATTGATGAATGCTTATACCTATACACTCTATCAAGCACTTGGGATTTTTATTCCTTTAATCGTGACTAACTGTATCGTCATCGGTCGAGCCGAGGCCTTTGCATCTAAAAATAGCATTGCACATGCTGCCTGGGATGGTTTTTCGATGGGATTAGGCATGGCATTAAGTATCACCGTATTAGGTGCGCTACGTGAAATCTTAGGCCAAGGTACCCTTTTTGAAGGCATTGAAAACCTATTCGGTCAAGGGGCAAAATTCCTGACATTACATATTTATCACGCTGACAGCAGCTTTTTACTCTTTATTCTTCCGCCAGGTGCGTTTATTGGATTAGGCATCCTACTGGCGATTAAAAACCGAATTGATATGAAAAAATGAACCAAGCTAAACGAATTGAAATTCTCACTCGACTTCGGGAGCAAAACCCGCATCCCACCACGGAATTAGAGTATAATTCGCCTTTCGAATTACTCATCGCTGTGATTTTGTCAGCCCAAGCCACCGATAAAGGCGTGAATAAAGCGACAGCAAAATTATTCCCTGTGGCAAATACCCCACAAGCTATTTTAGATCTCGGCTTAGAGGATTTAAAAGAATATATTAAAACCATCGGGCTTTATAACAGTAAAGCAGAAAACATCATTAAAACCTGCCGTGATTTAGTTGAAAAGCACAACGGTGAAGTACCCGAAAATCGAGAAGCGTTAGAAGCCCTTGCGGGGGTCGGCAGAAAAACGGCAAATGTCGTGTTAAATACCGCTTTCGGTCATCCAACTATTGCAGTGGATACGCATATTTTTCGCGTATGCAACCGCACAAACTTTGCCCCTGGCAAAGATGTGGTAAAAGTGGAAGAAAAACTGCTCAAAGTTGTGCCAAAAGAATTTAAAGTGGATGTACATCACTGGCTTATTTTACATGGGCGCTATACTTGTACCGCGCGGAAACCTCGCTGTGGGGCTTGCATTATTGAAGATCTCTGCGAATACAAAGAAAAAACAGAATATTAAACGAATAAAAGCAAACGGAATATATTATGACTACAAACACTCAATCTCGCCAAACGTGGTCTAGCCGACTAACTTATGTGCTCACCGTTGC
>NZ_CAJLNI010000118.1 GCF_905207935.1 uncultured Haemophilus sp.
TGCTCTTTTTTCAAACGATAAAGTTGATATAAGTTAACGAAAACTAAGAAGGCGTTTAGAAGCGCAACTGGATAAGATTTGATGATCAAACTGTAAACGACAAAAAGTACCGCTCCAATTGCATTAACAACTCTCAAGTGAACAATCGATTTAAATAAAAAAGACGCGGCCACAAAGAATGTTGCCAAATAGCCTAATAATTCGATGAAATTAAATTCCATAAATCTCTCCGTCAACAATGATTGAGGCGGCATCATAAAAGATTTTGGAATCGAGGAAAAGAGACGAAATAAAGGCAACCGATTGCAATATCAAGAAATTTTTATTTCGCTCAACATTCCCTTAGATAAAGATTTTTTGCACTAAAAACATATAAAAAATCGTACCTGCTGAAATGGAAAGAAACATGTTCTTTTTCCAGAAATGCAATCCCAACACTAAAGCACCTGCAATAAAATCAGGCAATCCATGATAACCGCTCAGCACATCCACATTTTTATAACAATACACCACTAGCATCCCAAACATCGCTGCGGGTAATACTTTGCCAAGGTAACGGATATACTCTGGAATAGGGCGATTGGCGGGAAAGATCCAGAATGGCAATAATCGAGTAAATTGCACGCACACAATACAAATCGCAATGGTGATAATTTGTTCCATCAATGTCATTTTAGTGCCTCCAATTTAGATGAAAGTTTAGGTCGTCTTACTGTTAACAGAATCCAAATACTAATGAGCGTTGGCACTAAAAAATGCTCTTTCCCAACAATTAATAGCGATGCAAAAGCCACACCTAAACCTAATAATGAACTTTCATGAGATTTCTCTTTAAGCCAGTTTTCAGCAAAGATTACGAGGAAAAGTGCGGTCATCCCAAATTCTACCCCTTTTAAATCAAAAGGAATGATTGAACCAAATAGATTACCTAATCCCGCTCCAATGACCCAATAGAGATGGAGATAAAAACTGACAAAGAACATATACCAGCCTTTATCTAAATGATCGGGAATCTTCGCCATATAGTTCAGGGAAAAACTTTCATCGACTAGGGTACTAATTAAATACCAACGTTTTTTCCCGAGTTGAGCACCATATTTTTCTAACATGGAAATGCCATAAAAAATTTGGCGACCACTGACCATCAGCGTAACCAACGCAACACTTAAAGGCGAAAAAGGCATAACTAAGGCGGCGGCTGCAATAAATTCCACGGAGCCTGCATAAATGAGTGCTGCCATTGCAACGGGAAACCAAACACCGAATCCAAGTGCTTTCATGTAAATGCCGTATGCCACGCCTAAAAATAAAAAGCCGGCAAGCATTGGCATGCTGTAAGGAAATGCCGCTTTTGCCGCGGCTTTGATGGGATTTTCTGTCACAACTTCTGACATATTGACCTACTACAACTCTAAAACAGACAAACCAGGTAAGGTCGAAAAACTTTGTGCTTTTACTGTTTGATGAAAATCTTCGATATAAGCTAAATTAGCATCTTCTTTACGAATTGCCGCATAAAGGTTACTGTACAGCCCTTCTTCTGTAATTTTACGCGCCACCACATACCCTTTTTCTAAATAAGGTAATGCCGCCCAATAAGGTACGGTAGCAATGCCTCGACGACTCGCCACTAACTGGATCAAGGCGATCGTCAGCTCCGTTGTACGACGCGGTGGATTGATGCCTTTCGGTTTCAACACTTGGCGATATAAATCTAACATATCATCAGGAACGGGATAGGTTACCCAAGTTTCTTCAGCGAAATCTTCCGCCTGCCAAACCTCTTTATTGGCTAATGGATGATCTTTAGAACAGATCCCCACCATTTCATAAGAAAATAACGGCTTAAATAAAACATCATCATTTTGTTCAACTTCAGACACAATCGCCCAATCTGCACGATGAGACAATAGCAATCCAACTGGATCAGTGTGGAAACCAGACACAATATCCAATTCTACCAAGCTCCAATGCTGACGAAATTCATCCATCGCCGGCATTAACCAGTCGAAGCAAGTATGACACTCCACCGCAATTCTTAACTGCCCTGCATCACCGTGTTTTACACGAGCAAGTTCACGTTCAGCATCAACCACTTTCGGAAGAATTTCATTGGCAAGACGAATCAAACGATCGCCAGCTGCGGTAAAACGCAATGGATTACTTTTACGCTCAAAAAGAGGTAAACCAAATTGCTCTTCCATTAACTTAATTTGATGAGAAAGTGCCGATTGTGTTAAATAAACACGTTTTGCCGCCATTGAGACGCTGCCCGTTTCCTTTAAAGCAAGCAAGGTTCTTAGGTGACGAAGTTCAAGAAATGTGGGTTTCATTAGAATAATTCATAAAGTTATAGCATTAGATGAGCAACATGATAACGCAAATTAAATTTGTCGAAAAGAAAGTGCGGTCAAAAACGTTGATATTTTTGACCACACTTAAAATGATTATTTATCTAATTGAACGGGAAGAAATAAACTTAATGGACGTTTTTTCACAATTTGACAAACTTCATACCAAATTGGCCACCAGCTATCAATTTCCGCATTCAAAGAACGCAGCGCCACCCAAAGTGTCAATGAAAAACTGACCATTAAATTCACTAAACCAATCAGCAACACAAAAGCAATGCATTGTAAAAAGAATGGATAGGCAAATTGTCCACTGACTGCACTATATCCTAAATTCGCTGATGAAAATGCAACATGACGAATATCTAACGGGAGATGAGTTAAATATCCCACTAAACCGGTAAGCCCAAGTAACATACCAAAACAGAAGTTACCAATAAGCGAGCCATAATTCTCATGCATATAATTAGCAAATTTAACGCGAGACTTCTCAGACATCAATTTTTTTAATAACGGATGTTGTGCTAAACGCATGCGCATATTCAAATAATTGCTACGATTATCAAAATAGCCAGAAATAATTCCGGAGCAGAATAACCATACACCTGCAATAGCTGCGAACCATAAAGAACCATCTAAAGGATCAATACGGTGTAATTGATAGGCTATGTTCTCTGAATTCATCAATGGCTCACCTGTTTGATGTTGATAAACAAAAGCAATTAATGCCGCTAATCCCATAGCAACTACTACATTGCCTAAAACGGCCACGCTTTGGGAACGAAATACATCCACTAATAATTGGGCTAATTTCATATTTAATGTTTTGCCTTGTGGATTTTTCTCTACTGCCTCAGCAAAACGAGCAGCTGTCATGGCTGGCTGTTTGGTTGCAACCGTGAAATGCAACATAAAGATCACCATAAAACCGAAGCCGTAATTTAAACCTTCGGCAAGACCTTTCCAGACTTTATCATCAATAATGCTGCCTAAATAGGTTTTAAATAACGCCATTAGTGCAATCAATGCACCACCACCTGCCGCAGAGTAAAACATTGCCCAATACTCTTTTTTATCTCGAGTAATGTAATGCTCACCGTGGTCCCCAGCATTCTGCGTAACACTACGAGCAATTAATCCTGAGCTTTGTTTCCATAATCGGGAAATACTATGTCGCTCTGCAGCTGCACGGGCAAAACAACCCGTTAATAACAATATTCGACGCGGTAAATAGCGATTTGAAACAAAAATTGCCATCAACGTTTCTAATCGTTCTAAAGTCTGGGAAAGACGTTCTAATAAATACGCTGTATTTAAGGAAGACCCCACTACTGCCCCACGTTTCTGTAAGCCAATAATCAATGCCTTACATTGATCAAACATTACCTGTAAATGGCTATCATCAAAATCTATTGATTGGCGACGCGCCTGTAACCAATTCACCACTTCATGGTGCAATGCCACAAAAGGGGAATCTGCATTCAACAAAGAGGGCTCCATTCGCATCAGCTCAGGATCCATATCTTCAGCCGCAATCCAAATTGAAAGCATTTCAATAGCAAATAACCCTTCACTTTCAATATGATTTTTTAAGCGTTCACGATCTTTGGGCTCAGTATAACGGGCCAAAACGCCAAATACGCCTCGCCACGTTTTTAAAGGAACGGCATCAATCCAGCGTGCATCATTTTTATCGCTAAACAATAAATAAAAAATATCACGTAAATCATTAATATCTTTAAACGAGGGGTTAAAACGCTCATAAATACGCGTTTTCATTTCTTGCCCAAAACCGCCACGCGTAAGAATACCGCTACTAATAAACAACGGGTAAAGACGTAAACCACATAACCAACCACATAATAATTTCGAAACAGAACAGCCTAATTCTTTATCGTTCTTTAAGATAAACTTAAACAAATGCAAGGTTGGAGAAATTTTTTCTGTGGGGCTATTACGTAATAATTGGCACAGCCCTTCCACAAGACCAAAGGCATCATTTTCCTCGACTTTATTACGCAAAAATTGCGGTAAAGTATCAGGTTTTATCATGCTTTCCCCCCATATCGTTTATATTCAAAAGCGAGACATTATACAGCTCTGTTGGATAAAGTAAAAGTGAGCGGAAAAGTGCGGTTAATTTTGAAAGAGTTTTAAAAGAAAAGGCGTATGCTTCCATACGCCTTTAAATTGATATTATTTCTCTTTCTTCAGCAAGAAAATGCCTTGTTCAGAGAAATTCACATAAGCTTGTTTGAGATCAGCATTGAAGTCTTCAGGTTTAGTGTTAATGAGCAATTCTTTGCCAGCCCAAATCGCCACCACTTCCCAGTGATTACCCATATAGACCGCACTCTTAATTTCACATTGTTGTGCGGCCTCGCCTTCTGCTTTTAAGTAAATCGCTTCAGGGCGAACACCTACTAAACATTCGCCATCCGATAAATTAAATTGCGCAGCATTACTTAATGGTAATTTGTAACCATTCACATCAATGGTGTTATTTTCCAATTTACCTTCAAAGATGCTCGATTCGCCCATGAAGTTTGCAAGGAATAAAGAATTTGGACGCAAATAAAGCTCTTTTGCTGGCGCTTTTTGCATGATTTTACCTTTATTCATGACGATAACTTCATCGGATACCGCAAACGCTTCAGTTTGGTCATGAGTCACATAAAGTGAGGTAATGCCTAAACTTTGTTGCAGTTCACGAATTTTCTCACGCATAGAACGACGTAAGTTTGCATCTAAGTTACTTAATGGCTCATCAAAAAGTAATACTTTCGGTTTTAACACTAACGCACGCGCTAAAGCGACACGTTGTTGTTGACCACCTGAAATCTGATCCACAAAACGATCTTCAAACCCCGCTAAGTCAACCAACTCTAACGCTTCTTTTACACGTTTAGCTCGTTCTTCTTTTCCCACACCTTGCATACGTAAACCATAGCCCACGTTATCGCCAATACTCATATGTGGGAACAAAGCGTAAGATTGGAATACGATACAAATATCACGATTTTGAATAGATGATTTGGTTACATCTTCACCATCAATAAAAATTTGACCTGAAGTTGGATTTTCTAAGCCTGCCACCAAACGTAACACAGTGGTTTTACCGCAACCAGATGGCCCTAATAATGTCACCATAGTGCCACGTTTAATGGTTAAATCTAAATTATCAATGACTGTGGATTTACCAAAAGATTTGGTGATATTTTTTAATACTAAGAAATCATTATTACTCATAATATTTACCTACAACTTAACGAGTTAATTCATTTTTTTCGCTTTAGAACGGGAAATTCGGGTATCACCCACAATCCAGTCAAAGAATAAAATAATGGCCATCAT
>NZ_CAJLNI010000119.1 GCF_905207935.1 uncultured Haemophilus sp.
ACTCCACCAGTCACTATTGTTTTGATATTGGGCTTATTTACGAGAGCATTGATGTTAAAAATTGAGTTTGTCACAACCGTGCAGGGGATATCAGGCATGAGATATGCAAAGTACCAACTGGTGGAGCTTGCATCGAGGCCAATCACAGCATTTTCATAAAGTAATTCAAGGGCATTTTGGGCAATATGTCTTTTGGCTGCAGCATTGATATGTTGTCGTATTTGAAAAAAAGATCCTATATCATTCGTTTTTCCGCTAACAGCGCCACCATGAATGCGATAGAGTAAACCTTTTTTTTCTAATCGATTAAGATCTCTACGAATGGTCTCTACTGACATTTCGCATTGCTGGGCAAGTTCTTGCACACTAACTTTCCCTTGGTGATTTAGTAGTTGTAAGATGATTTCGTCTCGATTACGCATGCGTACCTCTATGGGTTGAAAAGTTTTTTCTATTATAGGATTTTCTTAAAAAGATAAACAACTTATCATTCAACCCTTTCTACGATAGAATACGCCCAAAAATTTTTTATCAAGAAGAGAAGAATTTATGACAAATAAAGCATTAAGCGTGGTGATTTTAGCGGCCGGTAAAGGCACTCGTATGTATTCTGATTTACCTAAAGTCTTGCACAAAGTGGCAGGTAAACCGATGGTAAAACATGTGATCGATACGGCAAATCAATTAGGTGCGGAAAACGTACATTTGATTTATGGTCACGGTGGCGAATTAATGCGTGAGCGTTTGGCAAATGAAAGCGTGAACTGGGTGTTCCAAGCGGAACAATTGGGTACAGGACATGCTATGCAACAAGCAATGCCTTTTTTCCGTGATGATGAAAATGTTTTAATGGTGTATGGCGATGGTCCAATGATTACACCAGAAACATTGCAAAAATTAATCGATGCGAAACCTGAAAATGGTATTGCAGTGTTAACGGTCGTATTAGATAACCCAGCAGGTTATGGTCGAATCGTACGTGAAAATGGCAAAGTTGTAGGGATTGTTGAACAAAAAGATGCAACGCCTGAGCAGCTTAAAATTCAAGAGATTAATACAGGTGTGTTAGTTTCAGATGGTGCAAGTTTCAAAAAATGGTTAGCGCGTTTAGATAATAATAATGCACAAGGCGAGTTTTATATTACTGATGTAATTGGCTTAGCTCATCAAGATGGTTGTCCGATTGTAGCTGTGCAAGCAACTGATTTTATGGAAGTTGAAGGGGTAAATAATCGCCTACAATTAGCCAAAATGGAACGCTATTATCAACGTAAACAGGCAGAAAAACTTTTACTTGCAGGCGTGATGTTGATTGACCCTGAGCGTTTTGATTTACGCGGCACATTAGAGCACGGTAAAGATGTTGAAATTGATGTGAATGTAATTGTGGAAGGCAATGTGCGCTTGGGTGACCGTGTAAAAATCGGTGCAGGTTGTGTATTGAAAAACGTGACTATTGGTAATGATGTTGAGATCAAGCCTTATTCTGTTTTAGAAGATGCGACAATTGGTGAGAAAGCGGCGATTGGTCCATTCTCTCGTTTACGTCCAGGTGCTGAATTAGCTGCTGAAACCCATGTGGGTAACTTTGTAGAAATTAAAAAATCCACAGTGGGTAAAGGCTCTAAAGTAAACCACCTCACTTATGTGGGTGATACTGAAATCGGTGAAAACTGTAATATTGGTGCAGGTGTCATTACTTGTAACTATGACGGTGCAAATAAATTTAAAACAATCATTGGTAACAATGTATTCGTGGGCTCAGATACGCAGTTAGTTGCGCCAGTTACTGTAGCCGATGGCGCAACGATCGGTGCGGGCTCAACGATTACTCAAAATATTGAGAAAGATGAGCTTGTGATTACTCGCGTGCCACAACGCCATATTCAAGGTTGGCAAAGACCGGTGAAGAAAAAGTAATTAACATTGCAAGGCGAACCAATGTGTTCGCCTTTTATAATTTGATGCCTTTTGCTTTATAAAGGCTATTCGAGTTGTTAAAATCATCGTCCATTTATAAAGACAGATAATTTCCTATGACAAAAAATAAAACAGGACTTTCATTCCTTTGGATAAGTGCGGTCGCATTTATCCTTGATTTACTGACTAAATATATCGTAGTACAACGCTTTGATTTATATGAAAGTGTGAACATATTGCCCGTTTTTAATTTAACCTATGTGCGTAACTATGGCGCAGCGTTTAGCTTCCTTGCTGAGCATGGTGGTTGGCAGAAATATTTCTTTATCGTGCTAGCAATCGGGATTTCTTTAATGCTGGTTTACTTTATGAAAAAGAATTCTGCAGAGCAAAAATTACAAAACTCAGCTTATGCACTGATTATTGGCGGTGCGTTAGCCAATATGGTGGACCGTGTGTATAACGGTTTTGTGGTGGATTTCTTAGATTTTTATTGGGATATTTATCATTATCCGGTATTCAATGTGGCAGATATTGCGATTTGTATTGGTGCGGGTTTATTAGCATTAGATGCCTTTAAAGGTGATAAAAAGAGCGGTCAAAAATGAAGATAATTTTAGCTAACCCTCGCGGATTTTGCGCAGGTGTCGATCGAGCCATTAGCATTGTTGAATTAGCGCTTGAAATTCATGGTGCACCGATTTATGTCCGTCATGAAGTGGTGCATAACCGTTTTGTGGTAAATGGTTTGCGTGAGCGTGGGGCAATTTTTGTAGAAGAATTAAGTGAAGTGCCAGATGGTGCCATTGTGATTTTCTCCGCTCATGGCGTGTCACAAGCCGTTCGTCAAGAAGCGAAAGATCGTCAGTTAAAAGTATTTGATGCAACTTGTCCGTTGGTAACCAAGGTACATATGCAAGTGGCTCGTGCGAGCCGTAAAGGGACGAAAGCGATTTTGATCGGACACAAAGGCCATCCAGAAGTGGAAGGCACAATGGGGCAGTACAGAAACGAGGAAGGTGGTATTTTCTTAATTGAAAGCGTGGAAGATATTGCTCGTTTGCCGGTTCAAGAAAGTGATGATTTAACCTTTATGACACAAACCACACTTTCTCTTGATGATACGGCGGAAACTATCAGTGCATTGAAAGATAAATATCCTGCGATTCAAGGCCCACATAAAAATGATATTTGCTATGCAACAACTAATCGACAAGAAGCGGTGCGTGAATTAGCGAAACAATGTGATTTAGTGGTCGTTGTAGGTTCTAAAAACTCATCAAATTCTAACCGTTTAGCTGAGTTGGCATCGCGTATGGGGGTGAAATCAAAATTGATTGATGATCCAAATGATGTGTCGGCAGATTGGTTTGAAGGCGTTAAAACAATTGGCGTAACAGCGGGGGCCTCTGCACCGGAAGAATTGGTGCAATCTGTGATTGCTCGATTAAAAGAATTTGGTGCCGATGCTATTGAAGAGCTTCAAGGCTTAGAAGAAAATATGTTCTTTGAAGTGCCAAAAGAGTTAAGAATAAAAGAAGTGAACTAATTCTATTAAAAAAGTGCGGTTAATTTACCGCACTTTTTTTGTGTTATTTTATTTTTTATTATGCACTTTAAGCCATTTTTGCATTTGTTCAATTTCTGCTTGTTGAGCGTTAATAATATTCTCAGCAAGCTTACGCATCTCAGGATCTTTTCCGTATTTCAATTCAACTTCCGCCATTTTTACTGCGCCAATATGGTGTGGCAACATACCTGCTGCAAAAGCAACATCAGGATCTTTATATTGCGCAGCTGCCATCATGTCTTGATTCATTTGATTCATACCTTGCATTAATTCTTGTTGCATTGCAGAATCTGTCGACATTGGCATATTCATGTGTGCTTGATGCGGTTGTTCATTAGCTTGGGCATAAATTGAAACTGCAGCAGCGCTAAGTGTGATAAAAGTCATAAGTTTTTTCATGTTTTTCTCCTATGTGATAACTGAATGCGCACGAATCATAAACCTTGACCTAAGGTTAAAGTCAATATTTATTCCGAAAATTTTTGGTGAGGTGCTAAAATAAGACAATATTTGATATGAGGGACAGAATCATGAAGCAAAAAATTGTGCTTGCCACGGGCAATAAAGGCAAAGTAAAAGAAATGGCAGACGTATTAGCCGATTTCGGTTTTGAAGTCATTGCTCAGACCGATTTAGGCATTGAAAGTCCAGAAGAAACAGGATTAACGTTTGTTGAAAATGCGATTTTGAAAGCACGTTATGCATCTGAAAAATCAGGTTTACCGGCCATTGCAGATGATTCCGGTCTTGTAGTGGATGCGTTAAATGGTGCGCCTGGATTGTATTCTGCTCGTTATGCCGGTGTGGATGGTGACGAAGCTGATGCGAAAAACCGAGAAAAATTATTGGCAGAATTAGCCGATGTACCGACTGAACGTCGCCAAGCAAAATTTGTGAGTACGATTGTGTTATTACAACACCCAAGTGATCCTTCTCCGATCATTGCTCAAGGTGAATGTGACGGGCAGATTATTTATGAAGAAAAAGGTGAAAATGGCTTCGGTTACGACTCGCTCTTTTTTAGCCCTGAAAAAGGCTGTACTTTTGCCGAATTAGAAACCGTAGAGAAAAAGAAAATTTCTCATCGTGCGAAGGCATTAGCTGTTTTGAAATCAAAATTAACGGCCTAAAGCGCGGTTGATTTTTAACGAGAATTAAAGGATACAAAATGATTATTACCACTACGCCTAATATTGAAGGTAAACAAATCGTAGAATATAAACAAGTCGTCTTTGGGGAAGTGATTGCTGGGGCAAACTTCATCCGTGATTTTTTTGCGGCTATTACCGATGTGATTGGTGGGCGTTCGAGTGTTTATGAGCGTCGTATTAGTCGTGCACGCCAAGATGCCTTGAAAGAGTTGGAAGAAAAAGCAATTGCTTTAGGGGCAAATGCTGTGGTTGGCGTAGAGATTAATTACGCAACAGTAAGCAATAAAAGTATGTTTATGGTGATTGCGAGTGGCACAGCTGTAGTGGTGCGATAAGGTCGTTTTTTTATTTGCTTAAATGTAATTTTTGCGATCAAGATCGCAAAAGTGCGGTTGATTTCTTGCGTGTTTTCTGTGTTTCTTAAAAATGTCACTGTTGATATGAATCAACGGTACTTATTTGTTAATAAAGGACATTTTTATGAAATTGATGAAACATTTATTTAGTTCATTATTTATTGCAGGCGCGATGTTGAGCACAGAAGCGCTTGCAGAAGAAAAAACAGCTGAGCAGGCTCAACCGCAAACGCAAGTGCAGCAACAAACAGCTGTACAAGCACCATCACAAACAGTACAACAAACGGTGAGTGATAAATTAAATATCAATACCGCTAGCGTATCAGACATTCAAAAAGCGCTGATTGGTATTGGGGCGAAAAAAGCAGAAGCCATTGTGCAATACCGTGAAAAACACGGTAGTTTCACTGCGGCAGAACAACTACTTGAAGTACAAGGCATTGGTAAAGCTACGTTAGAAAAAAACCGAGATCGTATCGTGTTTTAATGTTGTTATTTTTATATGAAAAGCGGAATAGTGATATTCCGCTTTTTTATTTTTTGAGCAGAAAATTTACCAAAACTTGCAAAATATCAAATTTTTTTGGAATAAGTTGGGGATTTCTTGCAATGGTTTTATAAGAGAGTAGAATACCAAATGGGTATAGGAATACCTATGTTGTAGTATAAGAAATAATAAACCAACTATTTGGAG
>NZ_CAJLNI010000120.1 GCF_905207935.1 uncultured Haemophilus sp.
CTTATTCGATATATCATTAATCAGACTCAAGATTCTGTTATCAATATTGATAAACTGACCTATGCGGCAAATCAATCAGCTTTGAAAGAGGTAGAAAATAATCCTCGCTATGCTTTTGAGCAAATTGATATCTGTGATCTTAAGGCGATAGAAAGCGTTTTTGAAAAATATCAGCCTGATGCAGTGATGCATTTGGCGGCAGAAAGTCATGTCGATCGTTCTATTTCGGGAGCGGCTGATTTTATTCAAACCAATATTGTTGGTACTTATACGTTGTTAGAGGTTGCTAAGAATTATTGGGATACCTTAGACAAAGCTAAAAAAACGACCTTTCGATTCCACCATATTTCTACAGATGAAGTGTACGGGGATTTATCCCTTTCTGATCCTGCCTTTACTGAACAGTCTCCTTATCATCCGAGTAGTCCTTATTCAGCCTCAAAAGCGGCGAGTGATCATTTGGTGCACGCTTGGCATCGCACTTATGGTTTGCCGGTGATTATCACAAACAGTTCCAATAACTATGGGGCTTATCAACACGCTGAAAAGCTTATCCCTTTAATGATTTCAAATGCTGTGATGGGAAAGCCTTTGCCGATTTATGGCGATGGGCAGCAAATTCGTGATTGGTTATTTGTGGAAGATCATGTTCAAGCCTTATATTTAGTTTTAACCAAAGGTCGATTCGGAGAACGCTATAATATTGGTGGGAATTGTGAAAAAACGAATCTTGAAGTGGTTCAAATGATTTGTAAACTACTCGAAGAACTTGCGCCAAATAAGCCTAATCATATTGAGTATTACGAAGATTTAATGACTTTTGTAAAAGACCGACCAGGTCACGATGTACGATATTCATTGGATTGTTCTAAAATTCATGCAGAATTAGGTTGGCAACCGCAAATAACCTTTGAACAAGGACTTCGTCAAACGGTAAAATGGTATCTAGAGAATAATAGATAAATAAAGGAGAAGAACCTCATGCAAATTACATTATCAACGGCTCCCGCTTCGGAGAGTTGGGGCAAAAATGCCATTTTAAGTTTTAATCAAGATCAAGCCGTTATTCATCTTAAAGATGATGAAAAATCGAACCTTGTTTTAGTCCAAAAAGCCGCACGTAAGTTACGTGGACAAGGCATTAAAGACGTTGAGCTTGTGGGGGATGCATGGGAATTAGAAAATTGCTGGGCATTTTATCAAGGTTTTTACTCGGCGAAGCAAGATTATTCGATTGAATTTCCTCATTTAGATGATGAGCCACAAGATGAGTTATTAGCGCGTATTGAATGTGGTGATTTTGTGCGTGAGATTATTAATGAGCCGGCACAAACCCTTACTCCGGTTAAATTAGCTGAACGCGCGGCTGAGTTTATTTCTAAACAAGCCGAAAATTATGCTGATAAAAGTGCGGTCAGTTTTCAAATCATTTCTGGTGAAGCATTAAAAGAGCAAGGTTACCACGGGATCTTTACGGTAGGGCGTGGTTCTATTAATCCACCCGCTATGTTGCAATTAGATTTTAACCCGACTAATGATCCAAATGCGCCAGTATTAGCGTGTTTAGTGGGTAAAGGTATTACTTTTGATAGTGGTGGTTATAGCATCAAACCAAGTGATGGTATGAGTACTATGCGTACCGATATGGGGGGCGCTGCGTTATTAACGGGCGCATTAGGATTTGCTATTGCACACGGTTTAAATCAACGTGTAAAACTCTATTTGTGCTGTGCAGAAAACTTGGTGAGCGGTAATGCATTCAAATTGGGTGATATCATCACGTATAAAAATGGTGTAACCGCTGAAATTTTAAATACTGATGCGGAAGGGCGTTTAGTATTGGCAGACGGTTTAATTGAAGCCGATAGTCAAAATCCACAATTTATTGTCGATTGTGCAACCTTAACAGGGGCAGCGAAAGTGGCAGTGGGTAATGATTACCACAGCGTGCTTTCTATGGATGATGCGTTGGTAAATAGCTTATTCCAAGCCGCGAAAGAAGAAAATGAACCGTTCTGGCGTTTACCTTTTGAAGCGTTCCATCGTAGCCAAATCACGTCTTCTTTTGCTGATATCGCAAATACAGGTACAGCACCAGTTGTGGCGGGCGCAAGTACAGCAACAGCATTTTTATCGTATTTTGTGAAAAACTATCAACAAGGTTGGTTGCATATTGATTGTTCGGCCACTTATCGTAAATCAGGTAGTGATTTATGGGCGGTTGGCGCAACCGGAATTGGTGTGAAAACTTTAGCAAATTTATTAGTAACGAAAGCAAGTTAAGTAGGATTTTATGACAGAACGTACTTTTTCAATTATCAAACCCGATGCAGTAAAGCGTCATTTAATTGGTGCTATTTTAGGGCGTTTTGAATCACAGGGATTCCGTGTCGTTGCGCTTAAAATGGTACAATTAACTAAAGAACAAGCGGAAGGTTTCTATGCGGAACACCAAGGTAAACCATTTTTTGAACCGTTGGTGGAGTATATGCTCTCTGGTCCGATAGTGGTTTCTGTGTTGGAAAAAGAAAATGCCGTAAAAGATTACCGCACTTTGATTGGTGCAACGAATCCCGCCGAGGCAGCAGAAGGCACTATCCGCAAAGACTTCGCGTTAAGTCAGCGTGAAAACTCTGTCCATGGTTCTGATAGTGTTGAAAGCGCAAAACGAGAAATTGCTTATTTCTTCGTAGATTCAGAAATCCAACCATAATTCATTTCTATAAAAAAGCACTTAGTGAATCGCTAAGTGCTTTTATTTTATTGCTTTTCAATTTTTGAGATGGTCTTTTTCAGCGGATCAATTTCAGCCCGAATATGAAAGGCTTTCGCCAAATTCTCCGCATTTAATACAGCTTTCGTTTCACCGACTGCTAACAATTTGCCTTGTTCTAATAGAATAATTTCATCACAAAATTGATAAGCCAACGAAAGGTGATGAATGGCGACGACACACGTATGTTCCGGTGTGAGTGATTGAAGTTGTTCCATCATATCAATTTGATAATAAGGGTCGAGTGGCGCAATCGGCTCATCGACCAATAAGATAGGGGATTCTTTAATACAGCAACGAGCAAGTTGTACACGCGCTTTCTCACCACCTGAAAGTTGTTGAAATGGCTTATTGAGTAAATGCGTTACCGCAAATTTTTCTGAAAACGCTTGAATTTTTGACCGCTCTTTTTCTTTTGGTAAGGGCGTAGCTAAGCCTAAGGCTATCACATCATAAACAGATAAATCCCAATGAATTTGCGTATTTTGTGCAAGGTAAGCAATGTGTTGGCTTCTTTCAGTTGCATTCATTTTGCTTAATGGCTGATTATCAAACCAAATTTCCCCTTGTTTGAGAGGCAAGATACCCGCAATAGTTTTCAATAATGTGGATTTCCCCGCACCATTGGCACCCATGATGCCGATCAATTTACCTGATGGAAGCGTACAGTTGATGTCATTTAAGCAATAGGATTGGGTGAGTTTTTCAATTCTAATCATAGATTTTTCTCTGTTGCGTTAATAACATCCAAATCAAGCAAGGGGCACCGATAAGCGCAGTTAACGTGCCGATGTAAATATGTGAGAACAGCGGTATGTATAAAATCGCTAAATCGGCCAGTAACAGTAATAATGCCCCAATTAATGCACTGGTGAGATAAAGCTGTGATGGCCGAGCTTTCAGTAAAATGCGGGCGAAGTGTGGCGCGATTAAGCCGATAAAGCCAATAGTCCCTGTTTGAGGAATAGTCGCACCGACTAATAAAGCCACACCAAAGGTACTGATGAAAAAGCTACGTTTGGGATCTACGCCCATGGTGCTAGCCGTTTCTTCACCAAAGGTGAGTAAATCTAAATATCGGCGAGTGTGGTATAAGCAGAAAATCCCAACCAGAACAATCGGAAGTGAAATGAGCAGGGTATCTAATTTCGCCCACATCAACGAACCTTGTAGCCAACGGTAAAGCTCGGCTAATGCCCATGGGCTTTTAGCGTTGGAGAGCAGTAATGCAATTGCTGAACCAAGCAACATATTGACCGCTAAGCCGCTCAGAATCATCATCGTGGTGCCGTAGTTTTTGGCGATCAAATTCACGATTAAAAAACTTAAAAGCGCGCCAATTACTCCTCCGGCTAAGAGCAGTGAAAATGGCACGGCAAAATAATAGAGGATAAATACACTAGCGGCTGTTGCCCCAGAGCTACTGCCGAGTAAGCCTGGACTCGCTAATGGATTTTGGAAAATACCTTGCATCGCATTGCCGGCAATCGCTAGGCTGGCACCCGTCAATAAAGCTAAACCAATGCGTGGAAAACGAATATCCCACAGCACCATTGAACGCATATCCGTGAGTACGCCATCCGCATTTTTGAGATGCGCGAAATTACCTAGCTGATGATAAACTGCAAATCCGCTAATCAATAGCAACGCGAAGAAAAGTGCGGTATTTAATTTTAGTGTTTTGGTCAATGATCAATTTCCTATGTAATCCAAATATCATTTGTTAATTTGATTTTGTCAAATCTCCCCTAACCCCTCTTTGCTAAAGAGGGGGATTATAGTGTAGGGATTTATAATTCTGATGTTTTATTCTAATCATTTATACATAAAAGCTGTAAATACATTATCTTGGGCTAATCTAATCATGCAATTTCTCTCTTTAGTAGAGAGGGTGGGATTATAGTGTCAAGATTTATAATTCTGATGTTTTATTCTAATCATTTATACATAAAGACATATAAATATGCCATCTAGGGTTAATTTAATAATGAAATCCCCCTCTTTAGCAAAGAGGGGTTAGGGGAGATTTGTCAGCTACATTATTTTAACTGTTGATAAATCTTCTCCGCCCCTTGCCACACGCCATGATCGAAACAATAGGTATATTTCATCGGGATGCTGACAAGCGGTTGGTTTTTGAAAAAATCTTGCAACATAGGGTGTTGAAGCAATTCAGCCTGTGCATTGTAACCTTGTTTGTCAGTCAGTGAAATGAGCACATTCGGTTGGCTTAAAATCACTTTTTCTAACGAGAAATTTTGTGCGGTAAGTGGTGTTTTTAACGGTGTTAATCCGAGTAAACTTAACAGCACGGGATATTGCGGATAATAACTTTCTACCACACCAGTTTCTGACAAAATCAGTGTATCAGTAAGCGGTCGATTTAAGTGAAAGTTTTGCGATTTGAGTTTTGTTACTAAATCAGCCGCTTTTTGCTCATTACCCAGTTGTTTGCCTAAGTCTAGAATCAACGTAAATAATTCATCTGGCGTTTGTGGGCTGTCGTTAATGGGAATAATCTTCACATTGAGTTTTTTCAGCTCTGTGACTAATTGGGGATAAAAGGTTTCGTTAATCAGAATGGTTTTATCCAAATAGGGCAATAATTCCGTTAATTGCGGTTCCAGCACAGGTTTGTCGGTATTGATTTTGTCTAACATCATCAACGGATTTTTTGAATAAGGCGACTGCGCAGCAATTTGCGAGGGTTCGGCCAGCTCAATAAGTAGTCTGTCACTGCAAAGCGTAAGCGAGACAAATTGTTCCGAAGCCTGAGCGGTAAACGGAAGGAAAAGTGCGGTTAAAATTAAGCGAGTTTTTTGCATATAGATAATGATACGCTACG
>NZ_CAJLNI010000121.1 GCF_905207935.1 uncultured Haemophilus sp.
ACGAATTTCCCTGAAAAAATTAGTTTGATCGAACAATATCAAGGAAAATCTGGTTGGTTACGTTTGAATAAAATCAGTGTAGAGTCGAATGCGGAAAGTCAAGAATCGTTAGTATTTACCGTGTGTGATGAGCAAGGTAATTTGCTAGATAAAGAATTTGCACAAAAGTTATTTTTACTTTCTGCGGATTTGCAAAATTCTGTTCAAAACCCACCGCTTGTCTTTGAAAAGCTAGTGAGAGAACAAATTGATTTGGAAAAAGCTCGTATTAAGGCAGAAAATGATGCCTTGTTAAAAGCGGAAAGTGTTCGTATTAACGCTTGGGCAAAAGATCAAATGCAAGCCGCGGAAGATTTAATTAGCGAACTCAAAGAGGCAATGCGCGGTAAAGAAAAGGAATTGGTGCTAGCAGATGATATTGAACTACAAATTCAGTTACAAGAAGAAGTAACAAAACTGCGTAAACAGCTTCGCAAGGCTCGTAATGAATTGGACGATGTGCAAGATGAAATTGCCGAACAGGAATTACAGCTATTGAAAGAATTAAAAGGTAAAATTCATCAAACCATGCAGGAAAGTGTAGTGTTTGAGATTTTCTGGATGATTCGATAAGAAGCCAAAGCAAGATTAGCTTAATTAGCGCAAATAAAAAGAGCGGTCAAAAAATGTTGTGTTTTTTGACCGCTCTTTAGTTTTATTGTGGAAGTGGATCCATTAATTCAAGGATTTTATCGGTAGGCTCTTTTATATCGAAACTCGATCCCATTAATAATGAAAAAGTCTCGTCATTTCGTTTGCAAGCAGCATGAGAAATTAGCTTACCTTTCTTATTACGCAAATCGATAGTAACTTGACTGATGCTCGTCTTATCTACTGCTCTTTCTTTTATTATCGTCCACAACTGATTATTTTCTGTTGGTGGAAGAAAAAGAGTCGCTTCTGTGGCATAAGCTTGTAAGTAAGCATTATCTATCGTTTGATCAGCCACATTCACATCGTTTTTCATGTAAGTGAATGTTTTAAGATTATTTAGCGCGACCCAAAGTTTTTCCCCTTTGGTGCTTTCACATTTTACAACATCAATGACGCTATCACCGAGATTCATGGCATTCTCATTTGCGAACGAACATAGTGGAACGGCAGCCCAAAATACCCAAAGATATTTTTTCATTAAATTAATCTCTAAAGTTATTAAATTGGAATGGTTGACCTAATTCAGCGCCTTTCACTAATTGAATAACAGCTTGTAAATCATCACGGGATTTGCCGGTTACGCGTACTTGTTCACCTTGAATTTGAGTTTGAACTTTGATTTTTGAATCTTTCACTAATTTAGTGATTTTTTTCGCCATCTCTGTTTCAATCCCTTGTTTTAATTTGATTTCTTTGGTGTAAAGTTTACCGTGATGTTCACTTTCTGTTGGAATATCCAATGAGCTATGCTCAATGCCACGTTTTACAAACGCACCAATCAAGATTTCAATTAATTGTTCTAATTGGAAATCAGATTCTGTGGTCACTTTCACTGTTTCGCTTTTTTCATTTAATTCAATGACGGCTTCCACACCACGGAAATCATAACGTGTACTTAATACGCGGTTTGCATTTTCAACCGCATTACGCACTTCGTGCATAGTAATTTCAGATACGATGTCAAAAGATGGCATAAATTTTCTCCCAAAATGAATTAAATTCGATCATTTGCACTTAAAAGACATAAAAGTGCGGTTAAGTCAGCAAAGTTTACCACAATTTGTGCTTGTTGTTGCACCTTCGGTTTGGCATGGAATGCTACGCCTAATCCGGCGACCTTCATCATCGCTAAATCATTAGCGCCATCACCAATAGCAAGGGTATTTTTGCGTGGAATGTTGTATTCTTCAGCGAGTTTTTGCAAGGTATTCGCTTTGTATTGTGCATCGACCACGTTACCTTTTACATTGCCAGTCAGCGTGCCATCAATAATTTCAAATTGATTAGACGCCGCAAAATCGAGGTTTAATAAACTTTTTAAGTAATCGGCGAAATAGGTAAAACCACCAGAAGCAATGGCAGTTTTCCAACCATGTTGTTGTAATGTCTTAATGGTTTCAATTAAGCCCGGCATTAACGGTAATTTTTCACGTACTTGTTGCAAAATCGTTTCTGGTGCGCCTTTAAGTGTTCTCACACGTCGACGCAAACTTTGTTCAAAATCGAGCTCGCCACGCATGGCACTTTCAGTAATGGCAGAAACTAATTCACCTGTGCCAGCCAGTTTAGCGATTTCATCAATGCATTCAATTTGAATTACCGTAGAATCCATATCCATCACCAATAAACCTTTTTCTGATAATTTTGCATCAAAATCCAGTTTAGCGATGTCTAATTGCAGGTCGTGGGCATGGGCAATAAAATCGGCTAGCCATTTGCCTTTTAAAAGGACAACGGTATTTTTTTCAACGTTCCATGCATCAAAACACAGGAAAGATTGACCGCACTTTTGTTGGAATTCGAGTAATTTGGCTAAATTCAGCGTTGTGCCGTATAAAATAAACGCATGAGTTTCATCGGGATGAGGCAAATCAGACGAAAGTGCGGTAGGAAATTGGGGATATTTTTGGGTAATGCTTGCAAGGTTTTGAATTTGCATAGAAAATCCTGTAAATTGTGAATACTCATCTATTCTAGCCGATCTTGGCGAAAAAATGGAAAAACAACGTGCAATTAATTAAAGAAAAACTTCAAAAATCACTGATGTTTGGGCTCATCGTGCTGCTTTGTATCGGTGCCATGACGGTGATTTTGTTTGGTGTGAAACAATTTAAGATTGGTTCACAGCTTTCAAGTGTGAATCAAGTAGCGAATTTATCGCATACTTTGGTTCGTCAGCAAGCCAATTTATTTTCAGTTTTATTAACCAATAATGCGAAATCCGATCAGCTCGTCGAAAATTTGGATAATTTAGTTAAAGAAAACTTTGTGCTCGATGCGACCATTTATGATTATAACGGTAAAGAATTGGCACAAAGTACCAATACAGGCAACCTTCGTGAGCAACTAGGCCTAGAACATAAAAATGAAGGTGAGTTTTCAACACAACAAATTGTTGAGCCTATTTATTCTGCTTCTAATAACGCGGTTCGTGGCTTTTTGCGCGTGACCTTTGACGCCCAATATGCTCAAACAACGCAGAGCAAAATTAATCAAGTCTTCCACCGCTTATATGGTGAAATTGTGGTGGTCTTTTTATTAGGTGCTTTATTCGCCAGTTCCATTCATTATTTTTTAAGTCATTATCGTCGAACATATCGAAAACCAGTGGAAACTAAAACGGTGGTCAATTTACAAGGTAAATCGAGTAGTCAACGTTTCCATCAACGTCGTCGAAGAATTTGATCAAGTTAAATAAAATTGCAAATATTGGTTAAGCCAATCAGTAAATAGGGTAGAATACTGAGAATTATTTAGATAGGAGAAAAACATGGCAACTCGTAGACAACTCGCCAACGCAATTCGTGCGCTATCAATGGATGCAGTACAAAAAGCAAAATCAGGCCACCCAGGTGCACCGATGGGAATGGCGGATATCGCTGAAGTATTATGGCGCGATTTCTTAAAACATAACCCAAACAATCCTAAATGGGCCGATCGCGACCGTTTTGTACTTTCTAATGGCCACGGTTCAATGTTGATCTATAGCTTATTACATTTAACAGGCTATGATCTTTCTATCGAAGATTTAAAACAATTCCGTCAATTACATTCTAAAACCCCAGGCCACCCAGAATATGGTTATGCACCAGGTGTTGAAACCACAACTGGTCCTTTAGGCCAAGGTATCACTAATGCCGTGGGTATGGCGATTGCAGAGAAAACATTAGCAGGTCAATTTAACCGTGAAGGCCATGAAATCGTAGACCACCACACTTATGTGTTCTTAGGCGATGGCTGTTTAATGGAAGGGATTTCTCATGAAGCTTGCTCTTTAGCCGGAACATTAGGCCTAGGTAAATTAATCGCATTCTACGATGACAACAACATTTCGATTGATGGTCATGTTGATGGTTGGTTCAGTGATGATACTGCAGCACGTTTTGAAGCTTATGGCTGGCAAGTAATCCGTAATGTGGATGGTCACGATGCAGAACAAATTCGTGCCGCAACCATTCTTGCTCAAGCCGAAAAAGAAAAACCAACGTTAATTATTTGTAAAACCATCATCGGCTTCGGTTCACCAAATAAATCAGGTTCTCATGATTGCCACGGTGCACCATTAGGTGATGAAGAAATCGCATTAACCCGTAAAGCTCTAGGCTGGGAATATGCTCCATTTGAAATTCCGGCTGAGTACTATGCAGAATGGTCTGCGAAAGAAAAAGGCGCTGCAGCAGAAAAATCTTGGGAAGAAAAATTTGCGGCTTATGCAAAAGCATATCCAGAACTTGCTGCAGAATTTACACGTCGTGTAAACGGTGAATTACCAGCAAATTGGGCAGCAGAATCTAAAGCGTTCATTGAAAAATTACAAGCGAACCCTGCAAGTATTGCAAGCCGTAAAGCATCACAAAATGCAATCGAAGCTTATGCACATGTATTACCTGAGTTCTTAGGTGGCTCTGCAGACTTAGCAAGCTCTAACTTAACGTTATGGAGCGGTTCTAAACCAATTCGTGCACACGAAAACGTAGGCGGTAACTATATCAACTATGGTGTGCGTGAGTTTGGTATGTCTGCGATCATGAATGGTATTGCTTTACACGGCGGTTTCATTCCTTATGGCGCAACTTTCTTAATGTTCTACGAATATGCACACAATGCGGTGCGTATGGCGGCATTAATGAAACAACGCTCACTCTTTGTTTATACACACGACTCGATCGGTTTAGGCGAAGATGGACCAACTCACCAACCAGTTGAGCAAACTACATCATTACGCTTAATTCCAAATCTTGAAACATGGCGTCCATGTGACCAAGTGGAATCAGCCATCGCATGGCAACAAGCGGTTGAGCGTCAAGATGGCCCAAGTGCGTTGATCTTTACCCGTCAAAACTTAGCACAAATGGACCGCACTTCTGCACAATTAGATGCAGTTAAACGTGGTGCTTATGTGTTAAAAGACTGTGATAGTACACCTGAGTTAATCTTCATTGCGACAGGTTCTGAAGTGGAATTAGCAGTGAAAGCAGCAGATGTATTGGCTGCCGAAGGTAAAAAAGTACGTGTCGTCTCTATGCCAAGCACTAACCGTTTCGATAAACAAGATGCAGCGTACCGTGAAAGTGTATTGCCAGCAGCTGTAACCAAACGTGTTGCGATTGAAGCGGGTATTGCAGACTTCTGGTATAAATACGTTGGCTTTGAAGGTCGCGTAGTAGGTATGAATAGCTTTGGCGAATCA
>NZ_CAJLNI010000122.1 GCF_905207935.1 uncultured Haemophilus sp.
CGTGCATCACCAATATACACATAACTAATTTGACGAAGTGGCTTGTCACAATGTTCAATCATCGTGAGAACATCCGCGAGCATTTGAGTAGGATGAAACTCATCCGTTAAACCATTAAACACCGGCACACCTGCATAATCCGCAAGTTCTTGCACAGTACTTTGTTTAAAGCCCCGATATTCAATCGCATCATACATTCTCCCAAGAACTCGAGCTGTATCCTTCATGCTTTCTTTATGTCCAATCTGAGATGAATTTGGATCAATGTAAGTCACTCTAGCACCTTGATCATAAGCAGCCACTTCAAAAGCACAACGAGTACGAGTTGAGGTTTTTTCAAAAATGAGTGCAATATTTTTACCTTTAAGTTGTTGCTGCTCTGTCCCTGCATATTTAGCTCGTTTCAAATCACGTGATAAATCTAACAAATAATTAATTTCGAATTCTGAATGATGAACAAGACTCAATAGGTGTCTATTTTTAAGATTAAAAGCCATAGCGATCTCCTTATCGGATGCCATCAATAAATGCAGGCTACCTTACTATGAATGACTTAATTTCTAGTGGATTGGATAGCCTATTTTTGTCCCAAATGCGGAGTTTTGCAACAAAATTCAATCCTTTATTTTGTGATGCTCATCACACTTCATCCCAGAACTTTATATTGCGCTTTCTTTATATATAAAAGAGATTTAAAATCCCGTCGATTATCACACAACAGGAGCACATATGATCAACAGAAGAGATTTCATCCAACTTGGCGCAAGCAGCATTTTAGCGTTGAGTGCGAGCCGTTTTGCTTTTGCGAAAAGCGACACACAAGTCGATTTACGTATCGTAGCAACGACCGATATTCACAGTTTTTTAACTGACTTCGATTACTACAAAGATGCACCTACAGAGAAATTCGGTTTTACCCGTGCAGCAAGCTTGATTCGTCAAGCTCGTCAAGAGGTGAAAAACAGCGTTTTAGTTGATAACGGTGACTTAATTCAAGGTAACCCAATTGCTGACTATCAAGCAGCTAAAGGTTATAAAGAAGGCAAACCAAACCCAGCTGTAGATTGCTTAAATGCGATGCACTATGAAGTGGGCACATTAGGTAACCACGAATTTAACTATGGCTTAGATTATTTAGCTGATGCGATTAAACAAGCGAAATTCCCAATCATCAATGCCAACGTAGTGAAAGTCGGTACTGAAGAGCCCTATTTCACGCCTTATGTCATTCAAACCAAAGAAGTGGTGGATAGCCAAGGTAAAACACATAAACTAAACATCGGTTATATCGGTTTTGTGCCACCACAAATTATGGTGTGGGATAAAGCGAACTTACAAGGCAAAGTAGAAACGCTCGATATCGTGAAAACCGCACAAAAATATGTGCCAGAAATGAAACAAAAAGGCGCAGATATTATTGTGGCACTTGCGCACACTGGCCCATCTGACGAACCATATCAAGAAGGTGCAGAAAACTCAGCATTCTACCTTGCTGATGTACCACACATTGATGCGATTGTTTTTGGTCACTCTCACCGTTTATTCCCGAATAAAGAGTTCGCCAAATCACCGAATGCGGATATTGCTAAAGGTACTGTGAAAGGCGTGGCTGAAAGTATGGCAGGTTACTGGGCAAACAACATCAGTGTGATTGACTTAACCCTTGCTCAACACAACGGCAAATGGTTAGTGGCTGATGGTAAAGCGGCACTTCGCCCAATTTACGATGCTGAAAACAAAAAAGCGACCACAGAAAGTGATGCAGAATTGACCGCACTTTTAAAACCTGTGCATGAAGCCACCCGTGAATTCGTGGCACAGCCAATCGGTAAAGCGACCGATAACATGTATAGCTACTTAGCCCTAGTGCAAGATGACCCAACCATTCAAATTGTGAACCAAGCACAAAAAGCTTATGTGGAAAAGGTAGCACCAAGTGTTGCGGCAATGGCGGGCTTACCAATTTTAAGTGCGGGCGCACCATTTAAAGCCGGCGGACGTAAAAATGACCCTACTGGCTATACTGAAGTTAACAAAGGTGAATTAACCTTCCGTAATGCAGCAGATTTATACCTCTATCCAAATACCTTAGTTGTTGTCAAAGCAACAGGTGAAGAATTGAAAGAATGGTTGGAATGTAGCGCAGGGATGTTTAAACAAATCGATCCAACAAGTGACAAACCACAATCTTTACTTGATTGGGACGGTTTCCGTACTTATAACTACGATGTGATTGACGGCGTAAATTATGAATTCGACCTAACTCAACCACCGCGTTATGACGGCGAATGTAAATTGATTAACCCGAACTCACACCGCGTGGTGAATTTAACTTACCAAGGTAAACCGGTTGATCCAAAAGCAGAATTCTTAATTGCGACTAATAACTATCGTGCTTACGGTAATAAATTCCCAGGCACAGGCGATGCACACATTGTTTACGCTTCTCCTGATGAAAACCGCCAAATTCTTGCGGATTACATCAAAGCAGAAAGCGAAAAAAATGGCCATGTAAACCCAAGTGCGGATAAAAACTGGCGCTTTGCACCGATTAAAGGTAACGATAAATTAGATGTGCGTTTTGAAACCTCACCAAGCGAACAAGCGGCGAAATTCATTCAAGATAATGCACAATACCCAATGAAAAAAGTCGGCACCGATGAAGTGGGCTTTGCGGTATATCAAATCGATTTATCGAAATAACAAAAAAGGGCGTGCTCAGCACGCCCTACTTATTTCAAAGTGCGGTCAATTTTGACCTTATTTTTCTTCTTTTGGAAGTCTGATTAAGGAAAAGATCAAGCCGCCCCAAATCACAAAAAGCGCCACAATCATCATTGTAATTGCAATACTTGTCATCTTTATTCTCCTTTTTCTTCAAGCTTGAAGTTGTCTTCATTTTTCCATTGTAAACGAGAAAGAATGAACGAAACAACCACTAGCGAAATTGCCATACCCCAACCAAAGATATTTACAAACCAGCTTGGATAGCCTTCATAACCTTCTGTAAATACTTTCGCACCTTCACTCAATAACATAAAGGCGAGAATACCGGTGGTGATGACAATGCATAAACGCCATAGGAAACCGACTTTGAATGAAGAGCTTTGATTTAAGTGGTTGCCTAATAAGCCTAATTTTTCATTTGCTACAATCACAATTAATGAAACAAATGCCACTGCAACGATACCAAAGTAGTTCACGAATTTATCTAATACATCAAGCATTGGTAAGCCGGTTGTCGTACCAAATAAAATGACTGATACCACCATCATTGGTAAACCAACAACAAAGGTCGCTTTTGCTCGACGTAAACGGAGTTTATCTTGAATCGCTGAAATGATTACTTCAATAACAGAGATAAATGAGGTTAATGCCGCAAAGGTTAATGAACCAAAGAACAGTACCCCTAATACTTCACCGAATGGTGCTTTGTTAATAATAGTTGGGAATGCAAAGAAGGCTAAACCAATACCGCCTTTTGCCACTTCGCTCACCTCTACGCCTTGTGCGGTTGCGATGAAACCTAATGCCGCAAATACACCGATACCGGCAAGCACTTCAAAGCTTGAGTTCGCAAAACCGACAACCAAGCCACTACCTGTTAAATCAGAATCTTTCTTCAAGTACGATGCATACGTGATCATAATCCCGAAACAGATGGAAAGAGAGAAGAAGATTTGACCATAAGCTGCAATCCACACGCTTGGGTTAGATAGTTTTGACCAGTCTGGTGTAAATAATGCGTTCAAGCCTTTTTCTGCACCTGGTAAGAATAAAGAATAAACTACCAATGCCACAAACATTACGACTAAAACAGGCATTAAGATATCTGAAGATTTAGAAATCCCTTTTTGAATACCTAAAGAAAGCACGCCTAACGCCACTAACCATACAGCAATTAATGGACCTGTTACCATGCCGACAAACTCAAAACTCACACCATTGCTGATCTCACCCATTTTTAAAAATTCATGTAGGAAGAAATCAATCGGCTGATCACCCCACGCAGAATTAAGTGAGAAATAGGTATAGCTTGCTGCCCAACCTAATACCACGGCGTAGTAAAGACCAATGATAACATTCACCATTACTTGCCACCAACCAAACACCTCAAAGTGCGGGTTAAAACGACGATAAGAAAGTGGGGCACCACCACGATGGCGATGACCAATTGCGTAATCTAAGAAAAGCAATGGAATACCAGCGGTTAAAAGTGCAATAAGATAGGGGATAATAAATGCACCACCACCATTTTCATAAGTAGTATAAGGGAAACGCCAGATGTTTCCTAAGCCAACAGCGGATCCAATCGCCGCCATAATAAATGCTTTCCGACCAGAGAAGGTCTCACGCTTTGCGTTTGACTGCGTCATATTAAGTTCCTTTTTAATGAAGAAAGATTTCAATATAATGAATTCTAAAACCGAGTCAAGAATTTGATTTAAAGTGCGGTTAAAAATAATGAATTTTTTTTAAAAATCACTGTCTAAAGGCCGAATTTAATCTCTATTAACAACCAAAAGGAAACATTTATGGATCTCAACAGCATTTTAAATCAAGTTTTAGATGTTGCTAAAAACTCTGCAAGCAAACTTGAAACCGGCAACCAAACAATCGACTCTCTCACAAAAGTAGGCGGTGGTGCAGCATTAGGCGGTATTTTATCAATGATTTTAGGCCGTAGCGGCGGTGCAAGCTTAGCAAAATTAGGCTCACTTGCTGTATTAGGTAATCTTGCTTACCAAGCGTACCAAAACTATCAAAAATCCCAACAAAACACCCAACCAAACATTTCAGAAAATTCGTTTGATGTATTAAATTCATCAAGCCATGTCGATGCGGGTGAATTAATTTTACGTACTATGATTGCCGCAGCGGCAGCAGACGGTGAAATCACTGAAGATGAAAAACAAACTATCGCAAATGAAGCGGGTAACAACCCTGAATTAGCGCAATGGCTTGAACAAGAAATCCAAAATCCAATTTCTATCAATGAAATTGCACGTCTTGTTGGTAACGATACTGCACTTGCAAGCAATGTATACTTAGCTGCACGTTTAGTAAGCAAAGACTTATCTCGCAAAGAAATCATTTTCTTAGCTAATTTAGCTCAAGCGTTAGGTTTAGATGATGCGCTTGTTGAACAATTAGAAAAACAAGCAGGCTTCTAATTTTGTGTAGAAAACATCGCGTTTTCTGACCGCACTTCTTATCAAAAAACACGATAATCTTAGTTATCGTGTTTTTTTCATTTGTTTTTTCGCGAAAACCTAACCAAAGGCGAAAAATTCCGCTACAATGC
>NZ_CAJLNI010000123.1 GCF_905207935.1 uncultured Haemophilus sp.
TATGGTCCGCGTGAAGGCCACAAAGGTTCAATGGCAAGCGTGGCATTCCACTTAAATAATCAAATCCTGAAAGGCGAAAATCCAAAATTATTTGCTGGCAGTGAACACTTCCGCCGTGATTTCGTTTATGTAGGCGATGTGGCACAAGTCAACATTTGGTGCTGGCAAAATGGTATTTCAGGTATCTTCAACTGTGGTACTGGTAATGCTGAGTCTTTTGCTGAAGTGGCAAAAGCGGTGATTAAATTCCACGGAAAAGGTGAAGTGGAAACTATTCCGTTCCCAGAGCATTTGAAATCCCGCTATCAAGAATATACGCAAGCAGATTTAACGAAACTTCGTGCAACTGGCTACGACAAACCATTTAAAACCGTAGCGGAAGGTGTGGCTGAGTACATGGCGTGGTTAAATAAATAAAAATATTGAACAAATAATGTCGTTCAATACTAGAAAATGAATAAAGTGCGGTTAAAATTAGTCTTATTTTTAGCCGCACTTTTGTTATAAGGTCAAGCATGAATATTTTAATTATCGGCCCGTCTTGGGTCGGCGATATGATGATGTCGCACAGTTTGTATCAACAACTCAAACTGCAATATCCCAATTGCCAAATTGATGTGATGGCACCGAATTGGTGTAAACCGCTTTTAGCCCGTATGCCAGAAGTGCGCCATGCCATTGAAATGCCGCTTGGACACGGCAAGTTTGCCTTGTGTGAACGTTATCGTTTAGGTAAGGCTTTGCGCAATCAATATGATATGGCGATTGTGTTACCAAATTCCTTGAAGTCAGCTTTTATTCCTGCTTTTGCAAAAATTGCTGTGCGTCGTGGTTGGAAAGGGGAAAGCCGTTATTTCTTACTTAATGATTTACGCAATAACAAACGTGATTACCCAATGATGGTGCAACGTTATGTGGCGTTAGCTTTTGAGCAAAATGCAGTACCGAAAGCGGCAGATATTTCTGTTCTAAAACCTTATTTAACCGTTGATCCAACTCAACAAGCGGAAACCTTAAAAAACTTTGAAAAACAGACCGCACTTTTAGGCGAACGTCCGATTATCGGGTTCTGTCCTGGAGCTGAATTTGGACCAGCTAAACGTTGGCCTCATTATCATTATGCTAAGTTAGCAGAAATGCTGATTGAAAAAGGCTATGCGGTAGAATTATTTGGTTCACCAAAAGATGTGGAGGCAGGAGAGCAAATCCGCAATGCGTTGCCAGCCGAGCTACAACCGTTTTGTTTGAATTTGGCAGGGCAAACGAATCTTAATCAAGCTGTGGATCTAATCGCTAACTGCACAGCAGTGGTGAGCAATGATAGCGGCTTAATGCATATTGCCGCTGCAACAGATCGTCCATTGGTTGCACTTTACGGCCCAACGAGCCCAACTTATACGCCACCATTATCTGATAAAGCGGTGATTATTCGTTTAATTGAAGGCGATTTAATTAAGGTGCGTAAAAGTACAGATAGCTCGGAAGGGTATCATCAAAGTTTAATTGATATTACACCAGAAAAAGTGGTAGAAAAATTGACCGCACTTTTAAACATTTAAGAAAGAGAGAATATAAAATGGAAATTACCTATCAACCCGTATTAGATAAAAATTATACTAAGGCAGTAAAAAAAATAAGTCGCGATATTTATAAGCACAATAAATTTCGTAAGATAATGAGAATTGGAGATTTTTTATTATATTTATTTTGCTTGATACCAAGTCTTTTTATTGCATTTTATATAATGAACTGGGCTGAAGTTCTTTATGATTATTATGAGAATATTTTGGCCTATTATGCGGGATATATATTGTTTGCTATCTCAATGGTTTCTTTTTTCTACGCTCTTCTAATACGACCTTATTTGAATATGTGTATGATTAAAAACCAAATAGGCGACAAAATGGAGAAAGGAAGTCAAACCATACGAATTCAAGAAGATGGCTTATATATTAAAATAGATCTCTGCCAAACATTATATAGTTATCATTATATTCATCATATTGAAAATATATATGGCTATTTAGTAATTCGAGTTGGTTCTGGATTGTTTTTAGATATTCCTCATTCAGCCTTTCAAGATGATGCTCATCGAGAAGCATTTGAAGCCGCTTTACGAGAAAAAATAAAAGCTTACCAAGCAGAGCCTTTAAGTAAATAGAAAAGACCTAACAGGATATGTTAATGATATGAACCCTCTCCGCATACATTTACAATTAATTGGAATGGTGATTTTATGGGGCGCCTCTTGGCCCTGGGGGCGAGTGGTTGCCCAAGCCATGCCGACATTTGTTGCTTCAAGCGTACGCTTTTTTTTCGCCATTATTCCACTCATTATTTGGCTATATGCGGCGAATCGCTTCAAATATGCTAAACAACTAAACGCTAATCAGTGGATGGGTTTGTTTGTGACTGCCTTTTTCGGTGTTTTCGCCTATTCCACATTTTTTATCTGGGGGCTGAAATATCTTCCAGCGGGACAAGCGGCTGTTATTGTGGCGACAAACCCTGTATTTACCACGCTTTTGGCGATTTTTTTATTTAAAGAAAAATGGAATCGTTGGGTAATAATAGGAATGGTTATTGCCATGAGTGGAACATTATTGGCTCTCACAAAAGGGAATTTTTTACAAATGATGGATTCCTTTGGTTTTGGGCAAATATTATTAATTGGTGCACTAATTTGTTGGGTCGTTTACACCTTGTTAGCAAGAAAAGTACTTGCGGGTATTGATTCTCTTACTGCAACCACATTATCTTCCATTTTTGGTTTTTTATTGTTGTTTATTAGTGCTCTATGCGTGGAAAGCTCGGATGATTGGCTGACAGTACTGAATTTATCACAAGGTGAGTGGATAAGTTTACTTGGTCTTGCATTTGGTGCAACGGTATTAGCCTATGCATGGTATTTTGATGGTGTGAAACATTTAGGGGCAGGCAATGCCTCGGCTTACATTATTCTTGTACCGATTTTAGGCATTTTATTTTCAGCCGTTTGGTTGAATGAGCAAGTGGATTCTTCCTTAATTATTGGCGGCGTTTTAGCCGTATCTGGGCTTGGAATTATGCATTGGGGAAGAAGGTTAATTAAATGAAAGTATGTGTGATTAAGACTTCCTCTATGGGCGATGTGATTCATACTTTGCCGGCATTGACTGATGCACAGCGTGCTATTCCTAATCTCTCTATTGATTGGGTGGTGGAAGAGAATTTTGCCGAAATTCCACGTTGGCATTCTGCAGTGAATCAAATTATTCCACTTGCCTTAAGATGTTGGCGAAAATCACCTTTTTCAGCTCAAACAAAGACCGAATGGAAATCTTACCGCACTTTATTACAAACAAATCAATATGATGCCGTGATTGATGCACAAGGGCTTTTTAAGAGCGCTTTTTTTGCGACACGCTTAGCCAATGGCGTCAAACATGGCTATGATCGCAAGAGTATCCGTGAGCCGATAGCTTCCTTGTTCTACGATAAAAAATACGCGATTTCTTATCAACAACATGCGGTAGAACGTATTCGTCAACTTTTTGCACAAGCCTTATCTTATCCATTACCGAAAGAGAAAGGGGATTATGACATTGCACGTCATTTTATTTCCGCAGATTCTATCGATCCTTACGTGATCTTTTTTCATTCTACGACAAGAGATGAAAAGCATTGGCCAGAACATGAATGGCGAAATTTAATCGAAAAACTGACCGTACTTTCTGTTCAAGTTCGTTTACCTTGGGGAAACGAAAAAGAAAAGGCAAGAGCAGAGCGATTAGCAGTAGGTTTATCTCATGTAGTCGTTTTGCCTAAGCTTTCATTAAATGAATTAGCCCGTCAAATTGCCAATGCAAAAGCGGTGGTATCGGTGGATACAGGGCTTGCACATTTAACGGCAGCATTGGATAAACCGAATATTACGCTATATGGCGCAACTGATCCGACCTTAATTGGTTGTTATGGTAGAAATCAGCATTATTTAACGGCCAGTTCAATGGAAAATATTAAGTCAGATCAAGTGTTTCCAATGCTAAATTTATTAATTAAATAGGCGATAAAATAATCAAAAATATATTTATCTGAATTGATTTTAGTCAAAAAATTGCCTATTTTCTGATAGTTGGGAAAATTTAAGATTGACACATTCTGGTTCTGGTGTATAGACTAAAAAAGTTCAATTTTTTATTAACTTCATTAAATCATAAGGAAAGCGTTATGAAAAAAACACTTCTTGCTTTATCTGTAGCTGCATTAGCAGCAGGTTCTGCACAAGCATATAACTTCCATGTTGACCAAACTGGTACGGATGTTGATTTCTATGGTTCTTTACGTGTTAAATGGGAAAGCACCTCTAACAAAACCAACTATGTAGCGGGAGGTGAAAGCAAAGAGCACATCAACCACGCAGTAGACAACAATGGTTCACGTTTTGGTATTAAATTAAAACAAAGTTTAGGTGGTGATTTTTATACATTAGGCCGTGCTGAGTGGCGTATGCGTGGTGAAGCACCTTCACAACATGATTTTGACCATGTTTATACTCACCAACTTTATGCTGGTTTTGGCCATAAACAATTCGGTGAATTAACTTACGGTAACATGGTAACCATCACTGATGAAGTAAAACAAACCGACTTAGCGAATACTTATAGCTTATCTGATGGCTTATTAGATGGTTCTGCACGTCGTGTAACTCAATATGTGTACAACGGTAACTATGGAGATAACAAAGTTAAATTTGGTGCATACTACGGTGGTTCAAGCAAACGTAGCATGAAAAACCTTGATTTAGCGAACAAACGTAAAAATGCTTGGGGTACAGGTCTTATCTTCAATCATGCAATTGATAGTATCCAAAATGTAACCGTAGCAGCTGGTTTTACTCGTGAAATTTCTGAAAATGCGAATAATACTGCATACTACCGCAATGCTTATGGATTAGGTTTAGCGTATAACTTCGTTCACACCACTTATGGTTTAGATTTAGAACGTCAAGTAACTAAAAACCAAGGTGACAAACGTACTAAAAATGAAGTGCGTGCGATTGTTCGTCAAGGTTTAAACGAAGATTGGAACGTATATGCAATGTATGCGTATAAAACAGATAAACAATTTGGTGATACAGACAGAACTCGTCAATTCATGGTAGGTACTGAATACTACGTATATAATCAAGGTTCTTTAAAAGTGAAACCATTCTTAGAATGGCAAGCGACTCGTACTAAATACGAAAACAGCACTGTAGATCGTAGCCGTGATTTCAAAACTGTTATCGGTTTACGTGCATACTGGTAATTTATCAGTTTAATC
>NZ_CAJLNI010000124.1 GCF_905207935.1 uncultured Haemophilus sp.
AGTGCCCACACAGATTGTCTGATATATTGTTAAAGAGCAAAAAAGAACGACGCACCGGTTTTTCTTAAGAGTCACAACAGCGCGTCGTTGTGTGGTGTGCATTATAGGGATTTTTGAAATCCACGCAAGCACTTTTTTAAGAAATTTCTTCGATAGATGATTTTTTAAACGTTAACTCCTTTATATGAATGCTATTCAGCCTTTTTTAAGGTCCGCTTACAACGTCTAAACCCATTTGCAGAAAGTATTTCATTAAGTTTACTAAGACCTCTTTCCTTCTCTTTTTCAGTATAAAACTCACAATTACGATTCTCTAAAGCGCCTCGAAGCCGCCAATAGAAAGCTTCAGTTGCACCAATGTCCGCTTTCTTCAAACGAACAATCGCATTTTCAGCGCCTATTTGTCGTAAAATATCGACATTATCAATACCAACTTTCTTTAATGCTCGTTCATACTTAACCGATAAATTCGGTAAATCACGAATCCGTCCAATCTTAGAGAGTGCAGAATCGAGTTTTTCCTTCCTTATTTGAGTAATTGAAAGAATGATCAAGGTTCTCATTAAGACATTATCTTTCAAGATACTTTCAGTTAAAGCATAATAATCAGATAATACAAAGCGCTTATTGAGTTCATTTGTTGTAAAGGGTTTACATCCAAGTCCTTTTAATTTTATCGAAAGCTCATCCTTAGCACGTAAATAAACCTTATTGTTTGCCCAAACAGCAAACATATCTTTTTCTTTATGAAACAAGCCATATCCCGTAAATAGATTTTTACTTGTTACATCTCCGATAAGTTGATTTAACAAATCACATACTTTACTGATATGATCATTTGGGATTATGAGAGTTTTCATGTTAAAACTACTCCTTGCTTAAGGTTAATCACATACGACTATACCAAGAAGTACTTCTCAAAAATGGTTATATCATAACCAGTTAAAGGTGACGAATATAAAATTTCAAATTTGTGAGAAAGATCGCAAATGCAAAATTTATTTATTGATAAACAACTAGATAAGAAAAAACAAGCTTATAGTTTAATATTTAACCATTAAAATTTTTTAGAATTCAGGAGTAAAAATGACAGTAGGACTCGTTCTTGAAGGCGGTGGCATGAGAGGAATGTTTACAGCAGGCGTTCTTGATGCACTCATGGAACAAAACATTCAAATAGATAAAATTATTGGCGTTTCTGCAGGTGCATTATTTGGCATAAATTATGCATCCAATCAAAAAGAAAGAGCATTGAGATATAACCTAAAATATCTTAAAGATAAACGGTACATGGGATTTCATAGCCTTTTTACAACAGGCAACATTGTCAATAAAGATTTTGCTTTCTATGATCTCCCCTTTAATCTCGATCCTTTTGATCAAAATGAGTTCGAAAAATCTCACATTGATTTCTATTTGTCAGCCACAAACATTGAGAATGGTAAAGCTGAATATTTCAAAATCGAAAATGTTTTCAAAGAAATGGAATACTTCAGAGCAACCTCGGCCATGCCTTTTGTCTCGCAATTTGTGGAAATCAATGGACAAAAATATCTAGACGGTGGAATTGCTGATAGTATTCCATTTGAAAAAGCACAAGAGCTCGGTTGTGATAAAATCATCGTTGTTTTAACCCAACCTATCGACTACCGTAAAACAAAATCTTCTTCTTTTTTATTCAAGCTTTTTTATCGCAAATATCCACACTTAGTTAAAACCTTAGAAAATCGCTACCGCACTTATAATGAACAAGTAGAAGAAATTATTCGTTTAGAAAAACAAAATAAAATCTTTGTAATCCGTCCAAATGTACCGCTCAATATAGGTCGATTAGAACGAGATGAAACCAAAATAAGAACTGTATATGAACTGGGTGAAAAAATTCTCTCAGCACAAATTCAAGATCTAAAAAAATACTTAAGAAGTTGATTTTGAATAAACTATTTCTCAAATTTGGAATCTGATTCACATTTTTTCATCGAGGAAAAAATTTTCTCTTGATACTGTACATCAATACAGATATAATCTAGCCAAATTTAGATAACTCTATTCAAGAAGGTTTTATATGGCAACTCAAGAAGAAAAGCAAAAAGCGCTCGCCGCAGCACTTGGTCAAATTGAAAAGCAATTCGGTAAAGGCTCAATTATGAAATTGGGCGATACTCAAGCCCTTGATGTAGAATCTGTTTCAACTGGTTCTTTAGGTCTTGATGTCGCTCTTGGTATTGGTGGTTTACCAATGGGTCGTATTGTTGAAATTTTTGGACCTGAATCTTCTGGTAAAACAACTTTAACTTTATCTGTTATCGCTCAAGCACAAAAAGTAGGTAAAACCTGTGCGTTTATCGATGCAGAGCATGCACTTGATCCTATTTATGCAGCAAAACTTGGCGTTGATGTTAAAGAGCTCTTAGTCTCCCAGCCTGACAACGGGGAACAAGCACTTGAAATTTGTGATGCATTAGTACGTTCTGGTGCTGTAGATGTCGTCATCGTGGACTCGGTTGCTGCACTTACCCCAAAAGCTGAAATTGAAGGTGAAATGGGTGATTCACACATGGGTTTACAAGCGCGTTTAATGTCTCAAGCACTACGTAAATTAACCGGTCAAATCAAAAATGCAAACTGTCTCGTTATCTTCATTAACCAAATTCGTATGAAAATTGGTGTCATGTTTGGTAACCCTGAAACCACAACTGGTGGTAACGCACTAAAATTCTACTCTTCTGTTCGTTTAGATATCCGTCGCACTGGTTCAGTTAAAGATGGAGATGAGGTCATTGGTAACGAAACTCGTGTTAAAGTAGTTAAAAATAAATTAGCCGCACCTTTCCGCCAAGTAGATTTCCAAATTCTTTATGGAGAAGGTATCTCTAAAGCAGGCGAATTAATTGAACTAGGTGTTAAACACAAACTTGTTGAGAAGTCCGGTGCGTGGTATGCATATAACGGTGAAAAAATTGGTCAAGGTAAAGCTAATGCAATGAAATGGTTACATGAAAATCCTGCGAAATCAGACGAACTTGAAGCAAAGCTTCGTGCTGAATTAGTCGCTAACCCAGAACAAGCATTAATGGCTGATATTGAACAATCTAATGATGACGCAGAAAGCGATTTCTAATCACTAAAAGTGCGGTCAAAATTGACCGCACTTTTCATTTCAACCGTATTTCACCAAAAGGAATTTCTATGTCTTCTCTTGCTTTGAGCTATGTCGTTAATTTACTTGCTCGACGTGAATATAGCGAATTTGAACTACGCAATAAAATGCAGGAAAAAGCATTTACAGAAGATGAGATCGATGAAACGATTGCTTACTGCCAGAAAAAAAACTGGCAAAATGATAAACGATTTGCTGAAAACTATTTACACGCACGTTCACAACGTGGGTATGGTGCAAATCGTATCAAACAAGAATTACGTCAACTGAAAGGTGTATCTTCAGATGTAATCAATGAAGTCCTCGCAGAAAGTGAAATTAATTGGATTGAAATAGCAGAAAAGGTTCTACACAAAAAGTTTCCTAATTATGCAGAACCTCAACCAATCAAAAGCAAACAAAAAATTTGGCAGTATATGCTCTCTCATGGATTTTATTCTGAAGAATTTAGCGATTTTATCGGAAATGGAATAGAAGACTGATGAGCCTAAAGAAATAAATCCCTAATACTGTAAAAATTAAACTACCAACTAAATGGCTCACTAAAACGAACAATCCATTTACCCACTCTTCTTTAAAAAAGAGTTCTATTACTTCGCCTGAAAAAGAAGAAAAGGTGGTGAGAGCACCAAGAAATCCAGTTACTAAGAATAATCGCCATTCAGGGCTAAATTGAGGAAATAACCAAAAGGCTGCCACTAAAATCCCCATCAAAAAACAGCCAATAAAGTTAGCCACAAGTGTACCAAATGCAAGTGTGCTAAATAGTGAATTTAACCAAAGACCTAATCCCCATCGTAAGGATGCACCGATGGCTGCACCTGTGCTAACAAGAATAAGCGACTGAAACATTTATTTGATACCAAAAAGCTCCGCCAAATGTTTGGCTACCGCTTCATCTTTATTGAACCCAATCTCTTCCAATTCAGGACAAGCTTCTTTTAGACGAGGATCAGCATTCGCCATCACATAACCTTTACCAGCCAAAGAAAGCATTTCAACATCATTCTGACCATCACCAAAAGCAATACAATCTTTTAATCCATAATTTCTATTTTCTAATAGATGAGCTAGTGCATCACCTTTAGATACATTTTTATTCATGACCTCTAAGCAAGTCACAGCAGAATAAACAATCGTCGTTTTATCACCAAAGTGTATTCTAAGATAATCTTCCAGTTCTACAAGATCTTTCGGGTCACGAGCAATAAAAAATACTTTTTCAGTTCCTCTTCCGTGATGTTTTGTGAAATCAACCACCTCATACATGAAACCAGAATCCTTGTGATATTTTGCTAATTCAGGCACATCTATATTGATAAACCAACCATCATCTTGATAAGTATTGATACAAATCTTGTTACGATCAAAAGGGATTTTATACAACTCAAGTACGATTTCTTCTGGAAGACTATTGCTATAAATAAGGTTACCTTTTAGGTCGCGTACCCTCGCGCCATTGGAAGTGATCATTACGGCATGTTCCGCTCCAATCTTGCCCAAAATAGAAGAAACATCCGTGTGATTACGGCCTGTCGCTAAAATAATATCAACACCTTTTTGTTCTAATTTATTTAATATCTCAATTGTAAAATCACCAATTACATGATTAGCATTGAGTAATGTACCGTCAAGATCAGAAACAACGGCTTTAAATGGAAGTTGTTGCATAAAACCACCTGTATAAAAAATGAGTCTTTATCATACCAAAACAACACCATTTTGACCGCACTTTCTATCATAAAAACGATATTCATTGATAAAAAACAAAAAGGCGCATCTTTCGATACGCCCTCTTATCTAACTTGTTACAGTTAATACATCAATTATTTGATGATTTTCGCAACAACG
>NZ_CAJLNI010000125.1 GCF_905207935.1 uncultured Haemophilus sp.
TGCAGTTTGGGGATTAAGTGCAGGTTATAATTGGAAAGATACAATCAGCATTCGTGTTGGTGTAAGTAACCTATTTGATAAACGCATTTATCGTTCATCAAGCAGTACAAATTACAATGCCCATACTTACAACGAACCTGGTCGTGCCTATTACGCAACAGTTAAATATTCATTTTAATTGAGTGTTTAGAAATGATAGAAAAAAGTGCGGTCGATTTTGACCGCACTTTTTTATTGATTGAATTTGGAAAATAGTAAATTTCAGATAATAAAAAACCCCGCATAGGCAGGGTTCTTCACACAGATTCAAATTATTTTGTACCTGGGATTTTGAAACGGCTGTTAAAGCGTTCAACACGACCACCAGTATCAACAACACGTTGTTTACCAGTGTAGAATGGGTGGCAGCTACCGCACACATCAAGGTTGATGTCTTTGCCTAAAGTTGAACGAGTTTTGATCACGTTACCGCAAGAACAAGTTGCAGTGATCTCTTTATATTCTGGATGAATACCTTGTTTCATAGAAAACCTCAAATTGAAGCCACGCCGCTATAAATGCTTTCCACTTACACCGCGTGAGTTAATAATCGCCGACAATCCGGCACCAAATAGACTGCGAATTATACTGAAAAAATCAAATTGATCAAGAGGTGTGCTTTAGTGATAGAATCATCGCAAAATTTTTGCTTATTTTTGACCGCACTTTAGGAAAGTTATGTTAGCCCAATCCTCTGTTGATGCCCCTGTTGCCCATTCTGTTTTACAATGGTATGAAAAGTTTGGGCGTAAAAATTTGCCTTGGCAACAAAATAAAACCCTTTATGGTGTTTGGCTTTCCGAAGTGATGTTACAACAAACTCAAGTTTCTACCGTTATTCCTTATTTTGATCGATTTATCAAAACCTTTCCTAATGTGACCGCACTTGCTAATGCATCACAAGACGAAGTGTTACATCTGTGGACGGGACTCGGTTATTACGCACGTGCAAGAAATTTACATCAAGCCGCTCAAACCATTAGAGATGAATATCAAGGTGAATTCCCAACAAAATTTGAGCAAGTTTGGGCATTAACAGGCGTGGGACGATCTACGGCTGGCGCAATTTTATCTTCTGTGCAAAATCAACCTTATCCGATTTTAGACGGTAATGTAAAACGTGTCCTTTCTCGTTATTTTACTGTTGAGGGATGGCCTGGCGAGAAGAAAGTCGAAAATCAATTATGGCAATTGAGCGAACAGGTTACGCCAATAACGAGAGTCGCTGAATTTAATCAAGCGATGATGGATATTGGTTCGGCTATTTGTACTCGAACGAAACCAAAATGTGATCTTTGTCCTCTAAGTAATGATTGTTTAGCCAATAAACTCGAAAAGTGGATGGCATTTCCAGGAAAGAAACCCAAAAAATCCTTACCGGAAAAACAAAGCTATTTTTTGATTTTATCTCATCAAGGAAAAGTTTGGCTGGAACAGCGCGAAAGCAAAGGCTTATGGGGTGGATTATATTGTTTTCCTCAGTTTGATGATAAACAAACATTGCTGAATTATCTGAAAGAACAAGGGATTACTGAGTATCAAGAATGGGTGACTTTTCGTCATACGTTTAGTCATTTTCATTTAGATATTCATCCTATTTATGTTGAAGTCGATCGAAAATCTGAAGATGGCGATCGTTCAGATTGGAAAAAATTGTCAGAAAAAGGAAAAGAATCTCAATCTGGTCTATTAAGTGCGGTCAAATATTGGTATGATCCAACGTCACCTGAACAGATCGGGTTAGCTCAGCCTGTGAAAAATTTATTAACGCAATTTGTAAGGAATTATTATGGCTAGAACCGTTTTTTGCGAATATTTGAAAAAAGATGCAGAAGGGTTGGATTTTCAACTGTATCCCGGTGAATTAGGTAAACGTATTTTTAATTCAATTAGTAAACAAGCATGGGGTGAATGGATCAAAAAGCAAACCATGTTAGTGAACGAGAAAAAACTCAATATGATGAATGCCGAACATCGTAAATTATTAGAAGAAGAAATGGTGAATTTCTTATTTGAAGGCAAAGATGTGCATATTGAAGGTTACGTTCCCCCAGCTAAATAACAAAAGATTATGAAAAAGTATTTATTATTGGCGCTACTTCCGCTTTTATATGCTTGTAGTGACTCGCCAACCCATCGACGTGGCATTAATTATGACGAAGTGTTTTCGAAAGACACGCAAGGTTTAGATATTTTAACAGGTCAATTTTCCCATAATATCGATCGTATTTGGGGGGTAAATGAGCTTTTAGTGGCGAGCCGTAAAGACTATGTGAAATATACTGATTCTTTTTATACGCGTAGTCACGTAAGCTTTGATGAAGGTACGATTATTGTTGAAACTCAACAAGATCTTAATCGCTTACATAATGCGATTGTCCATACTTTATTGATGGGCTCGGATGCGAAAGGCATCGACTTATTCGCTTCTGGCGATGTGCCGATCAGTACACGTCCTTTTTTATTAGGTCAGGTTGTGGATAACAATGGTCAGCAAATTGCTAACCAAGTGATTGCAAGTAACTTTGCGACTTATTTAATCCAAAATAAATTACAAACTCGCCGCTTACAAAATGGTAACACTGTACAATTTGTGGTGATCTCAATGATTGCAAACCACGTTGAAGTGCGTGCACAAAAATATATTCCATTAGTCCGTAAAGCCGCAGAACGCTATGGCATTGATGAAAGCTTGATTTTAGGTATTATGCAAACAGAATCTAGCTTCAACCCGTATGCGATCAGTTATGCGAATGCAATCGGCTTAATGCAAGTGGTACCAAGCACTGCAGGTCGCGATGTGTTTGCGATGAAAGGTAAAGGTGGACAACCATCTGCACGTTACCTTTATGATCCAGCAAATAACATTGATGCGGGTGTCTCTTACTTATGGATTCTACAAAATCAATATTTAGATGGTATTACAAACCCTACCTCTAAACGTTTTGCAATGATTTCTGCCTACAACAGTGGTGCAGGTGCAGTATTACGCGTATTCGATGAGGATAAAGATGAGGCGATCTATAAGATCAACCAGATGTATCCAGAACAAGTGTATCGTATCTTAACGACTGCACACCCATCCTCACAAGCAAGAAACTACTTGTTGAAAGTGGATGCGGCGCAGAAGAAATTCCGCGTAAGACGATAATTTCTACGATGAAATACAATGCCCGAAAGAATTTTCGGGCATTATTTTTTGAGAAAGTGCGGTTATTTTTGATTGAGTTTTACAAAATACGTTCTTTTTATAGTCGTTTTGGTTATTAACCACTCAAACACACCAACTTTTTTACTTTTTTTGAATTTAATTGTTGACCGATACCCGAAAAAATAGTTTAATACGCTCCGTTGTCAGGCAGTAGCCAATAACGATAACGCCTCGATAGCTCAGTCGGTAGAGCAGGGGATTGAAAATCCCCGTGTCGGTGGTTCGATTCCGCCTCGAGGCACCATTTCCTCCTTAGTTCAGTCGGTAGAACGGTGGACTGTTAATCCATATGTCGCAGGTTCGAGTCCCGCAGGAGGAGCCAAATTCTAAGAAGCCGCTAAAGCAATTTAGCGGCTTTTTGCTTTTCAGAATTTAACGACCATTCTGTTATTTTCCTCTTTTAAAATTTATTCAAATTTCTCACCGCACTTTTTTGATCTAGATAAATATTTATGTAAAAAAGTTACATAAAATTGTTAACAAGATCACACTTTATTATTTTTCACTTTGCAATCAGCCTATAACCTTATCATAATGCCACCATTAATTTAATGAATGAATATTCATTGAATAAAGATTTTATAATTTAACTTTAGAGGGTAATGTATGGACACTACAACTAATAAAAAATGGAATAAATTTGATACAGCTTGGGTATTAAACTTATTTGGAACTGCGGTGGGCGCAGGGGTATTATTTTTACCAATCAATGCAGGGATGGGCGGTTTTTGGCCTTTGGTTGTGATGGCGATTTTAGTCGGACCGATGACATATTTTGCACATCGTGGCTTGGCTTATTTCGTCTTGTCTTCTTCTAAGCCAGGCAGTGATATTACCGAAGTAGTTGAAGAACATTTCGGCCCGACCGCAGGGAAATTAATTACATTATTATATTTCTTTGCGATCTTCCCAATTTTATTGATTTATGGAAACGGGATCACTAATACTGTCGATTCTTTTATCGTCAACCAATTAGGCATGGCTTCACCAAACCGTGTGATTCTTTCTTTTGTATTAATTGCGATATTGATTTCAGTCATGTTGTTCAGTGAAAAAGTGATGTTGAAAATCACCGAATTACTCGTTTATCCATTGGTGTTGATTCTCTTTGCGTTATCAATTTATCTCATTCCGCAATGGAATGCTTCAATGCTTTATGAGCTTCCTACTGCTGGTGGCTTCATCACGACATTGTGGTTAACCATCCCAGTATTGGTTTTCTCTTTTAACCATTCTCCGGCAATTTCCTCTTTCACGCTTTCTCAACAACGTGAATATAAAGATTTTAATACAACGGAATATCACATCGGCCGTACAGAAAAAGGAACTTCAACCGTATTACTGTTCTTCGTGATGTTCTTTGTATTTAGCTGTGTATTAACCTTAACACCAGCAGAGTTATTAGAAGCAAAAGCACAAAATATTAGTATCTTGTCTTATCTCGCGAATAAATTTGATAACCCATACATTTCTTATTTTGCACCATTAGTGGCTTTCTTCGCGATTACAAGCTCATTCTTTGGCCATTATTTAGGAGCACGTGAAGGTTTAGAAGGTTTATACCTCAAAATGAAAGGTGAAAGCGTGAATCGTAAAAAATTAAATTACGGTACTGCAGTTTTCTTCTTATTGACTTTAT
>NZ_CAJLNI010000126.1 GCF_905207935.1 uncultured Haemophilus sp.
TACGTGAACGTTCAGGTAAATCTGCTCGTATTAAAGAGCGTTTGGGCGAATAATTCGCAAAATAAAAAAGGCTTGGTTTTCCAAGCCTTTTTTGTTTTTAAGTGCGGTCAACATTAAGACCGCTTCATAATTTCAAAAAACTCATCGTTGGTTTTCGCCACCATAAGTTTGTCGATGAGGAATTCCATCGCTTCCACTTCACCCATTGGGTTAAGGATTTTGCGAAGAATCCACATTTTTTGTAATTCATCTGGTGTGGTAAGTAAGTCTTCTTTACGCGTACCTGAACGGTTGAAGTCGATTGCTGGGAACACACGTTTTTCAGCGATTTTGCGAGAAAGATGTAATTCCATGTTACCGGTACCTTTAAATTCTTCAAAGATAACCTCATCCATTTTTGAACCGGTATCTACAAGTGCGGTTGCAATAATGGTTAAACTCCCGCCTTCTTCTACGTTACGTGCAGCACCAAAGAAACGTTTTGGTCTATGCAATGCATTTGCATCCACACCACCAGAAAGAATTTTACCAGACGCTGGTGTAACGGTATTGTAAGCACGTGCCAAACGCGTAATAGAGTCGAGTAAAATCACCACGTCTTTTTTGTGCTCAACAGAACGTTTTGCTTTCTCGATAACCATTTCAGCCACTTGAACGTGACGAGCGGCAGGTTCATCAAAGGTTGAAGCAATCACTTCACCTTTTACTGAACGTTGCATTTCTGTTACCTCTTCTGGACGCTCGTCGATTAAAAGTACGATAAGTTCACATTCAGGGTAGTTGTGTGTGATGCTTTGTGCAATATTTTGTAGCAACATGGTTTTACCGGCTTTTGGTGGAGCCACAATAAGACCACGCTGACCTTTACCAATCGGAGAGGCTAAATCCAAAATACGCGCGGTTAAATCTTCGGTTGAACCATTACCACGTTCCATTCTTAAACGAGAATTTGCGTGTAATGGGGTTAAGTTTTCGAAAAGGATTTTGCTACGAGAGACTTCAGGTTTGTCATCGTTGACTTGGTCGACTTTTAAAAGTGCAAAATAGCGTTCGCCTTCTTTTGGTGGACGGATTTTACCTTCGATTTTATCACCAGTTTGAAGATTGAAGCGACGAATTTGACTTGGAGAAACGTAGATGTCATCAGGACCAGCAAGGTAGGAACTGTCTGCGGAGCGTAAGAAACCGAAACCATCGGGTAAAATCTCCAACACGCCGCCGCCAAAAATATCTTCACCGCTCTTTGCGTGTTGTTTCAAAATAGCAAAAACAATATCTTGTTTACGTAAACGGGCAAGATTTTCCAAACCCATTTGTTCTTCGCCAAGTTTCACAAGATCAGAAACAGGCGTGTTTTTAAGTTCTGTAAGATGCATAATTAATAATGTTGGAACGAATAAGAGTTGATAATACTGAAATGTTTGAATGGTGGGCAATGCCCTTAAGAATGGTGCGTAAATTACCACTAAAATTTAATACTGTCTAGTTTTTGTTAGAAAAAACAGGGTAAAATAGCGGACGATATAGAGATTATTATTGCATATTGATTAATTATGCGTAATAATTGAATAATTAATCATTTTTTATAATCGAGATAAGGATAACTTATGGCTCTCTGGGGTGGTCGTTTTACACAAGCGACAGATAAACGTTTTAAAGATTTTAATGATAGCCTGCGTTTTGATTATCGCTTGGCAGAGCAAGATATTGAAGGCTCAATTGGTTGGTCTAAAGCTTTAGTGAATGTTGGTGTATTAAGTGCTGAAGAGCAACAACAGCTGGAGGTTTCCTTAAATGAATTATTAATCGAAGTGCGGTCAAATCCACAAGCGATTTTACAAGATGATGCAGAAGATATTCATAGCTGGGTGGAAAGTAAGCTTATTGATAAAGTGGGTAATTTAGGTAAAAAATTACACACGGGTCGTAGCCGTAATGACCAAGTTGCACTCGATATCAAAATGTGGTGCAAACAGCGTGTAATCGAGTTACAAGAGTCTGTTCGTAATCTTCAACGCCACTTGGTACAAACTGCTGAAAATACGCAAGATGCGGTGATGCCGGGTTATACCCATTTACAACGAGCACAACCAATCACTTTTGCCCATTGGTGTATGGCTTATGTGGAAATGTTTGAGCGTGATTATTCACGTCTCGCTGATGCTTATAAACGCATGAATAGCTGTCCATTAGGCAGTGGCGCACTTGCGGGAACTGCCTATGCAGTCGATCGTGAACAATTAGCCTCAGATTTAGGTTTTGCTTTTGCGACGCGTAATAGTTTGGATAGTGTGTCTGATCGTGACCATATTGTGGAATTACTTTCAACGGCATCTTTAAGTATGGCGCACCTTTCTCGTTTCGCAGAAGATATGATCATTTTTAACAGTGGTGAAGCGAATTTTGTGGAATTATCCGATCGTGTGACTTCAGGTTCCTCTTTAATGCCACAAAAGAAAAATCCGGATGCTTGTGAATTGATTCGTGGTAAAGCGGGGCGTGTCATGGGCGCATTAACAGGTATGTTGATGACCTTAAAAGGTTTACCGTTAGCGTATAACAAAGATATGCAAGAAGACAAAGAAGGGATCTTTGATGCGTTAGATACCTGGCAAGATTGCGTAGATATGGCGACTTTTGTATTAGATGAATTAAAAGTGAATACCGATCGTACTCGTGAAGCTGCTTTAAAAGGCTACTCAAATGCAACAGAGCTAGCAGATTATCTTGTAGCAAAAGGTGTACCATTCCGTGATTCTCACCATATTGTCGGTGAAACCGTGGTTTATGCCATTGAAAAAGGCAAAGCCTTGGAAGACTTAACCATTCCTGAATTCCGTCAATTCAGTGATGTGGTAGGGGATGATGTATATGACATTCTTTCACTACAATCTTGTTTAGATAAACGTTGTGCGAAAGGTGGGGTTTCACCACTTCGTGTAGCAGAAGCGATTGCAGAAGCAAAAGCGAGATTAGCTTAATTAGTGTAAATAAAAAGAGCGGTCAAAAAATTTGATATTCTGTTGCAATTTCAAAGAGAATGCTTAACTAAATTTAACAATAATCCTTGTGCGTTTTATTAGCCACAAGGATTTTTTATTTATGGATAGACATGGATATAGAAATAGTTGATTAAATTAAAAGAACTAAAATGATTTTTGTATTTATAAGCCGTGTTAAATTTAGTAAAATTTGTTCGATATTTCTTTTCAAAGGAACCTTACAATGACACCACAGCTTGCTCAACTTATCGCTAAATTACAAGAAATTTTTCAAATAAATCAACCTGATTTAGATTTCGGTATTTATCGCATTCTTAATTCACGCCAAACGCAAATCAACGAATTCCTACAAAAAACGCTACCAAACAAAATTAATGCCGCATTTAATGGCAATTTTGAACAAGCAAACAACGTTTACAATCATCTCTATACTTTCTTCTCACGCTATTACGACCAAGGCGATTTTATCAGCCAACGCCGCTATAAAGGCGACACTTATGCCATTCCCTATGCCGGTGAAGAAGTGATGTTGCACTGGGCAAATAAAGACCAGTATTACACCAAATCAGGCGAAAGTTTCAGTAATTATGCGTTCACATTAGAAAACGGCAAAAAAGTACAATTCCGTCTAGTGGAAGCCGATACCGCAAAAGATAACCGTAAAGACAATGATCAAGCTCGAGTGTTCGCCTTAATTGAACCACAAATTAAAACAGAAACGGACGAAAACGGCGATGAAATTCAAACCGATATTCTTCCTATCGAAGAAAATGGCGATTTGCTTACGATTCGTTTTGAATACAAAGCGGTAAATAAAAAAGAAAAACAATCGGATTACATTACACAAGCGGTGGGAAAAATCCAAAACTTTGCAATTTCTGATGAATTTCAAGGTATTTTTGATCCAATGCCAACGGAGAAAAATAAAAATCGTACGCTGCTTGAAAAATATCTCACCGACTACACCGCTAAAAACACCGCCGATTATTTTATTCACAAAAACCTTGGTAAATTTTTAAATCAAGAGTTGGATTTTTATATCAAAAATGAAGTGATGAACTTGGACAATATTCAAGACAGCACTGATTTTTCACATATTGAACAAAGCCTGCAAACCATCAAAACCTTAAAAACCGTTGCCAAAGAAATTATCGCCTTTTTAGCCCAATTAGAAGATTTTCAAAAGAAATTATGGCTGAAAAAGAAATTTGTCGCAGGTTGTCATTATCTGATTACGCTCGATCATTTAAACGAAGCTCAAATACAGGCTGCATTAGATAATCCAAAACAAATCACGCAATGGCAAGCGCTATTTAACGTGAATACAAGCGGTCTCAATGCGGCAGAACTTTGCAAAACTTATCCGCACTTGGTGGTGGATACGTCTTTATTTGAACCGACATTCCAAGCTGATGTATTGAGAGAAATAGAACATTTAGACGATAAAACTAACGGATTGCTCATTCATTCTGATAATTTCCAAGCACTGAATTTATTGCAGGAAAGATATAAAGAACAGGTGAAATGTATTTATATTGATCCTCCGTATAACACTTCAGCATCTGAAATTATTTATAAAAATGGATATAAGCATTCTAGTTGGAATAGCTTAATTGAAAATAGAGTTTCCTTATCAAGAAGGTTGTTATCAAATGAAGGTTTTTTTGCAGGAACAATAGATTATGCTGAATTATTCAGTTTCGGAAAAATTTTAGATGAAGAATTCGGTGAATTATCAAGAGTGGG
>NZ_CAJLNI010000127.1 GCF_905207935.1 uncultured Haemophilus sp.
AAAAATAAGAAGAGTTTTTTAATCATTTGGAATTTCTTTGATCTACATCGCAAAATTTAGCTAAAATGAATGGGTAATTTTAACAAAAAAGCGTAAAATAAATTTTAATTGTTATTAAAAAAGTTGATAGAGGAAATATGTTACTCCAAAAAGGCGTTCAACTCGCTCGTTCGCTCATCATTTTATACATTATGTTACTACTCGGCAATTTGATTTCTCACTATATCCCCGTGGGGATTCCAGGCAGCATTTGGGGTTTATTATTACTTTTTTTAGGTTTAACGACTCATGTAATTCGCTTGGAGTGGATTTATTTCGGTTCTAGCTTGTTGATTCGTTACATGGCGGTCCTTTTTGTACCAGTGAGCGTAGGTATTATCAAATATTATGATTTACTCGTGGCCCAGTGGAAAGTTTTACTTATTCCAAACATTCTCAGTACCATTCTGACACTTTTGGTTATTGCATTTATAGGAAACTATTTATTTTATAAACAATCCTTTACCCATAAGCGTAAAAAAGTATTAGAAAGACGCAATCTTCAAGCTGACTAAGGTTTTATTATGCAGTATGCAATTTATCTTTATACCATTTTAACGATTTTCGGATTTTGGCTCGCATTACAAATCAGTAAACGTTGGAAATCCATGATTTTCAATACTTTTGTGCTCACAGTATCAATCCTTGTGCTGATTTTAGTGGTGGGCGATATTCCTTATGATGATTATATGGCGGGCAATGCGCCGATTAATAATTTATTAGGGGTGAGTATTGTTGCTCTGGCGTTACCGTTGTATGAACAACTTCGTCAAATTGCGAAACAGTGGAAAATTATTCTTTCTGTGGTGACATTAGCTTCTCTGTTTTCCATGTTTACCGGTGCCATTTTTGCGATTATTTTAGGGGCGAGCCCTGAAATGGTGGCGACCGTATTACCAAAATCAATTACCACGCCAATTGCGATGGAAGTGTCTTCACATTTAGGCGGTATTCCAGCTGTTACAGCTGTAGGTGTGATTGTTGCAGGTTTGCAAGGTTCGGTTTTTGGTTATCTCATCTTGAAAAAACTCGGTATTAAACAACAAGAAGCGGTGGGTTTATCTGTTGGAGCCGTTTCTCACGCATTAGGCACGGTAAGCTGTATGGAAGCCGATCCGAAAGCCGGTAGTTATAGTTCGATTTCTTTGGTACTTTGCGGTATTATGAGCTCAATTTTAGCGCCCTTAGTATTCCATGTTATTCGTCTATTTTTATGAGAACCCAATTAGCTGATTTTTGGACTGAACGTTTCCTTCCTGATCCGCCTCGCGAAAAAGATCACCGACCGCCATTTCGTCGTGATCGCGGGCGGATTTTACATTCCGCCGCTTTCCGTTGTTTACAAGCAAAAACACAAATTCACGCGGTGGGCGAAAATGATTTTTATCGTACGCGCCTAACTCATTCTCTTGAAGTAGCACAAATCGGTAGCAGTCTGGTTTCCCAATTAAAATTTGCGGAAAGCTATGTTGCTATTTCAGACCAGCTTCATATCGAAAAAAGTGAATTACAGAAACAACTCAAGCCTTTATTACCAAGCAATGATTTAATTGAAAGTTTGTGCTTTGCGCATGATATTGGCCATCCACCATTTGGTCATGGTGGGGAAGTGGCGCTTAATTATATGATGCGTAACCACGGTGGCTTTGAAGGCAATGCGCAGACATTTCGTATTATTACTAAACTGGAGCCTTATACTGAAACAGCTGGGATGAATTTAACGCGTCGTGCTATTTTAGGCGTGGTGAAATATCCGAATATTTTAGACTTATCTTCCCCTCAATATGTCCAGTTGCCGCATACTGAAAGCGCTGATCCGCGTTATGTCAAAATTAGTGATTGGAAACCAGGAAAAGGGTTATTCCGTGATGACGTCACAATGTTTGATTGGCTGTTGCAAAATCTTTCTGAAAATGACCGCACTTTATTTGGTTCATTTCAAAAAGTGCGGTCAAATCCTGCCGAGTTTTTAAAAACACAATTTAAATCGTTAGATTGTAGCATTATGGAGTTGGCAGACGATATTGCCTATGGCGTACATGATTTAGAAGATGCGATTGTGACCGGTGTAGTAAATCAACATCAATGGCAAGGAGCCTTAGATGAACTTAAAACGATTTCTTCGGATTGGCTGGCAAAAAATATAGAGCAAGTCAGCCAACGATTGTTCTCCAATCATCATTTTGAACGTAAAAATGCCATTGGTGCATTAGTGAATTTCTTTATTACCCATGTGCGTTGGAAAGTCACCGGCAATTTTGATGAGCCTTTGTTACGTTATAACGCAGAACTACCGAAAGATGTGATTGCTGCATTAAATGTGTTCAAAAAATTTGTGTGGAAATACGTGATTCGTCATGTGGAAACGCAACGTATTGAATATAAAGGACAACGCATTCTCACGGAAATGTTCCAGATTTTTGAGTCTGACCCAGAACGTTTATTGCCAACGAATACCGCTAATCGCTGGAGAAATGCACCAGAACAGGGCAAAAAACGCATTATTTGTGATTATATTGCGGGCATGTCAGATGCCTATGCCTTAAAGGTTTATCACCAGCTTTAAAGTTCGGTTATTTTTATTGATATTTTGAATTTATAGGACAATTTTGTGGCATTAATTAGTTTAACTAACGCTTATCTTTCTTTTAGTGATCATCCCTTACTTGATCACGCTGAACTGCATATTGAACCGAATGAGCGAGTGTGTTTGGTAGGGCGTAACGGTGCGGGTAAATCAACATTATTAAAAATTATTGCACAGCAAGTCACCATGGATGACGGCAAAGTGCAGTATGAAAAAGACTTGGTCGTGTCCCGTTTAGAGCAGGATCCGCCACGTCATGCGGAAGGCAACGTGTTTGATTATGTGGCGGAAGGCATTGAGCATTTGGCGGATTTATTAAAGGAATATCACCATATTTCACAAGAGTTGACACAAAATTATAGTGACCAAATTCTTAATCAACTGGCACAAGTGCAGGCTAAATTAGAGCATGCCAACGGTTGGCAGTTTGAAAATAAAATCAATGAAGTCCTGCAAAAGCTCGAGTTAAATCCCGATACTAAATTAGCGGATTTATCGGGTGGTTGGTTGCGTAAAGCCGCTCTTGCTCGTGCGTTGGTGTGTAATCCTGATGTCTTGTTATTAGATGAACCGACTAACCACTTGGATGTGGATGCAATTGAATGGTTAGAAAACTTCTTATTAGAATTTACCGGAAGCATTGTGTTTATTTCTCATGACCGTTCTTTTATCCGCAAAATGGCAACTCGTATTGTGGATTTAGACCGCGGTAAATTAGTGTCTTATCCTGGTGATTATGATTTATACCTCACCACGAAAGAAGAAAACTTACGTGTCGAAGCGTTACAGAACGAGCTTTTCGATAAGCGTTTAGCACAAGAAGAGGTTTGGATTCGTCAGGGTATTAAAGCGCGTCGTACGCGTAATGAAGGCCGTGTGCGAGCTTTAAAAGCGATGCGTGAAGAACGTCGCCAACGTCGTGAGGTGATGGGTACGGCCAAGTTACAATTAGATAACTCGAGTCGTTCAGGCAAAATCGTGTTTGAAATGGAAGATGTGAGCTATGAAATTGAAGGCAAGCAACTTCTCAAAGATTTCAGCACGACCATTTTACGTGGCGATAAAATTGCATTGGTTGGCCCAAATGGCTGCGGAAAAACCACCTTTATTAAACTTTTATTAGGTGAAATTAAGCCAACGAGTGGTCGCATTCATTGCGGTACAAAATTAGATATCGCTTATTTTGACCAATATCGTGCTGATCTTGATCCAGAAAAAACGGTAATGGATAACGTTGCTGATGGAAAGCAGGATATTGAGGTTAATGGTGTAAAACGTCATGTGTTGGGCTATTTGCAGGATTTCTTATTTCCACCAAAACGCGCCATGACACCTGTCAAAGCCCTTTCTGGTGGTGAACGTAATCGCTTGTTATTGGCTAAATTATTACTGAAACCGAATAATCTACTGATTCTCGATGAACCAACCAATGACTTGGATGTAGAAACCTTAGAATTATTGGAAGAAATCCTCACGGATTATCAAGGCACCTTATTGATTGTCAGCCATGATCGTCAGTTTATTGATAACGTCGCGACAGAGTGTTATTTCTTTGAAGGCGACGGCGTATTGAATAAATACGTGGGCGGTTTCTTTGATGCAAAAGGACAACAAGCCAATTACTTTGCCATGAAAGCAGAGCAAGAAGCTCAAAAAGTCAAAAAAGAAACACCAAAAGCACAGGAAAGTGCGGTTAAAAATGACGTTGTTTCTCAAAAGCCAAAATCCGTTAAACTGTCTTACAAAGAACAACGTGAGTTAGAACAACTTCCACAGCTATTGGAAGAATTAGAAGAGAAAATTACCGCACTTCAAGCTGAAATTGGTGACCCTCACTTTTTCCAACAAGCCCATGATGTAACGGATGCAAAGCTAAAAGAATTAGCGGATACGGAAGCAGAACTTGAAACTGCATTTATGCGATGGGAAGAACTTGAAGAGAAAAAGACCCAAGCTGAAGCAAAATAGGGTATAGGTAAAAAGAAACCGAGCTAAATAGCTCGGTTTTTTATTAAATATTACTGATAAAAATTACCAAAATAATTACAGGTACCACAAATTTGACATAGTTA
>NZ_CAJLNI010000128.1 GCF_905207935.1 uncultured Haemophilus sp.
GTTTTCATTTATATCAGCGTATTCTCTTGCGTGATTCCTTACTTCTTAATTGCACAATTTAACTATGAATTCCCATCATTAGTCGGTGGTGCAATTGGTCTCTTTATTTCTGTATTTGTGGCAAATAAAGGTATTGGTTTAGCGAAAGTAGAAAATAATTTAGATAATAATGCCGTAAGTGCGAGCCAAGTTGCTAAAGCGTTATTACCAACTGGTTTATTAATTTTATTCTTAATCATTACACGTATTCCGGAATTTGGCTTAAAAGGCTTAATGAATAACAAAGATGTGTGGCTCTCTACCACATTAGGTTCATTAGGCACATTTGAAGTCAGCAAAGGTTTAATTTTTAGTTTGAAAAACATCTTCGGTTCAGAAGTGAGTGAAAGCTACAAACTACTTTATGTGCCTGCGTTAATTCCATTTGTAATTACTGTATTAATTTCATTACCACTTTTCGGAGTGAACTTCAGCAGAACAAAAGGCATTTTTAGTGCAAGCTTAAGCCAAGTAAAAAATCCATTTATCGCCTTAATGGGGGCTTTAGTAATGGTAAACTTAATGTTAGTGGGTGGTGAGCATTCTATGGTGAAAATCATAGGTCGTACCTTTGCAGAGGTGACTGGTAGTGACTGGACAATCTTCTCTTCCTTCTTAGGCGCGGTAGGTGCATTCTTCTCAGGGTCAAATACTGTATCTAACTTAACATTTGGTAGCGTACAGTTATCCACAGCTGAAACCACGGGGTTATCTGTGACCTTAATCCTCGCCTTACAATCAGTAGGTGGTGCGATGGGTAATATGGTATGTATTAATAATATTGTAGCGGTTTCTTCTGTATTGAATATCCAAAACAAAGAAGGAACAATTATTAAGACAACGATTGTGCCAATGGTAGTTTACGGTATTATTGCTGCCCTTTGCGCAAGTTTCTTAATTCCGCTATTCTATACACTCTAAAACAGATGCCAAAAGCAACCGTACTTTGTGGGCGGTTGCTTAACTTTTGTCGAAAATTTTACTTTTATTTTCTATTTCTATTACTGTTGGAGTAATTATTTATGAACGTAAATTTCTACGTTACTTGTATTGCTGACGTAGTAAAGAGCGGTGTGGCGAAAAACACTGTATTACTACTAGAAAAGCTCGGTTGCAATGTTATCTTTCTTGAAAAACAGGGCTGTTGTGGACAGCCGGCATTAAACAGCGGTTACACGAAACAAGCCATACCAGGCATGAAAAACTTAGTCGAAACCTTTGAGGTGAATGATTATCCAATCGTTGCCCCTGCAGGTTCCTGTGTTTATGCTATCAAAAACTATCCTGAGTATTTCACCAAAGTTGGTGAGTTAGATTGGGCTGAGCGTGCGAAAAAGGTCGTTGCACGTTTCTGTGATTTAACAGATTTCATCGTCAATAAACTAGGTGTAACAGATATAGGTGCCTATTTGCCGGGTAAAGCGGTTTATCACCCTTCTTGCAGCCTTACTCGTAAATTAGGCATTGTTGATGAACCAATCGCACTCTTAAAAGGTGTAAAAGGGTTGGAGCTTCTTCCTATTCATAACCAACAAACTTGCTGTGGCTTTGGTGGAACTTTCTCTGTGAAAATGGCAGAGATTTCTGGCGAAATGGTGAAAGAAAAAGCTGAGCATATTGAAGAGGTTGAACCGCAATATTTAATCGGTGCAGATGTAAGTTGTTTATTAAATATTGGTGGTCGTTTACAACGCGAAGGCAGCAAGATCAAAGTGATGCACATTGCGGAAGTATTAATGCAAGGGGAGAAATAAGATGTCATTGAAAACCAGTAATCTTCCTTTTAAAGCGCGTGTAGATCATGAAGTGCATAACACTATCATGCGTAAAGCGGTAGTGAAAGCCCAAGAAACTATTGGTGCTAACCGTCAAAAAATGGTGGACGAATTAGGTCATTGGGAAGAATGGCGTGATTTATCTAAACAGATTCGTAACCATGTTTTAGCTAATTTAGACGCGTATTTGTATCAATTGAGCGAAAAAGTGATTGAAAATGGCGGTAAAGTGTATTTTGCTGAAACTGCTGAAGAAGCGAGTGCTTATATTCGCAAAGTAGCATTAGAGAAAAATGCGAAGAAAATCGTAAAATCTAAATCCATGGTAACAGAAGAAATCGGTTTAAACGAAGTGCTTGAAAAAGAGGGCATGCAAGTGATCGAAACCGATTTGGGTGAATATCTATTACAAATTTCAGGTGATAAACCATCCCATATCGTTGTGCCTGCAATCCACAAAGATCGTCACCAAATCCGCAAAGATTTGTCTGAAAAACTCGGCTATGAAGGCGAGGAAACGCCTGAAGATATGACGCGTTTCGTACGTGAAAAAATTCGTCAAGATTTCTTAGAAGCAGATATTGGTATCAGTGGTTGTAACTTTGCAGTAGCGGAAACCGGCTCAGTTTGTTTGGTGACAAACGAAGGTAACTTACGTTTAGCGACGACCTTGCCGAAAACGCATATTGCAGTGATGGGAATGGAGCGTTTAGCACCAACTTTCCAAGAAGTTGATGTGTTAATTACGATGCTTGCTCGTAGTGCGGTAGGAGCTAAATTAACTGGTTATAATACTTGGTTAACTGGTCCTCGTCTTGCCGGTGAAACAGACGGTCCTGAAGAATTCCATTTGGTTATCGTGGATAATGGTCGTTCAGATATTTTAGCGTCTGAATTCCAAGAAGTTTTACGTTGTATCCGTTGCGGTGCTTGTTTGAATACCTGTCCGGCATATCGTCAAATCGGTGGTCATGGTTATGGTTCTATTTATCCCGGTCCAATTGGTGCAGTGATTTCTCCATTATTGGGTGGCTACGATGAGTTTAAAGAATTGCCGTATGCTTGTTCATTATGTAACGCGTGTAACTCTGTCTGCCCGGTGCGTATTCCATTAGCGCAGTTAATCTTAAAACACCGTGAGAAAATGGTAGAGTTAGGTAAAACTCCCGCGATGGAACGTTTATCTATTTTTGGTTTCACCACAGCCAATGCCAACCCAACACTATGGAAAACAGGTGTGAATATTGGTGCGAAATTAGCGGGTAAGCTGATCAAAAATGGGAAAGCACCAATTACATTTGGTGCATTGGGTGAATGGACAAAAGCACGAGATTTACCACAAGCAGATGGCGAAAGCTTCCGTCAATGGTTTAATAACAGAGAGAGAGGGCAATAAGCATGGATTTACAAAATCGCGAAAATTTTCTTAATAAATTAGCGTCGAAAATGGGTAAAGCCCGTGCTATCGTACCTGAACCGATGGAAGCACCTGTCAATACGTACCCAACTGAGCGTTTAACCCATTTAAGTGCGGTTGATTTAGCGAATGAATTTAGCAATTCTGCTAAAACCATGATGGTGGACGTAAATGTGTGTAAAGAGTCTGATGCAGTGCAAACCTTACTTGCTCTTTGTGAAAAATATGGTGGCGGTGATGTTGTGCTTAATTACGATGAAAGATTGACCGCACTTGGTATTCCTGCGGCACTTGAAGCGAAATATGCTTGCCATACATGGTCACCAGAAACGGCGCAAGATAACATTAGTTTTTCTGAAAAAGCCAATCTTGGTGTCGTTTATGCAGAATATGGTTTGGCGGAAACTGGCGGAATCGTCTTATTCTCTAGCGCAGATCGTGGACGTTCAGTGAGTTTATTACCTGAAAAATCGATTGTTGTTGTACGTAAAAGCCAAGTACTTCCACGTGTTGCACAAGTGGCGAAGGTATTACATGATAAAACACAACAAGGCGAGCGTATGCCATCTTGTATCAATATTATCTCAGGTCCAAGTTCAACCGCAGATATTGAATTGATTAAAGTGATTGGCGTACATGGTCCAGTAGCAAAAATCTATTTAGTCATTGATGACTTATAAGAATCATCCATGATGAAAAGAGAGAACTATAATGTTCTCTCTTTTTTTATTTTTTTGAAATCCGCTATAATTCTGAAAAACTCATGAATTGAACACTATGACTTATTATCTTGGCATTATGTCTGGCACCAGCCTTGATGGGGTAGATATTGCCCTTACAGACATCCATTCGAATCAAACCAAATTAATTGCAGCAGATTTTACGCCGATGCCGGCAAATTTACGCGAAAAAGTGACCGCACTTATTCAATCGGGTGAAACGTCGTTACAAGCATTGGGTGAACTCGATCATCAATTTGGCTTGCTTTATGCCGATTGCGTAAATGCCTTTTTACGTAAACATCAGTTAAAAACTGAGCAGATCGAAGCAATCGGCTGCCATGGTCAAACAGTGTGGCATTCCCCAAAAGGTCAATTTCCGTTTACCATGCAAATCGGTGATATGAATTTATTAGCCGCAAAAACAGGCATTACGGTCGTTGGTGATTTGCGCCGTAAAGATATGGCGTTTGGTGGACAAGGGGCGCCTTTAGTACCCGCTTTTCATCAAGCGGTATTTTTTGATCCTCATTGGACAACAGTGGTGCTGAATATTGGCGGTATTAGCAATGTGTCGTTATTGATACCCGAACAGCCTGTTATTGGCTTTGATACGGGAACGGGTAATACCTTGCTCGACCAATGGATCGAAAAGCATCAAGGTAAAGCTTACGACAAAAATGGTGAATGGGCGGTTTCAGGTCAAGTGAATCCAGATTTGTTAGCGGCATTATT
>NZ_CAJLNI010000129.1 GCF_905207935.1 uncultured Haemophilus sp.
AAATCGGAATGAAGGATAAAAGGCTTAGTATTAATTTTCTCTGCCATAAGTGCGGTCAATTTTTTAACTGTTTTAGAAGTGTGACTATTTTAGCACATTTATCACTCCAAATTGAGCGATAAAAATCCAAGTTTTACACACACTTAGGTGTGTCAAGTCTTAAACACTTCAAAATTGAAAAATATTTTATTTTTTTTGCTGGACTTTATGTAACGTATTGATATTTAAACAAATATCAACGAATGGCTAATAGATGAGCAATTTGAGACAAAGCCAGTCTGCACCAGTGGTTGACCATTTTAAACAAAAACAATCCACAAAGTTATCCACAGGCTTTGTGGATAGCAAAAACGGCAAATTTTTTTATAATTTTTTTCATTTTAAGTATTGACAAGCGACAGGTCGCTCATTAAAATGCGCGCCTATTCTTTGTGATACCAAATTTATTCCTCCTTAGTTCAGTCGGTAGAACGGTGGACTGTTAATCCATATGTCGCAGGTTCGAGTCCCGCAGGAGGAGCCAAATTTCTCTTTTGGTTTAGCTTTCGTTTGTCTCCTTTTACGAATCCTAAATTTGTAGCCAAAAGAATTTAAGCCCATCGTGTTGATGGGCTTTATTTTTATCTAATCTATACTGATTTAATGAATTATCAGGCTAATTTAATGCTGAACGATCATCCATTAAATTATCGCATTCCCAGCCAATATAGTCGCCTGAAAACTCCATAGCGAGTTTTTCAAAGCGCTCTACCCACTCGAAGATCTCATTACTGTCTAATGAAAGCTCTTGCTCCAATTTCACCATGAAATAAGGCTGTTCATCTTCTTCTGTTTGAATCGCTTGGCTTGAATATTTCAGCGTACTAAAAGACACTTTTCCAAGCGTTAGTTCATCCATAAAGGGAAACATTTTTTCTTCTTCATCAAAATGGAAAGTATGCTCAATCAAATAAGTATCACTTAAATTACGCCCTTTGCTGTTCAGCATACTCAAAATCTCTTCCGTCGCATTTAATTTCATTTCCAATGGAGAAGCCAATAAGAAATCGAAATAGGTATCCCAATTGGGATCATCCTGCACATTGATTTCTGAGACAAAATCAAGCTGTTGAAGGGTTTCTTTAAGCAAAGCATCGTGTTCACAATAAAAATGCATTTTTGCCTGATGGTTGCAAATAAAGTGCCCAGCAAAGAAAACATTCGGAAGTGCGGTCAATTGTGCAAGGATTTTAAAAAGACGATTAATCAATTTTTCATATTCGTCTTCATTCGGCAAACCATCCTCATCTCCCTGATAAGGCACGGTAAATTGCACAACTTTACTAAGATGCTTACCATGATAAACATCTAAATCTTCAATATTTGCGGTAAACACGGCAGGCATACCATTCACTTGTGAACGGTAATTCTGCCAATTTGCCATATCCATGTTGCTTTCCTATTTAAACTCTGCCCAGATTGGTGCGTGATCTGACGGTTTTTCCATTGCACGAATATCTAATGCAATACCGACATCAACGCAACGCTCTGCTAATTGACGATTCACTAGAATATGATCGATACGTAATCCACGATTATCATCGAAACCTTTTGAGCGATAATCAAACCACGAGAACTTGTCATTGACTGTTGGATTTAATTTGCGGAACGTATCTTCCAATCCATAATCGTATAAGCGTTGATACCATTCACGCTCTTCGGGTAAGAATGAACATTTACCGGTACGCAACCAACGTTTGCGGTTTTCATCGCCGATACCAATATCCAAATCACTTGGACTGATATTCATATCACCCATAATTAAAATCGGATTGGTTTTATCGTGATCTTGTTCTAAATAACGTTGAAGATCCGCATAAAATTTTTCTTTTGCCGGAAACTTCGTTTCATGAGCACGGCTTTCCCCTTGCGGGAAATAGCCATTAATTACTGTTAACAAACCAAACGGGGTTTCTAAATCTGCCATAATAATGCGTTTTTGCGCATCTTCATTATCGGTTGGAAAACCACGATGTACCGCTTTTGGTTCTTGTTTGGTTAACAGTGCTACACCGTAATGCCCTTTTTGCCCATGGTGAAAAACGTGATACCCCAGATTGTCGGTAATTGCATAAGGAAAATCTTCATCCGCGACTTTAATTTCTTGTAAACCAATCACATCCGGTTGGTATTTTTCAATAATTGCTTCAAGTTGATGAGGGCGAGCACGTAAACCATTAATATTAAAAGAGATAAATTTCATTTTTGTTCCTAATGTGAAAAATTGGGTCTATTATACAAAATAATTGAAATCTTAACCGCACTTTTCCTCTTGTAACAGAAGAAGTGATGCCTATTAATATGATTACTCTTCAGTTTTAATAAAATGAATTTTTCTCCTTCTTTCTCATTAAAATTTTTCCTAAAAACGCACTTTATAAATAAAACTAAGTCGCTTATACTGGCGGCGCTTTTATTACTTTACTCGGATCATTTTATGAATATTTATACTTACTTGTGTTTTCTCACCACAATAGCCATTCTTATCAGTTTTATCACGCGCAAACTGAACGATAATATCCAATATACCATTGCCATCACTGCCACCTCCATGGCTGGCTCGCTTTTCCTAGTGTTATTGGGATATTTCGGCTGGTTTAATTTGGATGACATTGCAACGCGCGTCATCGAACGCATTGATTTTAAAGATTTCTTATTGAACGGGATTTTAGGCTTTTTACTCTTTGCCGGTGCCTTGGGCATTAAACTTCCAGTCTTAAACAATCAAAAATGGGAAATTACCACTTTCGCTCTGTTCTCAACGCTTGCCTCCACCTTTTTTATTGGTTTTCTACTTTATGGCGTAGCCTTACTTTTCGGCTGGCATATTGATTTAATTTACTGCATCTTATTTGGTGCTCTTATATCGCCTGATGACCCTATTGCCGTACTTGCCATTATCAAAAATTTAAAAGCCCCAAAACGCTTATCCATGCAGGTGGAAGGCGAATCACTTTTTAATGATGGGATTGGCTTGGTGATTTTCACCACGGTTTTTGCTGTCGCATTTGGCGGTCATGAACCGACAGCAAGCGGTATTCTCCATTTATTTTTTAAAGAAGCTTTAGGTGGGATTGCATTTGGATTGGTTTTAGGCCTATTCGCCCATTATTTGATTTCAGCTACAGATGATGGTTCGCTAGAAATTCTCTTAACCTTAATCGTACCAACCGCGGGCTTTATGCTTGCTAATCTCTTGCACGTCTCAGGTGCATTAGCGATGGTTGTTGCAGGGATTTTAATCGGGAACTGGACTAGGTACACTGGTTTTTCTAAACAAAGCCAACGTTATTTGGATCACTTTTGGGAAATGATCGATCACTTCCTCAACTCATTACTCTTCATTTTGATTGGTTTAGCAATTTTATTGATTCATGTGTCTTGGCAAGGGTTAATTTTAATTTTCCTTGCTATTCCGGTTTGCTTAATCTGTCGATATGCAAGTGTCTGGTTACCATTCCAAGTCATGAAACGTTATCGTAAATACAATCCTTACACCATGAAAGTACTTACTTGGGGCGCATTACGAGGGGGATTAGCGCTCGCTATGGCGCTTTCTATTCCAAGTGGTCAATTTTATATTGAAGGATTAGAAATGGATGTTCGCGATCTTATTTTAGGTATGACGTATGCGGTAGTGGCATTCTCCATTCTCGTACAAGGTATGACAATTGAGACCTTAATTCGTAAATCAAAAGAAGCCACCATGCGTGAACGTGGCTATACGGGTATCGGATTAGCGAAATAAACGTTATTGATTATTTCTTTGGCTCAGCATTTGCTGAGCCAAATTTTTGAATCTGAGATTGAACGTTCTCACGATGCCACCACTCTCCTTCTTTCGGAGGGGTAAACACATCAAATGCTTGACCTTTAAATTCAAATTGCAATCTTGCAGCATGTAAATAAGTGCGGTCAATTTTTTCAGTGTTTTTACCATAAAGCGCATCGCCTAAAATAGGGCTACCTAAACTTTTCATTGCTACTCGCAATTGATGGGTTTTACCGGTTTGTGGCTTTAAGATAAATAATCGTAAATTAGGCTCACAACTTACACTTTCAAAACGCGTAATTGCGGGATTTTCTTTCGATTGGCAAAGTTTCCAGGCACCGTTTCTGGCCTTTTGCATATCCCCGACAAGCAATCCTTGTTTCTTTTTGGGTTTCTGATTGCTGAGTGCAAGATAAGTCTTTTGGATATGATGTTCGGAAAAAAGTCGGAAAAATTCAGCCGCACTTTCAGCATTCAATGCCAAGATGAGTAAACCAGATGTCACTTTATCTAACCGATGAACAAGCCAGACTTGTGGCACGCCAAGCTGCTCAGCAAGCAAAGTGGTTAAACCAATTTCGCTTTGATCTTTATGCACACTTAGCCCACAAGGCTTATAAATAATGATAAAATCATCCGTCTGATAAACAATGTCTAATTTCATAAGTACGGTCAAAAATTAATGAGTTTTGAACATATTATACTGGTTTATATTATTCCCGTGTTAATTTGGGT
>NZ_CAJLNI010000130.1 GCF_905207935.1 uncultured Haemophilus sp.
CAGATGAATATTTTGCAACTCGCCCTTACACCAGCCGAATTGGCGCTTGGGCCAGTGAGCAAAGTGCGGTCATTTCTAGCCATAAATCTTTATTAGCGAAAGCCGCATTGATTGCAGCAAAACACCCATTAAATGTCCCACGCCCACCACATTGGGGCGGTTATCTTGTGATTCCTGATCGAATCGAATTCTGGCAAGGTCGCCCAAGTCGTTTACATGACAGAATTTGTTATTTATACAATGATGGAAAATGGGAAAGAGAGCGGTTATCGCCGTAAGTTTCTTAAAACATGGAAAAAAACAACCGCACTTTGACTTCTCAACCAAAGTGCGGTTAATTTTTACGTTATTTTTATTTACCGATGATTTCGGCTAAATCAACTTTGCGGTTTTCGTAACGAGAGCGGGTACACGCATCAGCAGTGGCGATAGCAGCACGAGCAGCTTCACCGGTGAGTAATTTTACAAATTCTTCAGTTGGTTCCATACCATGAAGAATATCGTTTAAATAACGCATTTCTTTTTTCATGATAGAACTCAACCAGAGCGGTGTGCGTTTACCCGGTTTACCATATTGAATTGCACCATCCATTTCTGTGCTGTTGTAAATACGGGTACGGTCATCATCTTCTTCTTGGGTTTCGTGAATGAGGAAATAGGTGTCTTTTCCATCCACGCGAAGGGTACCTTTGGTATTGTACATATCAAGTTTGATCGCACCTTTTTCCCCTTGAATTAATACATAATGCTCACCCCAACGGAAAGCGGAGCCCCATTCGAGAACAGCAAAGCGATTATCATCGTATTCCATGGTGACAAAAATCATATCGTCTTCATCACCAAATTTTTCGCCTTTGTGTGCAACATTGGCGGCTGCCATGGTAACGGTTTTTGGCATACCACCCATAATGAATTGTACGCAGTCTAATTCGTGAATGTGATGGTATAAGTGACCGCCAGATTTTTCACGGATTTTTTTCCATGAAATAGTCGGTTGTTGTTCTTCCCAGCCATTACGTGCGGTATGGCAGTAAAGCACTTTACCGATCACGCCTTGATTGATTAATTCTTTGGCATGGTGAACACCGTTAAAGAAGTTCATCACATGGCCAGCCATAAAGGTGACGCCATTTTCTTCGCAAGCGCGCACCATGTCGTCACAGTCTTGATAACTTAAGGCGATTGGTTTTTCACAGAAAACATGTTTTTTGTTTTTCGCTGCTAGGATTACCGGTTCTTTGTGTAAGTAGTTTGGAGTGGCGACAATTACGCAATCCACATCAGGTGAAGTGACCAATTCTTCAAGCGATTTTGCCGCTACGCATTGTAATTCTTGAGCAATGGTTTCACCATTTTCAGGGTCATATACCATGGTAATCTGTGCATCATCAAATTCATTCATGAAGCGTGCTAGATCTGCACCAAAATAGCCAACGCCAACAACACCATATCGCATCATAATAAACTCCTTATTTTTTCACTGAGATTTGTTTTTCCGTTACCATGGATTGCTTCGCTGCTTCTGCAACTTCGATGGCTTCAGTTAAACATAGACTTAATGGGCTGGTTTTTCCTTGCGTTAAGTGCTCTACCACGCTTTGCACTTCGATTTCAGCGGCTCGGCTTAACCAAAGTTGGCAAGGTGCGTGGGTGACATTATATTGCTGTGTGCCTTTGGCACTTTCGCGTAAAGATAAATCAGCCTCAAATTCATCAAATAAATCAACGTGTTCTATTTTTCCATCTAGATAATTAAATGTGACACTTGAGGTAAAGAAATTGACTTCAATCACACCATTTTCACCATGAATTTGAATGCCCCATTGGTGTAATCGATAAGCGGTGCCCATTTCTAGCGAACCTAATACGCCATTTTCAAAACGTAATAGCAACTGCAATACATCACGGCTATCAGGTGTATCGTGATGCGCTTGATTAGCCGCTTGAGCAAAGACCGCCTCAATATCGCCCAATAACCAACAGAGTAAATCCAGTTCGTGAATGAGGTGGAAAAGCTCACCGCCCGTAAGATTAGCATCTAATTTCCACCATTCTTTATTTGGTAGGTTTTCAATCCAACGCTGACGCATGGCTCGTGCGACCGTAATTCGGCCTAATTTTCCTTGTTCTAAAGCCGCTTTGACTTTCAACATGCCTGGCAACGTACGTTCTAAATGGCCCACAAAAATGACTTTACCTTTTTCTTCTGCAAGGCGACGTAAATGTTGGCCTTGAGAAGCGCTTAAGGTAAAAGGCGTTTCAATAAAGACATGACAGCCGGCATTTAACGCCAAAATAGCTGGGGAATAATGAGCATAGTTTGGTGTGGCGATGACCACTAAATCAGGTTTGGTTTCAGCTAACATTTCTTCCACACTAAAAAAGGCTTGGCTGCCGTATTGGTCTGCGAGTTTTTGTGCAAGAGAAGGATTGATATCGGTCACTGCAATTAAGTTTGCTTGGGCTTTATCAAATGCTGAAGCCAACTGAACGCCAAAAAAGCCGCAGCCGATTAAGGCAATGTTTAATCCATTAGTTTGCATCATGCCCTCCTTGTTGTAAGCGTTGGCGAATACTTTGGAAATATTGCAAGATCGCGCGTTGCATGCGTACCAAATCATGCGCTTCCACAGCATCAATTAATTCACGGTGTTGCATGGCTAATTTTTCAGGAGAAAGTATTGGTGGCGGTAAGCCTTTTTCTACTTGCTGATAAATTTGCCAAAACGCATCTAAATATTGAATCAGTAACGGGTTATTTAATGGCTCATAAAGTTTTAAATGAATGTGGTATTCATCTTTAGGTGAAAATTTTTGCTCACGGGCATTTTTTTCCATATTGGCCACTGATTTTTGCAAAAGTGCGGTCTGTTCTTGGCTAATTTTTCCCAACACCATAGGGGCAAAACCGTATTCCAAAATTTCCCGAATATCCAAAATATTAATCAGCTGATTATGATCATTATGCAAATTCAGTTGAGTGTGAAAACCTAGTCCGCGAATCATTGGTACAAGAGAGGATTCACTCACAAAGGTGCCGACGCCATGGCGAATGTCTAAAATGTGTAGCGCCTCTAAAGATTTAATGGCTTCACGCAAACTGGAACGGCTCACTCCGAGCTGTTCAATCAGCTCATTTTCTGTTGGCATCAAATCGCCGGATTTAAGATTTTGTTTGATGATGAGCGATTTGATCTTATCCTGCAAAACGAGACTTGCTTCTTTTTTACTTGTTTTTTTCATTTCTGTTCTCATTTTCTAATCTATTTTCTGAATTTGTGATCCAGCTCTCATTCTCTCTAATTGACATAAGACATCATACGTCTTATCTTTATTTATGCAAGCAGAAATTAGCAGTGATTTTAAATTCTGTGATCTATACCACAAAATTCTCAAATACAAGGAAGGAGGTTGTTATGGCAACATCATTACCATGGTATAAAGAAGTCAGTCCTACGCAAAAAAAAGCGTTATTTGCGGCTTGGTTAGGTTATGTTTTTGATGGCTTCGATTATATGCTTATCACTTATGTGCTTTTGGATATTCAAAAGGAATTCGCCATGAGCACAACGGAAACATCCACATTATTACTTGCAGCGTTCGTCGCACGTCCATTAGGTGGGGCGATTTTTGGTAGTTTTGCCGATAAATATGGTCGTCGTTTGGCGATGATTGTTTCCATTATTACGTATTCCGTTGGCACATTCTTGTGCGGTTTATCCACCAGTTATATTTGGCTTTTCATCTTCCGTATGATTATCGGTATGGGGATGGCGGGTGAATATGCTTGTTCTTCCTCTTATGCCATTGAAAGCTGGCCAAAACATTTGCGTACAAAAGCCAGTGCATTTTTAGTGAGTGGCTTTTCTATCGGTAATATTCTTGCTTCTCAAGTGATTCCTTGGGTTGCACAAGCTTATGGCTGGCGTATGGCTTTCTTCATTGGTTTAGCACCAGTCGCTTTAGTACTCTATGTTCGTCGACATGCCCCTGAAAGTGAAGAATGGGCTCAAGCGAAAGCAGCGGGTAAAGTGAATAAAGTTCCACTTACTGACCTATTCACTAAAAAACAATTACCAATCACCTTAATTATTTTCTTAGTTTGCTATTCAATTTTCTCCGTAAACTGGCCGGTAGTAGGTTTACTTCCACTTTACCTCAAAGAAAACGGCTATGCTGAAAATGTGAAATCACTGATGTTCTGGGCGGGCTTTGGTATCCTTATCGGTACTTTAATTGCTGGCTTTATAGGGGATAAATTGGGTGAGAAGAAAACCTTTGTATATAGCTTATTGTTATCACTTTTCTTCCTCTTCCCAGTATTCTATTTGCCAGAAAATAATGTATTAGCACTTGGTGCGTTGCTCTTCTTCTTACTTGCAACCAACTTAGGGATTGCCGGTTTAGTACCAAAATATATGGCGACTTTCTTCCCGGCTGAAATGCGAAGCACAGGTATTGGTTTCATCTATAAC
>NZ_CAJLNI010000131.1 GCF_905207935.1 uncultured Haemophilus sp.
TTTTGTTGTTGGGCATCGATTTGTTTTTCTACATTTGCATTTGTAGAAGGAGGATTAGCTAAGATAAAAGGGGAAATAAGTAATAAACAGGAAAGAAAAGAGGGTAATAATTTTTTCATCTATTATGTCAATTAAATTTAAGTTATTGATAAATATAGGTCTATACAATATCAAATTTTTCTCAAAAAAGCCATTAAAATTTGTATTGTTAAGGTATTGATCTCTTGATTCTATTCAAGTTTTAAAACTCTTTGGAGATTGACTGAACGTTGTATCTGGTTAAAGCGTATTCTGTTTAAAATACTTTTGTATTATTTATCCTCAAGGCTTAGCATCAGGTTTGCTGTGTTTTTTTCACCATTGGATACATATTGGCCTACCTTCCAGATACTATCCCTTACTTTCCAAGCAAAGAATATCACAGAAATATTGTCTAACCGCATCCCCCTAAGCATTATAAGATTCTCCTAAAGCAAAACAACATAGATAACCTGTCGTTTTTTACAATGTATTTGCTATAAAAAATAAGTGACTATAAAATAGCCACAACAAGCAAATGGTAATTAATGAGATTGGCTCGATATGAACAATGTACAAAAGAAATATTTTATTGGTCTAACCCATTTTTTGGGAAGTGTTCTAGGCCCTAAATACGAAGTCGTATTTCATTCTTTTGATAAGAATAAGGCTCATATGGAAGCCATTGCGAATAGTCATGTTAGCGGGCGGACCCTTTCCTCTCCACTTAGCTCTTTTGCTTCAAGTTTGTTACAGGATAAAGTGTATTTAGATAAGGATTTTATCTTTAACTACAAAGCGGTGGCAGATTCCGAAAAGGTCATTCGAGGTGCAACTTATTTCATTAAAAATGGGGATAAACTAGAAGGCATCCTTTGTATTAATCATGATACCTCTGAGTTGGTTGATGTGATGACCAAATTAATTTCGCTGGAAAACCTTGGAAACTTCGTTAATGTTTTAGGTATTGATGCTGCCTTTGCCGAAATGGAAGAGGCCGAAATAATTAATAAAGAAAAACTCGAAAACTCCATAGAAGATATCCTTTGTGAATACCTTGATTTCACCCTATTACATTCCGATAAACCACTCAGTCTAAGGCAGCGGGAAAACGCCGTTCAAGTCTTATTTGATAAGGGTATTTTCAATATCAAAGGTGCCATTCCGATGGTCGCTAAATATTTAAAAATCTCAGAACCTAGCGTATATCGCTATCTCAAAGCAATCAAAGAGAAAGTATAGCGTTAGAATAACTGCCTAATTATGCTAAAAATGTGTATAAAGCAACGTTTCACACCCTACCTATCTCATTCTTTATGTTCTTTTCATATTATTTAGAACAAGATAATTTTCCTCTGTAATTACCCAAAATAATAGAATGATTTATTATCAGAAAATAAATTTTTATTGCTATAATGCCTTGAGTTACTATCAATTAAAGGTATTTTAATATGCAAAAAGGCACTATTATTTTAGGGTTATCTCTTCTTTTAACAGCTTGTGATTTAGGTTTTCCCAGAATGACCGTTAATTACGATAATTTACCTCAAGGGGAAATTAAAGAATATATTACGAAAAGATTTCCTAATGAGCCGGAAAAAGAAGCGCTAAGCAAATTGATTTATGCTCATTTGGATGGTGATAATCGTGCTGATAGCATCAAAAAAGCGGTTTCCAAAATGGGCATGACTTGTGAAGCAGGAAAAGAAATTTGCGAGTATTCAGGATATATTAGAACGAAACTTACTGGACATAGCTCAGGAAGTGGTCGAGCAAAACGCATTTATCATATTGTTATTTCACCTAAAAAAGGAATAGATTCGTTAGCTCTTGAATATCAAATTGTAGAAGATACTGAAAACTGAAACCTAAGAAATATAAAAGGCACTTAACATGAAAAAATTACTCACAATATCCCTTGCTCTACTTTCCCTAGTTTCAATTGGCTGCGAAGCGAGTGGCCATGAGAATCATTCTGGGATTCAATCTTCAATTTCAGACAGAAAAAGTAATGCAACAGATTTAAACTTGATGCTAGATGAGGTTTTTAAAACCCGTATTACTGACATTGCAAGTCAACGCGCGGATGTTAGTCATATTGTCTCCAAATACCTTCATTCAGGAATGGATAAGAAAGAAATAAGCGATTTAATTTCAAATCAATTTGAAATTTTAGAAAAAACAGATAATAAACTATTTGCACTGTATAAAAAAGGTGAAGGTTACTTAGGTAATAGACGTGATTTTTATATTGAGTTGTTTTTTAGTAAAGAAGGAAAATTATTAAAAAATAAATCTTATTTAGATAAAAGCAACAATATCTAATCCATTCTTTATGGTCTTATATCAACAAAAAGTGCGGTTAAAAACACAGTGATTTTTAACCGCACTTTTTTTATTTTAATCGTGTTATTAACCCACTACTGGAGGCAATACACCTAATTTAATCAGGAATGGGATACACACAATAATTGTCCCTAAAATTGAGGCAAAGAGTAGAACCCCTGAACCACCTGGCACACGATAAGGTAAGTTTGGATGTTGATGGCGAGCTTTCCAAACCAATGCTGCCGGCAATACCACTGCATAGAAAGCAAACATTTGTCCTGCATAGCCTAATGCAAGGATGAACCCCTCTGGATAGAAGAACGCAAAGAGCAATGGCGGAAGGAAAGTTAAGAAACCTAAACTTAAACGATTTGCCGAAAAATTGAATACACGTTTTAACAAGTCGTCAATACATTCTAATAAACCGAGTGCCACCCCTAAGAACGAGGTAATCAGTGCTAAGGCAGAGAAGATTTTCACGATAGCAGTAATAATAGTACTGCCTGTAATCACACGAACCGCTTCAATCAATCCATTTAATGTTGGATCTTGATTAAGGATTTCTAAGAAGCGAGTTTGGCTTAATACACCGTGAGTTGAAAATTGCCATAAGATATAACCCACCAACGTGATTGCAGAGCCCATAATAATCGAAAATCTTAAGGCTTTTATATCACCTTCTAAGTATTTATTTAAGGTAGGAATTGAACCGTGGAAACCAAAAGCGGTAAAAAAAACTGGGCTAGCCGAAATCAATAACGCTTTATCAATTGGCATGGCCATTAAGTTATCGATTTTAATTTCTGGAATCATCAATCCAAGCACGATAAATAAGGCCGCAATCATCGCAATAAATAAGAAACGATTTAAGGCATCCACAAAACTTGTGCCAATTGCCACAAAGATACCAAAGAAGATCGTAAATGCCAGGATAGAACCTTTCATTTTGAGATCAGGCGTCGCAAAATCAGGTAAAGTTGAAGCAAGAATTGCACCACCACCGGTCACATAGGCGGAAAGCAATGCATAAAGGAAAATCATTAATACGCTGGTTGCGACAATTCGTCCTGGTCGGCCAAAATATTGTGCAGCAAGTGTACCAATGCCGGCATCATGTTCAGCGGTTTGATAAACCTCAACAAATAATAATGCGCTATAGGTGAGCAAAATCCATAAAAGAACAAGTAAAACAACTGTAAACGTGAAACCTATTCCTGCAGAGGTGAGAGGCATAGCAAGCATCCCAGCTCCAATCATCGTCCCTGAGGTAATTAAGGTACTTCCCAATGTTTTATTCATGAGTTTTCTCCTTTCCGATTATCGTAGAAAGGCTAGTCACTTCCTTACTTGACAATACATCAAACTACAATGTCATTAGAATGTTTTCGCATTTTTCTCATTAACCAAATGTTTTAGATACAAAAAGCCCTTACCTCGTTGCCGAAGTAAGGGCTAGTAGGCCTATTTTTGTTCAAAGCGTGCAGTGAAGAAACGTAATTGTTTTGGTTCATACACGAAACGAAGCCCTTTAATATCCTCTTTATGTTTGAATAAGTGGATAATACCATCAGCAACTAAATCCATGTGTGCATAGGTGTAAACACGACGTGGAATAGTAATACGTACAGTTTCAAGTTTTGGACGATGGTTTTCGCCAGTTTTGATATCACGACCAGCTGAAATAATACCACGTTCCATTGTACGCACACCGCACTCAACATAAATTGCTGCTGCTAATGCTTGTGCTGGGAAGTCTTCTTCTTGTTTCAAGTGTGGACAGAAGCGACGAGCATCTAAGAACACTGCGTGACCACCAATTGGCTCAACAATCGGTACACCCGCTGCTTTTAATTTTTCACCGAGGTAACGAACTTGTTTAACACGGTGTTCGATGTATTCTTCTTGAGTTGCTTCTTTCAAACCAATTGCCATCGCTTCCATATCGCGACCAGCCATACCACCGTAAGATGGCATACCTTCGAATACTACAACCAACTCTTTAGATTTCATGAACAATTCTTCATCATTCATACATAAGAAACCACCGATATTGGTTAAGCAGTCTTTTTTACCACTCAT
>NZ_CAJLNI010000132.1 GCF_905207935.1 uncultured Haemophilus sp.
TGATGTTCGAGGTTGTAATTCGGATTTAAAAAGGTGTAATCTCGTAAGGTTTGGCTAGTTGTCGTCACCTTACGGCAATAGTCGAATCGCCAAAGGCAAGCAAATGAACGATCCCCTGCGGGCTTCGCATTATAGGTCAATGTGCCAAGAATCGGAGAAGCGATACTTTGATGGCCAAAACGCAACTCATGGCTGTCTGCTCGATGGTCAAAGTAATAATACCAGCCTTCCTCTGCCGTCAAGCGTTCAATAAAGGCTAAATCTGTTTCGCGATATTGCACACAATATTCACGTTCCCAATCTGAAGGTAAAGGCTCAAAGGAAACCTTTTCTACGCGATTTTTTTGCAATAAAGTGCGGATGATTTTTTCGCTGTTTTGATGTTGGAATATTCGGCTATCAGATTGAAATGCTGCTCGCGCTAAAGCCGGCTCCACCACCATTTGATAATGCGTACGAACAAACCCTGTTTTCCCCAAACTGAAACTGGTCACAATTCCATTCAAATAGCGAACCGGTTGTTCACCTTGCCAAAAAGTGAAGGTCACGGATTGATCCATTAATGCTGAAAATGAAATATTCGGATCAAAACTTGATAACATAAGCTCTAACCGAAATGGTTCTGAAAGCCCTTCAGTCAGCTTAAAACTGATCACATCAAAAGTATGTTTTTCACCGGCATCAAGGGTGTAACGGTAGTCGGATTGAACAGCCATGATTGTCCTTTGTTTAACGCGTAAAATATCGCCTAGTATAATGTAATTTCATCTATTTCTAAATAGTAAAAATAGTTGTAGTAAATTTCTATATAAAAAAATAAAATACCTAGGTTTATTTATCTTTCAAATGCTTTATTAAACATAAGGATCTCAAATAATGATCAAAATTAACTTAGCCGCGACATTAGGGGCATTAAATGACGTTTCTAAATTAATGTTAGAAGAATCTGCCGCTTATGCAATTAGTTGTGGTGAATCGGAAGTGCTTCCAGCCCATTTATTACTCAAATCATTGGAAAACCCATTCTCAGACGTTCGCTTTATTTTAAATAAACTTAACATTTCTCACGAAGAACTGTCCGCACTTTTACTCAGCAAAACGCAAACATCTCACACTAATATTGACTCAGTACCAAGCTTCTCGCCATTATTGATTGAAATGTTGCAAGAAGCATGGTTACTCGGATCACTTGAGTTTGAACAGACACAAATTCGCAGTGCAAGCATTTTCTTAGCATTAACATTGAATGCATCGCGCTATTTGCCAACTGCTGTTGCGAGCTATTTAAATCAAATTAACAAAGAAACATTACGTCAATCTTTACTGGTATTTGCTAAAGGCTCCGCAGAATCTCAAACCACACAAGAAAATACCGCGGCCCCTTCAGCCGTACGCACAGATCAATCTGATTTAGCACGTTTTGCTGAAAATTTAACTGCTAAAGCCTCTGCGGGTAACATTGATCCGGTTCTTGCTCGAGACAAAGAAATCGATCTGATGATTGATATTCTTTCACGCAGAAGAAAAAACAATCCGATTGTAGTTGGTGATGCGGGTGTCGGTAAAAGTGCATTAATTGAAGGATTAGCATTACGCATCGTCAATAAACAAGTTCCTCCACATTTACAAAATGTTGAACTTTGGAGCCTAGATCTTGCCGCTTTACAATCTGGCGCATCAATCAAAGGGGAATTTGAAAAACGCTTAAAATCGGTGATTGATTTTGTAAAAAATAGCACAACGCCAATTGTTCTTTTTATTGATGAAGCCCATACACTTATTGGTGCGGGTGGCAGCGAAGGTGGCAACGATGCAGCCAACCTTTTAAAACCAGCGCTTGCTCGTGGTGAGCTTCGCACAATTGCAGCCACGACTTGGTCTGAGTATAAAAAATATGTAGAACGTGATCCTGCTTTATCCCGTCGCTTCCAATTAGTGAAAGTAGACGAACCATCTATTGAAGAAAGTATTGTTATTCTACGTGGTTTAAAACCACTCTACGAAAAAGCGCATGGTGTTTATATCACGGGTGAAGCACTTGAAACCGTAACAAAACTATCTGCGCGTTATATTGCGGCGAAAAAGCTTCCGGATAAAGCGATTGATATTTTAGACACGGCTTGTGCGCGCGTTTCTACAGCAAAAGACACACCACCAAAACGCTTAAGCTACTTAGATAATAAGATCCATGAAATCAATGTTGCCATTGCTGAATTTGATCGTGATTATCAGCTAGGTGAAACAGTTGATAGTACAGTAAAAACAAAACTAGAAAATCAACTCACTGAATTAGCCGAAGAAAAAAATGTGCTTTCTTCTCGATTTGAATCTCAAAAAGCATTAGTGGAAGAAATTTTATCCTTACGGAGCAAGCTCTCTGATTCTGAAACAGAATATACTGAAGAAGAACGACAAGAATTGATCGCTCAATTACAAGCGAAAAAAGCGGAATATGAAGCAATCAAGCCTGAAGAATGCTTAATTCATGCAGAAGTGGGCAGCAAACAAATTACTGCGGTAATTGCTGATTTAACTGGTATTCCAGTGAATAGCATGACGGGTGATGAACTCACTAAACTCACTGAGCTTCCTGATATTCTTAATGACAATATCAAGGGGCAATCTCAAGCCATTGAGCAAATTCACAAAAACTTGCTTACAGCTATGGCTGATTTACGCCGTGCTGGTACCCCGTTGGGCGCATTATTACTTGTTGGCCCGAGTGGCGTAGGTAAAACTGAAACCGCAATTCAAATTGCAGAACATATCTTTGGGGGCAAACAATTCCTGACCACGATTAATATGTCTGAATACCAAGAAAAACATACTGTTTCACGTTTAATTGGTTCGCCTCCGGGTTATGTGGGCTATGGTGAAGGTGGCTTATTGACTGAAGCCATTCGTCAAAAACCTTACTCTATCGTGCTATTAGACGAAGTGGAAAAAGCCCATCCAGATGTGCTTAACTTATTCTATCAAGCCTTTGATAAAGGTGAACTGGCTGATGGTGAAGGTCGTTTAATTGACTGTAAAAATATTCTCTTTATGCTCACCTCAAACTGTGGTTTTGATGCTGCAAATGATCCGTTTGCCGTGAAAAGTGATGAAGAATTACGTCGTTCGCTTCTCACATTCTTCAAACCGGCATTGCTTGCCCGTATGCAAATTGTGCAATATCACTATTTAACGACAGATGTAATGCAACGCATTGTAAAAGCAAAATTAGCGAAATTAGAGAAATTAATCTCTGAACGTTATAAAGCGACTGTTACTATCGCAGAAAATATTCTTAAACATATTGAGCAACAATGCGAAGCTGATACAAATGGTGCGCGTTTGGTCGATGCAATTCTTGAAGGACAACTTTTACCACCACTTTCCTTGGCATTGCTTCAACGCATCGCGAGTGGTGAGAAAATGTCAAATATCGCGATCAATTTTGAGAATGGTGAATACCAAGTTGAGATTGTGTAATTTATGATACAAAACGTCTAAAAATTTAACCGCACTTTAGCTTTCATTCATAAAGTGCGGTCATCTTTTAAGTTATTTTCTTGAGATTTATATTTCAACCTTCAGATTTGAACTGCACAGCGGTTATTGCTATGATTTCAGGAGGCATTTTGCCTCTTCAATCATTTTAAAAGGAACATTATGTCTATATCCCTTTGGATTTCCACTGCATACCTACAAGAATCTCCAAGTACGGATAAATTTGTCGCATTATTGGCTTTTGCCGATAGCCGAGAAACATTTGAGCAGCTTGTAAAAACCACCTTTAACTCAGAACAAACGCATTATCAGTATCAATTAGCTCCTTTAAAAGCTGAAATCTTTTTTCAACGACATGGGCAGATGTGGCTTGCGTATCAAGCTAATGGATTGAAAGAAGGTGAAGTACGGGTAGTAGAATTAGTTGGGGATAAACCCAAAGAAAACTTTGCTAGTGAGACTAATTACTTACTTTGTCATCAAATCAACAATGTGGAATTGCTAGATAGACAGTTTGAGCGCCACCCGAAAATCTTTGCACCTGATGAGATTTTTAAGCTGCTCTTCCCTAACACACCGATTCCGCCCGATATGACTCAACTGGGTTGGTCTGAAAATCACCAGGAGCCGGTTTTCCCCTCACCTGTTTGGGATGAAAACACACTAAAAAAAGATATCGCACTGTTTGGTGAACCATTACCGGAATTAAAATGTTATTTCATCTTAGACGCGAATAAACATAAACTTTTAGAACCAGAAAGCTTTCACTGTAGAATTGAAAACCTATTCCAAGGTGAGTTTGCGGAAATCACCAAAGAAATAGGCCCTTATTTAGTTGAAGTTATCCCTTACCCAGACTATAAAGCTGAGAGCGAATTAATGGGCTTGTTTAGTGATGAAGGTGCAATGACAAGATTCAATTGGC
>NZ_CAJLNI010000133.1 GCF_905207935.1 uncultured Haemophilus sp.
AGTTTGTGTTGCTATCTGCGCCTTTCACATTGATTTGGCTATTTAATTTCGCACCATAAACATCGCCTACGTTTGCGCCAAATTTTAAGCCATCGCTTAATGTTGCGATAGTTTCACCACCAAAGTTCATACGATTTGGTGTTTTACCATCCAAGTTTGGAGCTGCATCTTTACCACTTACCACTGTAATTGGCGTTGAATTATCACCTTCGCCAAGATTAATTGTTGTGGTATTAACTGTTTTTGCGGTGACATTTTCCGCTTTCAAGTCTTTTGTGGTTGAAATCGTGAAGTTAATACCATTCTGTTCAAGTTTGATATTATCACCAGCGATATAGTTTACAGTCGCACCTGGCGCAACATTTGCTACTGAAGTACCACTTACTTCACCAGTAGAGCCTTCTTTCTTCGTTGCAGTTGCATTCCAGCCTTTACCCGCAAGTTCTTTCACTGCGTATAACTGACTACCATTTACCGCATCTTTCGATGTGCTCGTTACATCACCATCTTGAACATTGGTTACTTTCTTATCACCAGCATTGATACCATCTGTTGTTACAGATACATCACCTGCTTTTAAGCCATCTTTATTTAAAGCAACATTATCTCCTACTTTCACACCGTCATTATTCATCACGGTATCGCCTGCTGTTACGCTATCAACTTTGATGTCTTTTGCTAAATTGAAAGTAACATCATTACCTTTTTTAGTAATATTAATGTTCCCATCTGTATTATTTAGGTCAACCGTATCACCAGGTTTCACATTAGAAGAATCTGCACCATTAGCTGTTAAATTCCAACCCTTGTTAGCCACCTCTTCTACTTTCTTAAGCTGTGAAACATTTACTGCATCAGTATCATCTTCACCTGCTTTCAAGCCAGTAATTTTCTTATCACCCATATCAATGCCTTTGTTATTGATCGTTACACCACCAATGTCAGCACTATCTAGGTCTTTAAGATCTTTGGCTAATTTCACATTTAATGTGCCATTACCATCAGATTCAACACCAATATTGTTATCAGATAACGTACCCGTTGCTCCACCTTTTACAAAGATTTGATCACCTAAACGACGCTCAAAGTTCTTCGCTGTATTATCACCACCAAAAGTGAGAGCTTTAAATGCTTGTTCAGCGGTTTGATTAATCGCATCATTCACATTATTAACTGTGGTGCCATTTACGGTAATTGGCGCTTTAGTCACGGAAACATCACCTGCTTTCAAACCATTTGAATCAATTTTGGTATCACCCGCAGTGACACTATCAACTTTAATATTTTTAGCTAAGTTAAACGTCACATTATCATCTGTTGCTTTTTTAGTAATTTGAATGTTGTCATCGGTGTTATTCAAATCAACAGTTTCACCAGGTGCTACATTACTACCATTTTGACCATTAGCAGTTAAATTCCAGCCTTTATTAGCTACTTTTTCCACATCTTTTAATTGTGAAACATTCACTGCATCTGTGTCTTCGGTACCCGCTGCAACATTGCTAATTTTATTACCTGCTGCATCAATACCTGATTTAGTGACACTTGGACCACCGGCAATTTTTAAACCATCAGTATTAATGGTTGTATCACCAGCTTTTACGCTATCAACTTTGATATCCTTAGCTAATTTGATTTCTAACTTATCAGTACCATCTGCCACCACGCCAATGTTATCATCAGAAAGTTTAGTAGCATCAGTTACACCACCAACTAAGTTAACTGTTTCACCTAACTTACGTGTTACATTAGTGCCAGTATCACCAGCAAAGGTTAATGGCATATTACGTACTTTATTAATTGCATCAGCCACATCACCTGCCGTAGCAATATTATTAGGATTTGCCGCTGTTGCATTACCTGTCGTCGCATCAGTCGTGATATTTGTTGTATTCACATCAAATTTCACAATAGTGCCATTATCCGCATCAGTTACATTTACTGTGGTTAAATTACCATCTTTAAAATTCACAAAACCATTGTTATTGATACGTGATTTAGAAGTACCATTTTGTTGTACGTTAAAGCCACTATAAGTTAATACGGTATAAAGCTGTGAACCGTTAATTGCATCAGTAGAGTCTGCAGTAACACGACCCGCACCAACATTTTGAATTTGACGCTCAAAACCCTCTTTACCGACAGAAACAGCACCAAGCGAATTATTAGCTAAACCAGCTTTAAACTGTTTATTTTCACTCACGCCATTATCATTTTTGAAAGCGGCTTCATGGGCTGTTCCACCGAAAATATTGCCACCTGCCACACTATCTTTACCTAACGCAACCGAATTTTGCACCGTTGCATTAGCTGATGAACCAATCGCTACACCATCAGCTGCCGAGCCAGCTGCGCCCTTACCGATAGCAATAGATGCTTGTGCAGAAGCATTAGCATTATTACCTACAGCAATACCATAAATACCACTAACATTTGCATTTGCCCCTGTAGCAACGCCTGCATAAGCAGAAGAGGCGGTATGGCCAATGGCCACGCCTAACTCTTTAGCATCTGTATTAGAACCTAGTGCTGTCGAGTTAGTAACGGCTTTAGCATTTGTACCCACTGCTGTAGCATTACCACCATTAGCATGAGTTGCAAAACCTATCGCTGTCGAATTTGAAAAATTACTGGTTGCATTATTACCTAATGAAACGCCATTAACTGCACTTGATTTTGCATCAGGACCAATTGCAATAGAATTAACTGCCGTTGCACCATTATTATTTTTGTTTCCTTCAACAGTCGAATTAACCGAAAAATAACGGATTTTTTCAATTTCTGCCATCGCAGCATAAAGCTGAGAACCGTTAATAGCATCAGTTGAATTTGCGGAAATATCACCTGGTGATAAGTTGATGAGTTGACGTTCATAGCCTTTTTTACCAATGGAAACAACATCCCCCGCGATAGTATCAGCACCACCAGCCCAAGTATAAGTTGTCCCTAAAATAGTACGAGTAGTATAGGCAACCCCCGCTTTATCCGTCGCAGAACCGCCACCAATCGCAACAGAGTTTGCAAAAGTTGCATTAGCTCCTGTACCAACAGCGACAGCATTCGTTTTTTGAGCTGCAGCCAATGAACCTAATGCTAATGAAAGATCCCCAGATTTTGTTTTTGTTCCTAATGATACAGCAGCCTCACCAGCAATCGTATTCATCCAACGGGGAGTTTGAAGATCCCCTCCAGTTAAATCTTTAAATGCTTGTTGAACCGTTCCCGTTTTATCTTGGCCATTAGTATTGATATAAGTCGTTTGTGTAGCCGCTGCTTTATCAGTATCATCTCCACCAATCGCAACCGATGCATTACCATAAGAAATAACATTACCGCCAATCGCAATTGATTGATCGCCTCGAGCCCATGCACCCTCAGTAATAGAATTACCACCAAATGTAGCTGCTTTATCAGCTCTAATACCAGCTCCAATAGCAATAGACTGGTTTACTCGTACAACAGAAGTGCTATCACCAACTTGAGCATTTTGACCGATGAGAATATTACGACTACCCGTTGTTCCACCATAATTTCCTGTGCCATCACCAATCAGCACACTATTGTCATAACGACCATTTACGCCATAACCAATAGCGGTAGTACTTCCACCGCTTGCTGATGTGGCACTGTTCCCAACCGCAATACTAAAAGGATGTACATTTGTAGGCGCATTGCTTCCATCCCCCACAATCACGTTCGCTTGCGCCGGCATCATCACTGCAGATAAAGAAAGTGCAAATGCTGAAAGTTTAAAAAGAGAAGATAAACGTGTTTCGCTTGTTACACGTTGTTCTGAGTTTGAAGAGGCTTTTACTGCCCCTTTCGCTAATTCTGATGTCACGACAAAAGATTGTGTCGTTTTGTTCCAAATAATCTTAAATACTTTGTTCATAAAAAGGTTCTCCCAAACAAATAGGCCAATAAGTTGTTGCGAAGCTAAAATAATGCAAACTAAGCAAGTAAATAATAAAGTTCTTGGAGTATATAGGAGCGAAGCATAAGATCAAGTAAATGTTTGCTTTTTACACTGTTTTTTTTTACAAAAAATTTACATTTTAACGTTTGCGTAACAATGGTATTAGAAAAAGCCATCTAGAGTGACTAATCACAAGGATTTAATCTCTCTCAAACAAGTAAAAAACAAGATGAAAATCAACCGCACTTTTTCCTCTTTCAAGGTATTCTCCTCTTACCATTTTTTCTACACCCAGCATACCCCTTTGTGAGTATTTTTATTTTAAAGTTTGATCAACCTCAAAGTTTTGAAAAAAAACCTTAGGAAAACTACTGCTTTTTGGTATCTTATGCTTGCGTTGAGCTATTTTTATGAGTGAATTCAAAAGCTTAATAGGAATTGTTCGCATTTAAAATTGTTTTTTTATTCTTTCCTAATGGAGTGATTATCGTGAACGCAT
>NZ_CAJLNI010000134.1 GCF_905207935.1 uncultured Haemophilus sp.
AGTTGTTTGACGGGCAAATCTTCAACATAAAGTTGCTCGTTTTTATATTGGAAAAAATCCATGACGAATCCTTTAAGTGCGGTCAGTTTTTATTGTGTTTTTTGTGTGTTTTGCGGCTGTTCTTTTTCAGGAAAATATAATGGCCCTTTTACACCGCAACCGGTAGCCAAAGTACAGAATGCACCTAATAACAAAATAGAAAGTAATTTTTTCATTTTTCAATCTCTCTAATAAGTAAAATCTGCCTTTGCCAACGAGGCGAAAGGCTTTATAATTCACGGCATTCTATCAGATTTAATCGGAAAATTTTATGAATGTTGCAGAATTTCACCAAAATATTGAACAGGTTTGGCAAAAAATTGAAGAAGAGTTAGAGAATCAAGATTGCGATGTGGATTGCGAAACACAAGGTTCGGTATTCACGATCACATTTGATGACCGCTCACAAATCGTCATTAATAAGCAAGAACCACTTCTTGAGCTTTGGCTTGCGAGCCGCTTGGGTGGATTCCATTTTGCCTATAAAAATAATGATTGGGTGGCAAATGATGGCACACGCTTTTGGGATTGTTTAACCGAGGCGGTTGCCGCTCACGGAGAAACGGTAACATTCTAATGGCCGAACTCGCGGAACATGCCCCGCAAAAAACAGACTTAAAAACGACCGCACTTCATACGTTGCGGTCTGTTTTTGGTTACCAATCTTTCCGCAAAGGGCAGGAAGAAGTGATTCATGCTGCGTTAAGCGGTCAGGATGCCTTAGTGGTGATGGCCACAGGAAATGGCAAATCCCTGTGTTATCAAATTCCAGCACTTTGTTTTCCCGGTCTCACATTAGTGATTTCGCCTTTGATTTCTTTAATGAAAGATCAGGTAGATCAACTCCAAGCAAACGGCATTGAAGCCGATTTTCTAAACTCTAGTCAGACGCCAGAACAACAACAGCAAGTTGAAAATAAGCTGATTTCAGGACAATTAAAATTATTATATGTTTCGCCTGAAAAAGTGATGACAAACAGCTTTTTTCAGCTGATTTCTTATGCTCAAATTTCCTTTATCGCCATTGATGAAGCACATTGTATTTCACAGTGGGGGCATGATTTTCGCCCTGAATATACCCAACTTGGCGGCTTAAAAGCGGCATTTCCAAATGCGCCAATTATGGCATTAACGGCAACAGCGGATTACGCGACAAGACAGGATATTCTCACTCATCTTAAATTAGACAATCCTCACAAGTACATTGGCAGTTTTGACCGTCCGAATATTCGTTATACGTTGGAAGAAAAGTTTAAGCCGATGGAGCAGCTTACACGTTTTGTTTTAGCTCAAAAAGGAAAAAGCGGCATTGTGTATTGCAATAGTCGTTCGAAGGTGGAACGTATAGCAGAAACTTTGCGAAATAAAGGCGTGTTGGCTGCGGCGTATCATGCGGGAATGGAAACTGCACTGCGTGAACGCGTCCAGCAAGATTTTCAACGAGATAATGTTCAAGTTGTGGTTGCGACGATTGCGTTTGGCATGGGGATTAATAAATCCAATGTGCGTTTTGTCGCCCATTTTGATTTGCCGAGAAGCATTGAATCATATTACCAAGAAACTGGTCGTGCGGGGCGAGATGATTTACCTGCGGAAGCGGTGCTTTTCTATGAACCGGCTGATTATGCTTGGTTACAGAAAATTCTGCTTGAAAAACCAGAGACGCCGCAACGTCAAATTGAGCAACATAAATTGGAAGCCATTGGTGAATTTGCAGAAAGTCAAACTTGCCGCCGTTTAGTGTTACTCAATTATTTTGGTGAATATCGTCAAACGCCTTGTCAAAACTGCGATATTTGTCTTGACCCGCCAAAGAAATATGATGGTTTAATTGATGCGCAAAAAGTGATGTCGACGATTTATCGTGTGGGTCAATGTTTCGGTGTGCAATATGTGATTGCGGTATTGCGAGGGATGCATAACCAAAAAATTATAGAACGGCAGCATGATAAGTTAAGTGTTTATGGTATTGGCAAAGATAAAAGCAAAGAACATTGGCAATCTGTCATTCGTCAACTGATTCATCTTGGTTTTATTCAACAAGTGCTCGGTGAGTTTAATAGTGCTACGCTTCAGCTCACAGAAAGCGCTCGCCCTGTTTTAAAAGGCGAAGTGTCGCTTGAATTGGCGATGCCGCGCATTTCATCCATTAATAAAATTGTGCATACGTCTCATAAAAATACGGTAGTAAATTACGATAAAGATCTGTTTGCTCGTTTGCGTTTCTTACGGAAACAACTTGCGGATAGAGAAAATATTCCGCCTTATATTGTCTTTAACGATGCGACGTTGCAGGAAATGGCGCAATATATGCCAACAAGTAATATTGAAATGCTACAAATTAATGGGGTGGGGGCGATCAAATTGGAACGCTTTGGGCAGCCGTTTATGGCATTGATTCGAGAACATAAAGCAATTTTAGAAAAGGCAGAAAAAGAATAAGTGCGGTCAAAAAACAAAGAATTTTTCGACCGCACTTTTTTTCTAGCTTGCACTTACATCTTGTTCATCGCGTAATTGACGATCAAACACCTGGGCACAATCATCGGTGCCCGAACCATACCAAGTGGTATCACGCAATGCTACTTCACCTTTACGGTATTTTTCCACTTCGCTTTTCTTCACCAAATAACCCGTTACACGAATCAAATCGGTGTTTTTAAGGTAAGTCGTGATGTAGCGGTAACCTTGTGCAAATGAACCATCGATAATATCAACGACGGCATCTAAATGATCCACATAGGTTTGGTCAAAGGCAAACAAATCTCCCGTACCTGATGGGAAGTACTTATGGAATGGCGCTGATTGTTTTAAATGAGCTAATAATGTTGGTTCTTCACCCACACGAATACGATGTGCAGGCGCATTACGTTTATCTTCTTCATGATTACTTGCACCCACTTGCGCATGTAATAAATAACGGTTGCCAGTGCGTTCAGCATACACGCCTTCATGGTTATCTGTGACTTCTTTTAATTTATCCATAATCAAGGTCGCAATTTCATCACCGCGTTGGCTTTTACCAAAGGTTTCATTTAAGCCTTCTTGTTGCAATAAATGATTTGCAGCATCAGCGAGACCAACAATGGCAAACATTCCCGTAAAATTAGTGCGTTTGATAAAACCTTCTTTTTCGAGGAATGAGGTATTGAAGAAGTTGCTTTCTTCTACTACAAATTTATGGCGTTTGTCCATAGTGGAGAGCGCGCATTTTGCAACACGAGGTAAAAGTTCATTGACCATTTCATCCACGGTTTTACAGGCGCGCGCGATAGTACCTAAGCGCAAGCGAGTGAGGGTATAAGCCCCACCACATTCAGGGAGTGCGTTATAGCAGCTTGCAATACCATATTGTTCGCCTAAGTCAGAAATGTAGTAAGCATCATTGGCAAAAGACGGTTTAGAAACCAATAAGCACGCTTTTGCTGCTAATTCTGCAAATTCACGACTTGTTTTACTCTTATCGTAACGAATGGTCATATTTGGTGTTGGTGCTTCTAGCTCAATTACCGCTTTTAAAATCAAACGCCCTGCTTTGGTGTCATAAGGCCCAATATTGGCATGGCAGAATGAATCTGGCACAGTTTTATCCACATGATTTAAGAAACGTTTAATTTTGATGTAGTCTTGTTCCTCATCGGTAATAAACGGATCAAGTAGCACGTCTAAACGACCAATGTAAACTGGGAATGTGGTAATGGAGGGCACGTGGGAATATAAAATCAATAAGCCATCTAATGCTTCATCAAGATTCTTAGGGGCTGGCAATTCAAGGAATTCACAGCCTTTTTCAATATACACATTGTAATCCGGCAAAATATAGCGGGGGCGATAAATCGCATAGCCTTCGTTTAAATCACAGATCATTTGATTTTGAAGGAATTGCCATTCTTCATCCGTGTAGCCTAATAATTCACGAGGATCAAATAATCGCTCGGCGATATTGCCTAAACACATGAGTTTTTGTTGATAGGTGAGCGTGTTGGATTTTACGGTATCCAAAATATCTTGAAGAGATGCAAGCATAATAATGTCCTGATTAAAAAGGGTAGCTTATTTTAAGTCAGTGAATGAGTGATGACAATTTTGACAATGTGATCTGCATCACATTTATGATATTTATCAGTCAATTCGGTTATATCATATGACGTTAAAATGTTTTGGTTTTATGGGGTTTCCCATTATGATGTAAGCGTTAAATATAAATGGGAATAATATGAAAAAAGCACGGGTGATTCCTCACACCAGTTGGGCCGCCAAATCGCTATGGTCAGTCGAAGGTAAAACCATGTCGATGCTCTTATTTGC
>NZ_CAJLNI010000135.1 GCF_905207935.1 uncultured Haemophilus sp.
ACTTCCATTTGTTCAGCGAGTGCAAGAGATTGAGGTAAATAGACAATAAAATCAGTTAAGCAGACATCATTAATATGACGTTGCACTGTTTTTGAATGAAGCATTCCTAGCTCAAGATAAGGGAGAAAGGCGTCAGGAATACCGAGCTCCTGATTGAATAATGCCACTTGCTTTTCGCCCCTTAACATTAATTCCAGCTCCTTGCCTTCATGCGGCCCAAGAATACCTTTTTCCATAAGAATATTCCTTTCGTTGAAATAAAAAAGGGGATTGGATGATTGACCAGATCCCCTTCATTGTACGCCTATTTGGCCACAATGTTCATCTAAATGACGAAATTATTTTTTCCAATTTTTCAACGCATCGGCAAAGGCATTACCCATCGCACTATTTCCTCTAGGATTACGCTCTTGACGAGGTGCATTACTTCTTGGTTTTGCGCTTAAAGTGCGGTCAGATTTGCCGTCATTTTTGACCGCACTTTCATCTAATCGCATCGTCAGTGCAATACGTTTACGCGGCACATCCACTTCCAAGACTTTCACTTTTACGATATCGCCCGTTTTCACCACTTGATGTGGATCTTCTACGAATTTATCGCTTAATGATGAAATGTGTACTAAACCGTCTTGGTGAACACCTATATCCACAAATGCGCCGAAATTAGTCACATTGGTGACGGTACCTTCTAAAATCATACCCGGTTTCAAATCGGTGATTTCTTCCACGCCTTCTGCGAATACAGCAGTTTTAAATTCACCACGCGGATCGCGCCCCGGTTTTTCCAACTCTTTGAAAATATCTTGAACCGTTGGTAAACCAAATTGCTCATCAATAAATTGTTTTGCATCAAGCTGACGTACTACACCTGCATTGCCCATTAAATCTTGGATAGATTGCGCGGTGGCTTGCAAGATTTTTTCCACTACTGGATAAGCTTCTGGATGGACACCTGAAGCATCAAGTGGATTTTTCCCGCCTGCAATACGCATAAAGCCTGCACATTGCTCAAAGGCTTTTGGTCCTAAACGCGGCACTTTTTTCAATTCAGTACGACTTTCAAAACGACCATTTTCATCACGGTATTCCACAATGTTTTGCGCTAAGGTTTTCGTCATCCCTGCCACGCGCGCGAGTAATGGCGCCGATGCCGTATTCAAATCCACACCTACTGCGTTTACACAGTCTTCCACCACTGCATCAAGTTTACGCGCAAGTTGGGTTTGGTTTACATCGTGCTGATATTGCCCTACACCAATAGCTTTCGGTTCGATTTTTACTAATTCCGCCAATGGATCTTGTAAACGGCGTGCAATAGAGACTGCACCACGTAAAGACACATCTAAGTTCGGGAATTCATTTGCCGCAAATTCAGAGGCGGAATAAACGGATGCGCCTGCTTCGCTCACCACAACAGTTTGAGGTTTATTTTCTTTAATTTCTTTAATCACTTCTTTCGCAAAACGTTCTGTTTCACGAGAGGCTGTACCGTTACCAATGGCAATTAATTCTACGTTATGTTTGCGGATCAAGCTGAAAATCGCCACTTGTGCTTCAGCTTCACGACCCGTGTGTGGATAAATGGTGGTGGTATCTAATAATTTACCAGTATTATCTACCACCGCAACTTTAACACCTGTACGTAAGCCCGGGTCCAAGCCCATAGTGCATTTTGCGCCAGCCGGTGCAGCCATCAAAAGTGCGGTCAGATTTCTAGCAAAAACATCAATGGCTTCTTCTTCCGCTTTTTCACGTAAACTTGCCATTAATTCTGTTTCTAAATGCAACGAGACTTTGATTTTCCATGTCCACGCAATCACTTGCTCACGCCATTTATCCGCAGGCTGTCCCGTAAAACGGACATCTAAATAATTACGAATAATTTCTTCACAATAACTTTGGCGACTTCCCTCTTCCGCATCAGGATCCGCATTTAAGCTTAATTGTAAAATGCCCTCATTACGTCCTCGGAACATCGCTAATGCACGGTGAGAAGGCACATTTTTTAATAATTCTTGGTGGTCGAAATAATCTTGGAATTTTGCCCCTTCTGTTTCTTTACCTTCGATCACTTTGGATACGATAACCGCATTTTTCGCTAAATAATCACGGACTTTCGCTAATAAACCCGCATCTTCAGCAAAACGCTCCATTAAAATATAGCGAGCGCCATCAAGCGCGACTTTAGTATCTGTTACGCCTTTATCATCATTCACAAATTCAGCTGCGGCCGTTTCAGGATCATTCTTCGGCTCGTTCCAAAGTAAATCAGCCAATGGCTCAAGACCGGCTTCAATCGCAATTTGCCCTTTCGTACGACGTTTAGGTTTGTATGGCAAATACAAATCTTCTAATTCGGTTTTGCTTTGTGTTGCATGGATTTTGTCACGTAATTCATCGGTCAATTTCCCTTGCTCTTCAATAGATTTCAAAATGGTTTGACGACGATCTTCTAATTCACGTAAATAAATTAAACGAGTTTCAAAATGACGAAGTTGAGTGTCATCCAAGCCACCTGTGGCTTCTTTACGATAACGGGCGATAAATGGAATGGTGTTGCCATCATCTAATAATTGAATAGCGGCGAGGATTTGTTGGGGTTGAACGGTTAATTCTGCCGCAATAATTTGGCTAATTTGTTGATTTAACATTGTCATACTTCTTTGTTATTAAAGGATTCGATAAAAACGGGAATAGAATACTGGTTTTAGACAACAGGCTCAAATATAATTCAAAAAAATTTCTTTTATTTTTATCATGGCAAAATCAAATTACATTACCCGTCAAGGCTGGCTTGCGCTTGACCAAGAACTTAAATTTTTGTGGAAAGAAGAACGTCCTAAAGTTACCCAAGCGGTTTCAGATGCTGCTGCGCTTGGTGACCGCAGTGAAAACGCAGAATATATTTACGGTAAACGTCGTTTACGTGAAATTGATCGCCGTGTGCGTTTCCTTTCCAAACGCTTAGAAGTGTTACAAATCGTGGATTACCACCCGAAACAAGAAGGCAAAGTGTTTTTCGGTGCCTGGGTTGAGCTAGAAGATGAAGAAGGTGAAGTGAAGCAATACCGCATTGTCGGCTGCGATGAATTCGATCCCGCTAAAAACTGGATTTCCATTGATTCTCCCGTCGCACGTGCCTTAATCGGAAAAGGCGTTGATGATGAAATTCATGTGGAAACCCCCTCAGGCAAAGTGGTGCTCTATGTGAACCGAATTTGGTATGAAAAATAGCGAAGTAGAAAAACAAAAGAGCGGTCAAAATTGACCGCTCTTTTTTATTCTATCAATCGGATAAATTATGCTTTATCACCAATTAATACAGACTCTAACGCAATTTCAATCATATCATTGAAGGTTAATTGGCGTTCTTCTGCTGTAGTTTGTTCGTGTGTACGAATATGGTCTGAAACGGTACAGATACAAAGTGCTTTTGCACCATATTCTGCTGCTACGCCATAGATACCAGCCGCTTCCATTTCTACGCCTAAGATGCCGTATTTTTCCATCACATCAAACATTTCGAAATCTGGCGTGTAGAATAGGTCTGCAGAGAAAAGATTCCCTACGCGAACTTGCTTACCTTTTTCTTTCGCAGCTTGAACCGCTGCTTGTGCCATATCAAAATCAGCAATTGCAGCAAAATCGTTATCTTTGAAACGGATACGGTTTACTTTTGAATCAGTACATGCTCCAAGGCCGATGATAACATCACGTACTTTAACGTCCATACGTACGGCACCACAAGAACCAACACGGATGATTTTTTTCACGCCGTATTCAGTAATTAATTCTTTCGCATAAATTGAGCAAGATGGGATACCCATACCGTGACCCATAACAGAGATACGACGACCTTTATAAGTACCGGTATAACCCAACATATTGCGAACGTTAGTCACTTCTTTCGCATCTTCTAAGAATGTTTCAGCAATATATTTTGCACGAAGCGGATCGCCTGGCATTAATACAACATCTGCAAATGCGCCTTCAGGAGCGTTAATATGTGGAGTCATTGTTTTTTCCTCTTGTTGATAAATAAAAAGTCATTTAAGCAAACGTTTTCGCTTGCTTTAAAGTACAACACCACGAACGATTCGTGGTGTTGAGAGATAAAGTGCGGTCAAAATTCACCACATTTTAATTACATTGCTACGCCGCTTAACTCGATGAATAAACCTGCGATAGTCGCACTCATTAAGTTAGCTAATGTACCCGCTACAACTGCTTTTAAACCTAAGCGAGCCACATCACCACGACGATTTGGTGCCATACCACCGATACCACCGATTAAGATTGCGATAGAGCTGAAGTTAGCGAAACCACATAATGCGAAAGTAAT
>NZ_CAJLNI010000136.1 GCF_905207935.1 uncultured Haemophilus sp.
TTTGATGTACCAAAATACGATTACGACAATCCATTCGGTGAAATCAGCAAATGTGAACTCTGTAACCAAAAAGGCGTTGAACGCTTAGACAAAGGTGAATTACCTGGTTGCTGTCATGTTTGTCCGACTGGTGCGATTATTTTTGGTACACGTGAAGAATTATTGGCAGAAGCGAAACGTCGTTTAAGCTTATTACGTGGCACCGAATATGATTACCCACGTCAAAGTGTCAATAGCACAGATAAATACCGTGCTACCGTACCTGCATATCAATATCATATCTACGGTGAAAAAGAAGGCGGTGGTACACAGGTACTCGCCTTAAGTGGTGTGCCTTTTACTAACCTTGGTTTACCAGACTTAGATGAAGTCGCGACAGGTTCTCGTGCGGCGCATTTACAACACTTCTTGTATCGCGGTTTAGCATTGCCATTAGTCGCACTTGCCGGTTTAACCTTTATGACTTACAAAAATATGCATGGCGATAAAATCGCTGAGCGTATTGCAGCACAAAAAGAAGCCATGCGTCAGGCACGCAAGGAAATCGAAGAAGCGGAGGATGAGCATCATGAGTAATCCACGTCCGGTAGGCGGTCGCCTTGTTTCTGCCGCAATTCTCTTTTTTGCACCACTTGCCGTGCTTTGCGTTTTATTAATTTTAAAACGTTTGGTTTTCGGTATTGGTTCTGTGACCGCACTTAATGGCGGTTATCCTTGGGGTTTATGGATTGCCTTTGACTTACTTGTCGGTACAGGATTTGCCTGTGGCGGTTGGGCTCTTGCTTGGACCGTATATATTTTCAATAAAGGGAAATATCACGCCCTTGTTCGCCCAGCATTGCTTGCAAGTTTATTCGGCTATTCCCTTGGTGGTTTATCTATCACTATTGATATGGGACGTTATTGGCATTTACCGTATTTCTACATTCCAGGGCAGTTCAACACGAACTCTGTTCTATTTGAAACAGCATTTTGTATGACGGTGTATATCATCGTGGTGACCCTAGAGTTCGCCCCTGTATGGCTTGGTTTCTTCGGCTTGAAAAAATGGTTTAATAAACTAAATAAAATCATGTTTTTCATTATTGCCTTGGGTGCCTTGTTACCAATGATGCACCAATCTTCAATGGGTTCCTTGATGATTGTAGCTGGTCACAAAGTCCATCCGGTATGGCAAAGCTATGAAGCGCTACCAATTCTCTCCTTGCTGACAGCTTTCATTATGGGCTTCTCTATTGTGATTTTTGAGGGTTCTTTAGTTAAAGCGGGTCTTGCAGGAAAAACACCAGATGAACGTCATTTATTTACTCAATTGGCACGCGTTACCGCAGGATTAATTTTCTGTTTCTTAGCAGTGCGTTTTGGTGAGTTGATTTATCACGACAAACTGCAAATGGTTGTCGGTTTCGATAAATTAACTAAATTTGAAGCATGGATGTTCTGGATGGAAGTCTGGTTGATGGTATTACCATTACTAACCCTCTTCCTTGGGGAGAAAAAATCAGATTCCCGTTGGTTATTTATTTCGGCATTAAGCATGTTACTCGGTGCAGCATTATGGCGTATGAACTACTCGCTTATCATGTATAATCCGGGCAACGGCTATCAATATTTCCCATCTGCGGAAGAATTGCTTATTTCAATCGGTTTCGTATCTATTGAAGTATGTGCCTATATTTTAATCATTCGTTTATTCCCTGTATTACCGGTATTTAAAGAAAAACATACCGAAGACTCAGAAAAAATTATTGCCGAAAAAGCGGCATTCAGCAAAAAAGTTAGCGGAGCAGAATAATGTCAGAAAAAAAACGTATCTCAATTGACCCAATTACCCGTATTGAGGGTCATTTACGTATTGATTGCGAAATTGAAAACGGTGTTGTCACCAATGCTTGGTCTTCTGGTACCATGTGGCGCGGTATGGAAAATATCGTAAAAGGTGCCGACCCACGTGATGCATGGATGATTATGCAACGTATTTGTGGCGTATGTACCACTGTACACGCGATTATCAGCGTACGTGCTGTAGAAGATGCTATCGGCGCTAAAGTACCCGTCAATGCACAGTATATTCGTAATATGATTCTTGCTGCCCACAGCATTCACGACCATATCGTGCATTTCTATCAACTCTCTGCGATGGACTGGGTGGATATCACCGCTGCACTAAAAGCTGATCCTGAAAAAGCGGCAGATATGCTAAAAGGTGTCTCTACATGGTCATTAAACAGTGCTAACGAATTCCGCAACGTACAGAAAAAAATCCAAGCATTAGTGGATAGCGGACAACTTGGTATTTTCGCTAACGGTTACTTCGGTCATGCTGCAATGAAACTTCCACCAGAAGTCAACCTCATTGCCGTCGCGCACTATTTGCAAGCGCTTGAATGTCAACGTGATGCTAACCGCGTAGTGGCATTACTCGGTAGTAAAACACCACATATTCAAAACTTGGCGATTGGTGGCGTAGCAAACCCAATTAACTTAGATTCCCAAGCGGTACTAAACCAAGAACGTCTCATGTTCGTGAAAGCTTGTATCGACCGTTTAACTGACTTCATTAACCAAGTGTATAAAGTAGATGCAGCAGTATTTGCGGCTTACTATCCTGAATGGTTAAGCTTAGGTAAAACATCTGGCAACTACTTATCTGTACCAGAATACCCAATTGATGCAGATAACTCTAAATTTATGTTAAAAGGTGGTTATATCGAAAACGGCGATTTATCGACTTTCCGTCCAATTGATCAACAAAAAGATGAGTTCGTTGTAAAAGGCATTAAAGAAAGTGGTAAACACGCTTGGTACGAAGATGATGAGCCATTAGAACCTTGGGCAGGTTTAACTCGTCCGAAATATACCGGCTGGCAAGATGATGGTAAATACTCTTGGGTAAAAGCACCAACCTTCTACGGTAAAGTTGTCGAAGTGGGTCCTCTCGCCTATTTAATGTGTGGTTTGGCTGCGAATGACACGCCAACTGTCAACCACTTCAATGAATTAAAAGGCATTTATGAAAAATTGACTGGCAACACGTTAACCACCGATCAATTACATTCTACCCTTGGACGTATTATCGGTCGTACCGTGCATTGCTGTGCGATCAACGACATTTTAAGTGCTCAATGGCAAATGCTCATTGATAATATCGCTAAAGGTGATATGACGGCGTATATCAAAACAGATATTCCAGCAAGCGGTGAATTCCGTGGTGTTGGTTTCGGTGAGGTACCACGTGGTATGCTTTCTCACTGGGTTGTCATCAAAGACGGTCGCATTGAAAACTACCAAGCCGTTGTACCATCTACATGGAATGCGGGTCCGCGTAATGAACAAGACCAAATGGGTCCTTATGAGCTTTCCATTATTGGTACACCGGTGGCAGATCCGACTAAACCATTGGAAGTGGTTCGAACCATTCACTCATTCGACCCTTGTATGTCATGCGCCGTACATGTAGTTAATACCGAAAACGGTGAAGTGACTGAAGTGAAGGTGTTGTAATGAAGCCGTTAATTCTTGGCGTCGGCAATATTTTGTTAAGTGATGAAGGTGTCGGTGTGCGTGTTGTGCAGGAGCTTGAAAAACGCCCTGAAATTCAACCGCACTTTGACATCATCGATGGTGGTACTTGTGGCATGGAATTACTGGATGCGATGGCAAATCGCGAGCATTTGATTATTGTCGATGCCGTGCTTGCTAACAAACAGCCGGGTGAGATTGTCGTGTTACATGACGAGCAAGTGCCCACCTTTTTCTCTCGCAAAATTTCGCCACACCAACTCGGCATTTGTGATGTACTTTCTGCAATGAAATTAACGGACGAATTCCCCAAACACCTTTGTCTCATCGGCATCCAACCAGAATCACTAGAATCTGGAATTGGCTTGACTGAAACGATACAAAATGTGTTACCAAAGGTTTTTGAAACGTTAAATCAAGTCATTAAGGAATACGGCTTAAATCTAGACTCCCCTCTTTAGAAAAGAGGGGCTGGGGGAGATTTGACTTAATTAATCGAGACAAGTGTTAAATCTCCCCTAACCCCTCTTTACGAAAGAGGGGAACTTTCTTTAAGATTTTACCTGCTATGCTTTAATCTTATTAATATTGAAAAATAAACCATGTATCGACACGAAAAAACACCTGAAAACTCTACCGCACTTTTAACCTCTGTTACTGGCTTTGAAGAAAACCCAACGGAGATTTTCCTTGCCGAAATGCAAAACATTGTACCTGAAATGCAAGATCTCCCTTT
>NZ_CAJLNI010000137.1 GCF_905207935.1 uncultured Haemophilus sp.
TTGATTTAAATGCACGCGCAGAAAATTTGGCTATCGCAGATTATGCGCGCTTAGCGAACTGGTTGGCAGATAATCCACCAGCTGATATCAATAAAGATGAAATCTTAGATTCAGAAGAGTAAAAAGAGCGGTCAAAAATGGCAACCTATTTCGTCGGTGATTTGCAAGGCTGTTATGATGAATTACAGCTTTTATTAGAACGTGTAGATTTCAATCCTACGCAAGATAAACTTTATCTTGTGGGGGATCTTGTGGCGCGTGGGGATAAATCACTTGAATGTCTTCGTTTCGTAAAATCACTTGGTAATGTGGCGCAAACCGTACTAGGGAATCACGATTTACATTTAATTGCGACCGCACTGGGTATTAAAAAAGTAAAACCGCGTGATCGTGTTGATGCCATTTTTAATGCACCCGATTTTGATGATCTCATTTACTGGTTACGCCACCAACCATTACTTGTACATAATGAAGAATTAAACTTCCTGATGGCACATGCCGGTATTTCGCCAGATTGGGATTTGGAAACTGCGAAAGCTTGCGCAGCTGAAGTTGAACAGATTTTACAGCACGGTGATTTTCATTATCTCATTGAAAATATGTATTCTGAACAGCCTGATCGCTGGTCGCCAGATTTACAGGGCTTAGCGCGTCATCGTTACATTATTAATGCCTTTACTCGAATGCGTTTTTGCTATTTAGATCATCGCTTTGATTTTGCTTGTAAATCCACTTTAAAAGATGCACCAGCGGAGCTCACGCCTTGGTTTAATTTAGATAATCCACTTTATAAACAAATTCCCATTGTCTTTGGGCATTGGGCAAGTTTAGTTGATGAGCCCACTCCGCCAGGTATCTATGCCTTGGATACCGGTTGTGTATGGAATAATCGAATGACTATGTTGCGTTGGGAAGACAAACAGCTCTTCACGCAAAGTGCGGTCAAAAATTACAGTGATTTTTAAGGAAACGCTATGCTCTCGCTTACGGCTGAATCTTGTGAACTGTTCAATATTCCTTTCTATCAATTTGCCCAAATGAAAAAATTCTGTCCGGAAGATATTCCGGCAATTAAAGCCAATTACAAATTACATTGGGATAACTGGAAAGCGATTATTCAAGAAGTAGCGAAGCAACTTGGCATGCCTTTTGCAAAACCGCATATCGAAAGTTGGACCAATGGCTGGCAGGTTCGAGCACATTTCTTCGCTTATTTTAAATACGAGTTTAACCAAAATTCTGCAGCAATCTTTTCTGTGCTATTAAATCGTCGCCGACTAAGAGTGTGTTTAGATTGGCATTGCTATCGTGCAGATCGCTCACAAATTAATGTGCAACAATATAATCAGTGGCTTGATCAATTTGATTTCAAACAATTTGCCGATTTTGATATTTGGCGAGAAGATGAAAGCGAATATGATGATTTTCGCCAAGTGAAGAGCATTTCTGAAAAAGATCTTCTCTTACGCTCAGATGAGGATTTTTGGTGCATTGGGAAAAGCATTGAAAAAGCTGAACTTCATCAAATTGATCCCGTTTCATTTATCACAAAAACCATTCAACAGTTACAACCGCTTTACGATCGCTGCCATCAATAAAGTGCGGTTAATTTCCATTAAATTTTTTCGCCTTGTTTATTTGTTATGCTATCATTACATTAGTTTAACATTTTTAACAATTTTTCTTTTAGGAGAACTTTATGAAAAACGTCGTGATCGTTGGTGGTGGCGCTGGCGGCATTGAATTAGCGACATTTTTAGGTGACAAATTAGGTCGTAAAAAACAAGCTAAAGTAACGCTTGTTGACCGCAATGCAACCCACTTGTGGAAACCTCTATTACATGAAATTGCAACAGGTGTGATGGATGATGGTATGGATTCTCTGAGCTATCGCGCTCACGGTAAAAACCATCATTTTAGCTTCGAGCAAGGCTCAATCACACGCATTAATCGTGAACAAAAATATGTTGAGCTTGCCCCCGTTTATGGGCAAGAAGGCGATATGCTCGTGGTTGCGCGCCGTATTCCTTATGATTACTTAGTGATTGCGATCGGTAGTAAATCGAACGATTTCAATACAAAAGGCGTGGCTGATAACTGTATTTTCTTAGACAGCTCTGATCAAGCACTTCGCTTCCAACAAAGAATGTTGGAATTATTCCTTAAATTCTCTGAAAACCGTGCATTAGACGATATTGGTGAAGAAGAATTTAAACAAAAATTAGTGGATGAGAGCAAAGTCAATATTGCCATTGTTGGCGGTGGTGCAACTGGCGTGGAATTAACCGCTGAGCTTTATCACGCAACAGAAGACTTGTCTTCTTACGGTTATGGTAAAATTGATAACTCTTGCTTACAAGTTACCTTAGTTGAAGCCGGTCCTCGCTTATTACCGGCTCTACCTGAGAATTTATCTGCGGCAGTATTAGATGAATTGCAAGAAATGGGCGCTAACGTAAAATTGAATACGATGATCACGGAAGCCCAACCAAATACACTTATCACCAAAGATGGCGAAGAAATCAAAGCTGATCTGATTGTGTGGGCGGCGGGTGTTCGTACCTCAACGGTGACACAGCAATTTGATGGATTAGAGCTTAACCGCATCAATCAATTAGTGGTAAAAGATACCCTTCAAACTACAGTGGATGACAGTATTTTTGCCATTGGCGACTGTGCGGCATTAATGCAACCAAACGGTAAATTAGTCCCGCCAAGAGCGCAAGCGGCACACCAAATGGCAAAAGCTTGTGCAAAAAATATCTTTGCACTTTTTGAGCAAAAACCATTAAAAGCATTCAAATACAACGATAAAGGAACCTTGGTTTCTCTTTCAAGCTTTACCGCATTGGGGAGCATTTCAAATAAATTTGGGAAAAATCCATTAACTGTTCAAGGTAAATTTGCACAGTTTGCGTATGTATCTTTATATCGTATGCACCAACATGCTTTGCATGGATGTATTAAGATTGGCTTGATTATTTTAGTGGATAAACTTAACCACTATTTAAAACCAAGATTGAAATTACATTAATACAAAAAGTGCGGTCAAATTTAGCCGCACTTTTTTCATTTCTTAAACGAGTTGATTGTTATGCTCATAAGCATAAAGTGTATTAAACATCAGCATGGCAACTGTCATTGGCCCTACTCCACCCGGTACTGGCGTAATATAAGCCGCTTTTTGTATCGCCACATCATATTCCACATCACCCACTAATTTACCATTGATGCGATTAATCCCCACATCAATGACTGTTGCCCCTTCTTTAATCCAATCGCCCGGAATAAAACGAGGCTTGCCGACGGCCACCACTAAAACATCCGCCTGACGAATATGATGCTCTAAATCTTTGGTAAAACGGTGTGTTACTGTGACAGTAGCGCCTGCTAATAATAATTCAAGTGACATTGGACGCCCCACAATATTTGAAGCCCCAACGATCACGGCATGTTTACCGTGTAAATCAATACCTGTAGTTTCTAATAATTTCATCACGCCATAAGGGGTGCAAGCACGTAAAGTTGGGATACGTTGGCATAAACGCCCCACATTATAAGGATGGAAACCATCCACGTCTTTTTCAGGGCTAATACGCTCAATCACTGATGTGCTATTAATTTGTTCAGGCAATGGAAGCTGGACTAGAATGCCATCAATGGTCTCATCGGCATTTAATTGGTCAATCAGTTGTAGTAGTTCCGCCTCTGTCGTGGTTTCAGGTAAATCATAGGATTTCGAGACCATTCCAATCTCTTCGCAACTTTTACGTTTACTGCCCACATAGACTTGAGAAGCTGGATCGGCCCCCACCAAAATTACCGCAAGCCCTGGTGCTCGTTTACCTTGAGCACGATAATGTTCAATTTTACTGGCAACATCAGATTTGATTTTTTTTGATAGTTCAGTACCTGAAATAATTTGGGCGGTCATGTGTTTTTCCTCAAGGTGGAATTAAGTAAACGTTTGCTATTTTAACTGACAACGCCTTATTTTACAAAGACAACAAAAGAGCGGTTAAAAAACTGGAATAATTTTGAGCAGTTGAAAGAGGAATCTAAAAAATTAATTGACTGAAAAGAAAAGCTCACTATAATTGTGCTCAATCGTCGGCGAGTAGCGCAGCTTGGTAGCGCAACTGGTTTGGGACCAGTGGGTCGTAGGT
>NZ_CAJLNI010000138.1 GCF_905207935.1 uncultured Haemophilus sp.
TTGCACCGTCTTTAATGATAGTAGTTGTAGTATTACCGTTACCATCTTTAATGGTCACAGTGTGAGTGCCGTTACCATTGTCTTTAACATCAGCTTCTGCATTCTTACCATCTACACCGTCTTTACCATCTTTAACGATAGTTGTAGTAACTGAGCCAGTTTCTAAATCAGTAATAGTGATGGTGTGGGTACCGTCGCCGTTATCAACAACTTCACCAGTGATGCTGCCACCTTTTTCACCTTTCGCACCTGTTGCACCAGTATCACCTTTCGCACCAGTTGCACCAGTGTCACCTTTAGCACCAGCTGTTGCGCTAATTTCAATGGTTGAACCGTTGCGTTTGATTTCGATATTGTCACCAGCATTAATATTTACTGTATTTGATGCTTTAATTTGTGCAGGTCCAGCTGAATCATTAGTTACTTTACCATTTGAGCCAGCTACAACTGCTGAATCTAATTTCCATGAAACATTATTAACAATATCAGTCACTGTACTTACATTTGTTAAACGAGATCCATACTTAGGATCTGAAGAAGTATCAAATGTCGCAGAACCATCATTTTTAACTACAGAGATACTGCCTGTATTCGCATCTACATTATAAGTAGTTACATTGTTCTCAGTTTTACTTGTTACTTTTAATGCATCTGGCGTTTTAGTAGTAACTGCCGCAGTAGTATCTGTACCTGCTTTCGCATTAATTTGAACTGAACCATCAGGGTTATATACTACTTCAGTGTTATCGCCTTTTACGATATTTGCGTGGTATTTAACAACTGTTTTTGCTGGAGTACCTGAGCTTTTGCTAGCTTCAGTATGTTCGATAGTTGCTTTAGTACCATTACCATTTTGGAATTCTACGATGTCATTATTTTTAACATCAGAGTGATTACTGACTTGAGGAGCACCTGTATTCTGAGCAGTGGTGTTACCGCCGATAACCCAATGGTGATTACTTACAGCATCAGCTACCGCATATAATTGAGAGCCGTTAACTGCATCAGTTGAAGTAGAGGAAATACGACCCGCACCCACGTTTTGAATTTGACGTTCTTTATCTTTTGTACCAATGCTTACAACACCATCTAACTTAGTTCCCGCAAAGTTATAGTTTTTGCCTGCAACCTCTAAATTTGCAAATGGATGTTTGTCATCAGTCACAGAGCCTGTGCCTAGCGCTACTGAATTTTCATGTTTAGCTTGAGCATTTGAACCAATAGCTACGCTACCTACTTCACTTGCATTTGCTAGCGTACCAGTTGCAATCGCACCATTTTTAGTTGCTTTAGAGTTTAAACCTGTTGAAATTGAACCATAAGCAGCAGAGTTTGCACCACTACCCATTGCTAATGCGAAATTACCTGTAGAAGTAGCAGCAACACCGATTGCTGTGGAATCTTGGTTAGTCGCACTTGATTTAGAACCTACAGCAATAGATTCTGTACCCGATGCTGCAGCTGTAAAACCAGTTGCAATAGAATATGCACCACTTGCATTCGCGGCAGTACCTGTTGCAATTGAGCGTCCACCAGTAGCAGAAGCACGCAAACCTACAGCAATGTCATTTACCTGACTTGCACTGGCTTTGTTACCAACAGCTACAGCATTATCACCAGCTGCAGTAGAGTCATAACCAGCAGCAACTGCAGAAGAACCAGAAGCATTAGATGACTTACCTACTGCAACAGTTGCTTCGCCAGATGCTTTTGAACTAGAACCAAAAGCAAGAGATTCACCACCTGAGGCAGCTGCTTTCTTACCAATTGCTACATCCATATCTTTGCTAGATGTTGCTTCTCTACCGATAGCAACAGAGTCAATAGATTGATTAGTTGCATCAAAACCAATTGCAATACCATTTTCTTTAGTTGCACTTGCATTTTTACCAATAGCTACTGCTTTATCGCCAGTACCAGTTGCATTAGTACCAATTGCAATTGCGTCATGAGAAACTACATTGTTACCATCGTCTCTGAAGGTATTTGCACCTGTACCAATATTAACGTTATCAATACCTTTTGTTGCGTGATCTGCAGCTGGGTTATCCGATTTGATTGTAATAGAACTTGAGCTCACTTCTACAGCAGCTTGAGCAGTGCCTACTACACTAAGCACAGCACCTGCAAGTGCGGTCAATTTAACGATTTTTTTAGACTTGGTTTTACCCTTAGCATGCCCAAGTTCAGAAACTGCAGTCCACGTTTGTGTAGCATGATTCCAAATAACTTTAAACACTTTGTTCATGAGTTTTATTCCTTTTTATTAGGATTGTTGAGAAGCTGTTGTTCAACAACAGCACCAAAAAAATTCAGTATCCAAAAGGCGGCGACAACAATTTTAGATAATAGTTTCCCTTACCTTTCTGGTCAGAACAGCTTATTTTAAGCCAACTTTGTATAAAAAGGAAGCATCAAAAAAAGGATTTACTAAAAATTACAATTAATTAAGGTAAATTTTAAGTTATGTAAATATATGTAAAGATTTTTGAAAAATTTCGCGAGAAACTTAAAGAAGTGTAAATTTTTGTGCAAAAATCAATCAATAAATCTTATTAAAGACATAAAATCACGTTTCTTTTTTCTTTACGAATGTGTCGAATTATATCAAACTAAAACAAGCGAATAAGATTAATTAAGGAAGAAAGGCATGACAATCTGGAAAAAAGCATTCACCCTTGAACAGCTCAACGAAATGGGGAAACATTGTGCCGTTGGGCATTTAGGCATTGAGATCTCTGCTTACGGTGAAAACTGGATTGAGGCAAAAATGCCGGTTGATCATCGCACCACTCAGCCTTTCGGTTTATTACATGGTGGCGTGTCTGTGGCTTTGGCTGAAACCATTGGTTCATTGGCAGGATTTCTCTGTATAGAAGAAGGTCAAGTTGCCTTGGGATTAGATATCAACGCCAATCATCTTAGCCCAGTGAAAAAAGGTTTTGTTACCGCAAAGGCAACGCCAATTACTTTAAGTCAAAATATCCATGTTTGGCAAATTGACATTCGCGATGAACAAGATAAACTCTGTTGCGTTTCTCGATTAACGCTTTCTATCAAACATTTATGAATACAACAAAAAAAATTGGCATCATTTTAGCGAATCTTGGTACGCCAGATGCCCCTCAACCCGCGGCGATCTCTCGTTATTTGTGGGAATTTTTAATGGATCCGCGCGTGGTCGATTTACCTCGTTGGAAATGGTATCCCCTTTTAAAAGCCATTATTTTACCTATGCGTTCTAAACGCATTGCACGAAATTATCAATCTATTTGGACAGAACAAGGCTCTCCCCTGCTTGCCATTACAAAGCAACAACAAGCGGGTTTACAAGCTTATTTGACCGAACAAGGCATCAATGCACAAGTCGAAATTGCCATGACTTACGGCAATCCTTCAATGCAAAGTGCGGTCAAAAATTTACTCAAAAATGAGGTGGAACGCATAATTGTGTTGCCGCTTTATCCACAATATTCGAGCACCACAACAGGCGCATTAATCGATGCGTTTAATCGTGCCATTGCACAAGAACGCAATATTGTGCCTTTTGAGTTTATTCATTCTTATCATCTTGATGAAAACTACATTAATGCGTTGGTGGATTCCATCAAAGTGCGGTTAAAACCAGATGAGTTTTTGCTCTTTTCTTATCATGGCATTCCATTACGTTATGAGAATATGGGCGATTATTATCGTCAGCATTGTAAACAAACCACGATTGCCATTGTGGATAAATTAGGTCTCACAGAAAACCAATGGAATATGACGTTCCAATCTCGTTTTGGTCGTGAAGAATGGTTACAACCTTATACAGATCACTTTTTAGAAGAAGCGGCTTCTCAAGGCATTCAAAAAATCGCGGTGATTTGCCCAGGTTTTTCAGTGGATTGTTTAGAAACCTTAGAAGAAATTGAGGTTGAAAATAAAGAAACATTCTTAAATCATGGCGGTGTGTCTTATCACTATATCCCTGCATTGAATGCAGAAAATGCCCATATTGAAATGATGGGGAAATTGGTTTTGGATAAGTTGAAGTAGTTAAATCTCCCCCTAGCCCCCTCTTTACAAAAGAGGGGGATTTTAATGCAAATAAATGCCTTCCATTCTTAG
>NZ_CAJLNI010000139.1 GCF_905207935.1 uncultured Haemophilus sp.
CAAGCCTTAGATGCACCGCTGCGATTAATTACCGATTGGGATGAAGAAACGCGCAATCAAAAGATCTTTGAAACGCTTTCGTTGGTAGGGCTTTATCCTGATTACACCAACCTTAAAATTAAACATCTCTCTGTCAGTCAAAAACAGCGTATCGCCTTAGCTCGTGCGCTGATTCTTCAACCTGAGATCATTATTATTGATGATGCATTGAGTACATTAGATGCCTCTGTGCGTATTCAATTGCTTAATCTGATTTTAGATTTACAAGAACATTTAGGCATTTCCTATATTTATGTTGGACAAAATTTAGGCATTATCAAACATATAGCAGATCAAGTTTTAGTAATGGATGAAGGTGAGATTATCGAGTCTGGCACTCCGAGAGAGATCTTTACCAATCCTCAAAATAATATTACTCGCCTACTTGTAGAAAGTCATTTTGGTCAATTGCTTGATGAAAATGCTTGGCAAACAACTACTTCCTAATTCTCTGTCAAACAAGTTAGGCATAGACATCTCAAAAAAACGTCTTTAAAATTGACCGCTCTTTTCATTCTTTTTAACAAAATAGGAAAGCAACTATGCAAGCGTTATTAAAACTCACTAACTTTGTGAGCAAAACTTTCGCATTATGGGCGATTGTTTTTGCTCTTCTCGCCTTTCTCTTCCCTGAGCAATTCAAAATTTTTGCACCCTACATTCCTTACCTTTTAGGTTTGGTGATGTTTGGCATGGGGATGACCTTAACTTTCGCTGATTTCAGTGAAGTGGCTAAACATCCTAAATCAGTATTCATTGGTGTAGCGGGTCAATTTATCATTATGCCGGCTATTGCCTTTGGATTAGCAAAAGCCTTTGATTTGCCAGCTGATTTAGCGGTTGGTGTGATTCTTGTGGGTTCTTGCCCTGGTGGTACTTCATCAAACGTAATGACTTATTTAGCGAAAGGTAACACTGCGCTTTCTGTTGCTTGTACCACAATCTCAACCTTGCTTTCACCAGTATTAACCCCTGCTATTTTCTATGTATTAGCAAGTCAATGGTTAGATATTGATGCCGGTGCAATGTTTATGTCTGTATTAAAAATGGTATTGTTCCCAATTTTCTTAGGGTTAGTCGTTCGTGCGCTCTTCAAAAAACAGGTGGAGCAAGCAAGCCAAACTATGCCATTAGTGTCTGTTATTTCTATCGTCTTAATCTTGGCAGCCGTTGTAGCAGTAAGTAAAGATAAGATCGTAGAATCTGGCCTATTAATTTTCAGTGTAGTGGTTTTACATAACTGCTTAGGCTATTTAATTGGTTACTTTGCAGCGAAATTATTTAAACTTAATACTGCAGATAGCAAAGCGGTGGCAATTGAAGTGGGTATGCAAAACTCAGGTTTAGGTGCTGCACTGGCAGCTGCTCATTTCAACCCAATTGCCGCGGTACCAAGTGCTTTATTTAGTTTCTGGCACAATGTATCAGGTCCAATTTTGGCAAATATTTTCTCCAATATCAAAAATGAAAAATAAGCTATTTAGGTAAAAAAATAAGGGCGGAAATTACATTCCGCCCTTTTTACATTTTACTGTTTTACTTAACCGAACCACAATTTAAACAATATAAATACTGCCCTTTTGGATCATTAAATTGGCTTAACACATTCAGTTGTTTTTTCACTTGGTGCACTTCCTGTGGCAGTCCCAACCAATTTGTCAGTAACGCTTGACCTTTTTGTTTAAGCTTGCGATCTAATTTAGCTAAGAAGCTATTATCTTCATCAACCAACCATTGCACACTAAAGCTATCCATATATTTATCTGGATGTTGATTGACTAGTGCGACCACTTTATCAATGGCTACATCAATATCACCTAATTCATCCACTAAGCCATTTTTCTGTGCATCTTGCCCTAACCACACTTGGCCCTGAGCAATTTTATCCACTTTATCTTTTGATAATTGACGACCACGGCTTACCATATCTAAGAAACGCTCATAACCATTTTCGATGCTAAGTTGATAAATATCCTGTGTATTTTTACCTAATGGACTTAAAGCTGACGTTTCCGCGAGATCCGTTGTCGCTACGCCATCAGTACTCATTCCCATTTTTTTGATTGTATTTTCAAAGGTTGGGAATAATGCAAAAATCCCGATTGACCCCGTAATCGTATTTTTATCTGCCACGATATAGTCGGCAGTTGAAGAAATCCAATAACCACCAGAGGCTGCCATGCCCCCCATGGATACCACAACAGGTTTGCCTGCTTTTTGAAGATTTTCAGTTTCCTGGCGAATAATTTCTGATGCAAATGCACTGCCGCCTGGTGAGTTAACACGGAGAACAACCGCCTTCACTTTCTCGTTATCGTAGGCTTGTCTCAATAACTTCGCAATGGTATCGCCGCCAGCTGATTCTTCATCGCTTTCACCATCAATAATTGTCCCTTCGACATTCACTACCGCAACGATATTTTTTTCATTTGGATCAACAGAGAAACGATCGCCTAAATCAGATAAATAATCTTCAAAATCCACTAATTTGGCTTTGCCTTCTTCACCTTGACCAAAAAGTGCGGTCAATTTTTTATCTAAATCCAATCTTGTCGCAAACTGTGTCACTAACTGACGTTTTTTCACATAAGCCGTTTCATCACCTTTTAATGCTTTTAAATCACTAATATATTTTTGTGCATTCGGTAATACATCATTGGCGGTAATATGACGATTAACCATTAGTGTTTGTATATAGTTTTGCCACATGCCACCAAGCCATTTTTGCATATTCGCTTTTGCTTCTGACGACATATCATCACGTAAGAAAGGTTCTACCGCGGACTTATATGTCCCTACACGGAAAATATGTGGTGTAATTTCAAGTTTTTCGAGCATGGATTTAAAGTAAAGGTTTTCCTGACGCAAACCTTGAATACCGACTTGCCCAATTGGATTGAGATAAATGTCATCCGCAAAACTCGCGAGAAAATACTGTGCCTGCGTGTAATTATCAGCATAAGCAATAACCGGCTTTTCTGACTCTTTGAAGCTTTGAATCGCTTTTCCTACATATTCTAATGAGGGAAGATCGCCCCCTTCAAAGTCATTTAAATTCAGCACTAAACCACGAATTCGTTCATCATCTTTCGCAGATAAAATACTTTGCACCACATCAAACGTAGAATATTTATACGAGACCTTTTCATTATTTAAACGTTGAAACTCCTCTTGCCAACTCAACATATCCTCTGTGTTATCTGCAAGATAGCCTGTTAAATTTAAATATAATGCACCTTGATCGCCTGATAAAACTTGGTTTTTCTTACCATCACTAAAAAGGCTGACAAGCACAATCAACGCTAAAACAAACAGTAAGAACACAAAATTCATCACAAGATTTCGGATAAAATTGAGCGCTTTACAACAAAATTTCAATACGCTTAAGATGACATTCATGCGAAATTAAACCTTTAAAACAGAAATAAAAATTGTGCGTAGCCTATCATAAAGTCCCGTGAAAAACTATGCTATAATCAACCGCACTTAACTAGAATAAGGAAAATACTATGGATGCATTAACCCTTTTAACACAACGTAAATCCAATAAAAAATTAACGGCGCCAGCACCTAGCCAAGTGCAATTAGAACAAATGTTTCAAGCCGCTTTACATACACCTGATCATGGTAAACTTGAGCCTTATCATTTCGTGGTAATCCAAGGCACAGGTTTAAGTAAATTGGAAAGCTTGCTCAAAGCGGCGGTGACTGAATTTGATTTAGGTGAAGAACGATTAAAAAAAGCAGAGAATTTTGCACGCCGTGCGCCGATGGTCATTGCGGTGATTGCTAAAATTAATCATGAAGTGAAAAAAGTACCAGGTTGGGAACAAATGCTTACTGCAGGTGCAGCAACTTATGCGATTCAACTTGCGGGCAATGCATTGGGTTTTGAAAGTTTTTGGGCAACTGGTCCTCTCGTTGAGGGACGTGAATTACGTGAAGCATTTGGTTGTAACAAAAATGATAAGATCGTTGCCTTATTACAAATTGGTACAGCAGTTGAAAAATTAGAAAGAGACTGTAAACCAAAAGATTTATCACGTTTCGTGAGCCATCTATAA
>NZ_CAJLNI010000140.1 GCF_905207935.1 uncultured Haemophilus sp.
GGTTATTTATTAAGTGCCGGCTTGTTTGGTATGACTGCCGGCTCACTTTTCCTTGCTCCACTTGCGGATAAAATTGGTCGTCGTCCATTGTTATTAATGGCAGTATCACTCTCCGCTATTGGGATGTTAGGTTCAGCATTTATCTCACAATATCAATGGCTCGGTTTCTGGCGAGTTATCACCGGGCTTGGTGTCGGCGGTATTTTAGTGGGTACAAACGTGATCACCAGTGAATATTCTTCTCGTAAATGGCGCAGTTTTGCGATCAGTGTCTATGCAGCAGGATTTGGTATCGGTGCGGTATTAGGCGGTATGTTCGCCGTGATGTTGCAAGGTGAATATGGCTGGCGTTCTGTGTTCCTAGCAGGTGCTATCTTAACCGGTTTACTTTTAGTGGTGTTATTTATTTGGTTACCGGAATCCATTGATTTCCTCACTTCCAAACAACCTAAAAATGCAGAAGTGCGGTTAAATTTAATCGCAAAAAAAATTGGTTTAGCCGGTGATTGGAAACTTCCTGCAAAAGTAGAAAAAGTTAAAAGTAAATTACCTATTAGCCAATTATTCAGCGAAAAATACTTACATTCTACCCTGTTAATTTGGACGGCTTTCTTTGCAATCATGTTCAGCTTCTATTTTATCAGCTCATGGACTCCAGCCTTATTAAAAGAAGCGGGCATGACGACAGAGCAAAGTGTGAGCGTCGGAATGATGATCTCATTAGGGGGCACTTGTGGCGCCTTAATCTATGGCTTACTGGCTAGCCGTTGGACAGCACGAGGCGTGTTAATTTTATTCACTGTCTTATCTTCCGCAGCGATCATCACCTTTATCTTATCCTCTTCCGTTTTATGGATTGCGATGGTATTCGGTATTTTAGTTGGTGCACTCATGAATGGCTGTATCAGCGGTCTTTATACCTTAAACCCACTTACTTATGATGCCGATATTCGTAGCACCGGTGTAGGCTGGTCGATTGGTATCGGTCGTATTGGTGCAATTCTTGCTCCAACGATTGCGGGTCAATTATTAGATATGGGCTGGGATAAACAGAGTTTATATGTGGGTGTTGGCTTTGTGATGTTGATCTCAACAGTCGCACTCTTTTTCTTAAAAAACCGCTCCGAAATTAAAGCATAATCTTAAAAAATATAGCAAAAGGCGTGATAACCACGCCTTTTTTATTAACTTAATAAAGTGCTCATCCCTAGCCTTCAGATCAGAAAGATTTTCAGGTTATTTTATGTAACATTTTCTTCTAAAAATCCTTTGTTATCCATCTTGAATTTCAACGCATTATGGTGTTAAATCAGCACACATTATAAGGTTATAAAAATATAAAAATAAGTTGTAGGAATTTATGTGCCAATTACTCGGAATGAACTGTAATACACCGACGGATATTGTCTTTTCTTTTGAAGGTTTCCGTCGTCGTGCTGGTCTTACTGACTGCCATTCAGATGGCTTCGGTATCGCTTTTTTTGAAGGTCGTGGTGTGCGTATTTTTCGCGATAACCATGCTGCATCACAATCCCCTATTGCGGATTGTGTAAAACAATACAACATTAAATCGCTCAATGTGATTGCTCACATTCGTAAAGCAACGCAAGGCGGTGTGACCATTGAAAACACCCATCCTTTTATTCGTGAAATTTGGGGACAAAACTGGGTGTTTGCTCACAACGGTAATTTAAAAGACTTACCGGATATGTCTGAGAGTTTCTGCCAGCCTATTGGCTCAACTGATTCAGAAACGGCATTTTGTTATATGGCGGAATATTTGAAAAATCGCTTCCGCCGTAAACCGTCTGAAATGGAAATTTTTGAAGCCATTCAAGACATTACTAAAGAGCTCTCACAAAAAGGCACCTTTAACTTCATTCTTTCAAACGGAGAATGGATGATTGCCCACTGCTCAACCAATTTGCATTACTTAACACGTAAAGCCCCTTTTGGTAAAGCACACCGCATTGATGATGATGGTGTCATCGATTTTAATGATTACGCAAAAGATGGCGACAAAGTCACCATCATTACGACTTTCCCGCTCACCAAAGATGAACCTTGGGTCAAAATGGAACATGGTGGTTTTGTCTTCTTCAAAGAAGGAGACAAAATTGCTGAGGTCGTCGGTGTGGCTAAAGAAATGGAAGATGATGGTACATTAGGCAATCGCGCTGCAGCCTAATAACAAATCACAATAAAAAGTGCGGTCAAAAACATCAGAGATTTTGACCGCACTTTCTTTATCTGCAATTAACGCATTGTGACAAATTCTTCAGAACCTGTTGGGTGAATTGCCACCGTATTATCAAAGTCTGCTTTAGTTGCACCCATTTTGATTGCCACCGCAAAACCTTGAATCATTTCATCCACACCAAAACCAATGCCGTGTAAGCCTACGATTTTTTCTTCTTTGCCGACACACACTAATTTCATTCGGCAAGGTTGACGATGTTCAGTCACCGCGGTGTACATTGCGGTGAAAGAGGATTTATACACTTTCACATTTTCTTCGCCATATTGCTCAATCGCTTGCGGTTCAGTTAAACCCACCGTACCAATTGGTGGATGACTAAACACAACCGTTGGCACAAGGTTGTAATCTAAATGCTCATTCGGTTTGTTATTGAATAAACGCTCAGATAAACGACGACCTGCTGCCACAGCAACTGGTGTTAATTCAATACCACCTTCGATAATATCACCTACCGCATAAATGCCTGGTACGTTTGTATTTTGGTATTTATCGACAATAATTTGTCCGCGTGAATTGGTTTTCACACCTGTTACTTCAAGATTAATCACATCCGTTGCAGGTTCACGACCAATCGCCCAAATTAACGTATCCACTGTAGTTTCTCGGCCATCTTGTAATTTCAAGGTAAGCGAACCATCCGCATTTTTAACCACTTCTTCTGGCAACGCTTTGGTATGTAATTGGATACCATCTTGTGCTAACACTTCAAGTAAAGTTTCCACAATCAATGGATCTTGATTACGCAATGGAGCGTGTTGACGCACAAATAAATGCGTTTCGCTGCCTAAGCTATTTAAAACACCCGCTAATTCAACTGCAATATAACCAGCACCAACTACTGCAACACGTTTTGGTAACTCATTTAAAGCAAATACACCATTTGAATCAATCCCGTATTCTGCACCTTTTACTGCAGGAATACTTGGGCGACCACCCGTCGCAATTAAGATATGATCGGCAGTCACTAATTCGGTTGAACCATCTGTATAGCTCACTTCAATCGTTTTCGCATCTTTAAAACGCGCAAAACCATTTAGAACATCCACATTATTTTTCGCTAATACATTATTGTAAGATGTATGAATACGACCGATGTAAGCTTGACGACTCTCAACTAATTTCGCGTAATCGAACTTTTTCACTTCTACATCAAAACCATAAGCGGGTGCATAGCTATTAATGGCCTCTGCAATTTGTGCGCCATAGAACATCACTTTTTTCGGTACACAACCTACGTTTACGCAAGTACCACCGAGATGTTTTGCTTCAATAATTGCACATTTTTTGCCATAGCTTGCCGCACGGTTAATTGAGGCTATCCCGCCAGAACCACCACCGATAGCAATATAATCATAATGTTTAGTCATTTTCATTATCCTTTTTTACTCATTGGAATTTTGCTCTATTGTGCCTAAAACTGAACGAGAAAGCTATAAATTGATGTAATTGGGGTTATCTATATGCGAAAAAAGTGCGGTCATTTTTCGCATAATTTTCAGCAAGCAAAATGTATTTTCGCTATAATGCCCTACCATAAAAAATAAATTTACAACTTCACAAGTATTTCCCGAAACGTATAAAAATGACACAAAGAACTGATAAAAAAACAATCTGTTTAAATATGATTGTTAAAAATGAATCCGCTATCATCCGAGATACATTAGAGAACATTATTTCTCATGTTCCATTAGATTATTATGTCATTAGTGATACAGGATCAGACGACAA
>NZ_CAJLNI010000141.1 GCF_905207935.1 uncultured Haemophilus sp.
TTACTCACTTCTCTTCTCGGTGAACGCGCTTGCATTCTATTAGACAGTCAGAATGCCTATCCAAAACATTTGCTAGATTGTGGGTTTACATTCAAATATTCAGAATTAAGTGATTACTTTTATAAAACACTTTAAAAACTAAAGGCTGGTCAAAACCAGCCTTTAATATTTTTCATCGCCATTAAGCTAAATATTCTAAAAATTCCCCTACCGTGTGGAAGGATCCAAATACCAGCACAATGTCATTTTTATCGGCATTTTTAACCGCACTTTGCACACCTTCAGCTACAGAATCTTCAGAAACACTTTTTGCTGATGGGCAAACTGTTGTTAATTTTGCATTTAAGTCGTCACCGGATTGACCACGGTAACCGCCTAATGTGACACAATGCCATTGGTCAATAACGGAAGTCAGTTGGGTAAACACCGACTCGGCATCTTTATCTTTTAACATTCCGCAAACGGCAATAATGCGACCTGAAATTTGTGTTTTAAGTGCGGTCAATTTTTCAGCTAAATATTTTGCCGCATGAGGATTATGCCCAACATCAATGATCACTTTTGGCAACTGTGAATAGGATACATTCGAACGTTCTGCTAGCTTTTCTAACTGATTACCTTTCAATTGTTGGAAACGACCCACCAATTCCACTTCAATTAATGAACGTTTAATGGTCTCGACAGAAATATCAAAAGGCATCTGTTCAACAGCAGCCAAAGCTGTTGCCGCATTAGCTAATGGAATTTGGCAAAACGGCAGATTTTCTAACCGCACTTTGTTGCTCTGCCATATCCAAGTTTGCTCATTAGCTTTAAACGACCAATTAACATCTCGGCGTGAAACTTGGCAATTTAATTTCTCCGCTTGTTCTAACATAGGTTGCGGGACATTGGGTTCGCCAATCACAACTGGTTTATTCGCACGGAAAATCCCCGCTTTTTCAAAGCCAATTTCTTCGCGAGTTGAACCTAGAAAATCCGTATGATCAATATCAATACTGGTGATAACAGCCAGATCATTATCGACAATATTCGTTGCATCCAAACGCCCACCAAGCCCCACTTCTAAAATGACGACATCAAGTTTCGCTTGTTTAAATAAATGCAAAGCCGACAACGTGCTAAATTCAAAATAAGTGAGGGACTGCGTTTTATGCTTTTCGATGAAATCAAAAGAAGCGGTATGCATTTCATCTGGCAAGTCTTGATTTTGAATACGAACACGTTCGTTATAACGCAATAAATGAGGTGAGGAATACACACCCACACGCAAGCCGTGATTTAACAAAATGGTTTCAAGCAAACGGCAAGTTGTTCCTTTACCATTTGTCCCCCCCACCGTGATCACACAAGGTGCGGGGTTCAAAAGATCCAATTCTTCTGCCACAGATTTAATACGATCTAGCCCTAAATCAATAGCTTTAAAGTGACTGTTTTCCAAATAAGAAAGCCACTCAGCGAGTGGCGAAGTGGCTTTTAAATTCATTGTATTACTCATGTTCAACAACTTCTACTTCAACAAAAGGTGAAGGTTGATTGGTGAGTTTGCTTAAAAGGTTTCCAAGGGTTGAACGCATTTCTGAACGTTTCACGATCATATCAATCGCCCCTTTCTCAAGTAAGAATTCACTACGTTGGAAGCCTTCCGGTAATTTCTCACGTACAGTTTGTTCGATAACACGTGGGCCTGCAAAACCGATTAATGCTTTTGGCTCGGCGATGTTCACATCACCTAACATGGCAAAACTTGCAGATACCCCACCTAATGTAGGATCCGTTAATACCGAAATAAACGGCACGCCTTTTTCACGCATTTTTGCTAACACCGCACTGGTTTTCGCCATTTGCATTAAGGAGAAAAGTGCTTCTTGCATACGTGCACCACCACTAGCAGAGAAACAAACAAACGGACAATTTAATTCCATTGCTTTTTCTGCCGCTTTCACAAATTTTGAACCCACAACAGAGCCCATTGAACCGCCCATGAAACTGAAGTTAGATGCGGCAACGACTACAGGCATGTTGTAAAGTGTACCCGTCATTGTGATTAACGCATCTTTTTCACCGGTTTCTTTTTGTGCAGCAGTAATACGATCTTTATATTTTTTTAAATCTTTAAATTTAAGAATATCTTTTGGTTCTAAATCAGCCGATAATTCTTGGCTTGAACCTTCATCTAACAAGGCTAAAAGGCGCTCACGAGCATCAATACGCATATGATGACCGCATTTTGGACAAACATATAAATTACGTTTTACTTCTTCACCGTAAAGAACTTGTTCACAAGAGGTACATTTTGTCCAAACCCCTTCTGGTACGTTAGCTTTACGTGATGCAGAGGAAGAGGTTCCTTTGCTAAAAATTCTATCAATCCAGCTCATTTTTTACCTTTTTTATTAACTAGAAAAGTTTGCGTATTTAATCATAATTTAGCGAAATTTGCTAGTCAGATGAGATTATCTTCTAAAAACAATGGCCCTAAATTTTTCTGTGGAATCGCAAATTTTTCAGGGTAAATCACATTGACTAAATACAGGCCTTCGGGTTTCGCTGTTGGCGAGGCTAATTTACGATCTTTTTGCTCTAACAACCATTTCATCCACTCAACAGGTTGATTGCCTGCACCAACTTCAATCAAGCTTCCCACAATGTTGCGTACCATATGATGCACAAAAGCATTAGCTTGAATATCCACAATAACGTACCGCCCTTTTCGCACCACGTTTAAATGATGCACATTTCGCCAAGGGGTATTCGATTGACATTGTGCCGAGCGGAAAGAGGAAAAATCATTTTCCCCCAATAAGAACTGCCCCGCTTGGTGCATTTTCTTTTCGTCTAAATCTAAATGGCAATGGGTAATCCCTTCCGGCAAAATGGCTGAACGTAATTTATTGCAATACAAGATATAACGATAACGACGCGCGGTTGCCGAAAAACGGGCGTGAAATTCATCATCCACCACTTTTGCCCAACTCACTGAAATGTCATCAGGCAAATTCGCGTTCGTACCAAATGCCCATGCTTTTTCGGAGCGAACGGCTGTAGTTTCAAAATGCACCACTTGTCCTGTGCCATGAACACCAGAATCTGTTCTGCCCGCACAAAACACTTCAATTTTTTCATTTGCCACGAAAGATAACGCTTTTTCTAATTCTTCTTGTACACTGTGCACTTTCTCTTGTCGCTGCCAGCCACAATATTGTTTTCCGTTATATTCAATGCCTAAGGCTATCTTCATTGGAAAATACTCCTAAAACGATTTCAAATTTGACCGCACTTTGCCCGAAAAGAAAAAACACCAATAACTCATCATTATTGGTGTTCTTATCACAAGCTAAAAATTAAGCACGTTTGAAGTCAATGTGAACCAATTTTGGTTTGAATGGGTGACGTTGCATTGCTTGAACTTTCACTGCAACTTCTTTACCTTCAACCACTAAAGTGATTACATCGCTATAGAAAGAATCGTGAGCTTGTGCGTTGTTTAATTCATCGTGATTTAAGATGATTGAAACAGGTGCTTCGCTGCCACCATAAATGATTGCAGGGATTTGACCGTTGTGACGCAGGCGGCGGCTCGCACCCTTACCTTGCGCTTGACGAACTTCAGCGTTAAATTTAAATGCCATTTTAATGTTCTCTTGATTAAAAGTTTAAAATAAAAAATTGCAGGCGACCCAGCAATTTTCCTAAATTTGCTCAAAGACAAACTTTGAGAGCGACGGATTATAAAATATTCAGCCCCACAATGCAAATTTACACAGCAAATTTTTTCTAGGCTTTTCAAGGCAAAGCGATTAAAATAAATCCCAATTTTTAATTAATTTTAACTAACTGATTGTAAGTGGGTTTCAAATGGAATTTCTTATCAGCTTTTTTACCGATTACGGTTATTGGGCGGTGCTATTTGTTCT
>NZ_CAJLNI010000142.1 GCF_905207935.1 uncultured Haemophilus sp.
CCATTAATGCTGAAGGTGGCATACGTAACGCAAGACGGCTCACACCACGGTTACTGGAGTTAATCAAAATTTCATCTAAGGTTTGTTGTGGGCGAGGTGCCACATCGACAATTTCTTTACCACTTACGGTAAATGAACCCGTATTAATTACCTCATCACGTCTCACTGCGCCACGTTGAAGTGCGGTCAACACGACGAAAGGTTTTACGGTTGAACCCGGTTCAAATGTATCAGTAATGGCACGGTTACGTTTTAACTCGTCTTTTACATTAGCTAAGTTATTCGGATTGTAGGAAGGCGCGGTTGCCATGGCTAATACTTCACCCGTACGTACATCCACCAATACGGCTGTGCCTGATTCTGCTTTGTTCTCTGTTACCGCTTTTTTGATTTCACGATACACCATGGATTGTAACTTTTCATCAATACTTAAGGTGACATCTTGTGCATCGTATTTTTTCTCATCAGCAATATGTTCAACCACATTACCACGTTTGTCTTTACGAACAACACGCGCACCGTCTTTACCCACTAACATTGAATTGAAGCTTGCCTCAACCCCTTCAATCCCTTTACCATCAATGTTAGTAAAGCCAATTAATTGAGCCGCCTCTTCTACACGAGGATAAAAACGACGTGGTTCTGTCTCTAATGAGATACCTTTAATTTTGAGTTCACGGATATAATTCGCTTTGCTCGCTTCTACTTGACGTGCTAAATACAAGAAGCCTGATTTTGCATTTTTCTCAATTTTTTTCACCAACTCGGCTGGTGTCATATTTAATTCGTTAGCAAGGGCTTTAATACGTTCTTTATCATCTAATGCATTTTCTTTTAGCATTAAACGCGGTTCAGCCACGATTGCACTCATCGGTACACTCACCGATAACAATTGACCGTTACGATCTAAAATTGAGCCGCGAACAGAGAGGACATCATCTTTACGTAGTGAACGTTTGTCCGCTTCACCAGAAAGGGTTTCAGAATTAACAGATTGCACATAAGCAGCACGAGCCACTAATGCGCCTAAGCCTAAGAAAATAAAACTTGTCGCGATGAGATAACGACCACGAAGGAAGCATTTCTCAAACACCATCTTCGGTTTATTTGGTTTTACTGACGCAGGTTGAGCCAATTTTCTAATTGTTTTCTTTGGCTTTCCTGGTTTCTTAGAGGAATTAAATCTAACCATTTTATTCAAAATCCCTATTCAAAAATAACCACTTCTTGTTCACTTTGAACACGTTGCATTTTTAATGTACCGATTGCAATGGATTCAACTCTTGTATTATCACTTTCGGTTGCTTCTTGTAATTGCAAATTGCGATATTCGTTTTCAAGGGCTTGGTGTTGTAATACCAACTGCCCGTTTTCAGAAATTAAGCCTCGTGTTTGGTGGGTCATCCAAATTGTGCCCATTGCAGAAGCTAAAATTAATAAAAGTAAGACGACAATTAATTTATTAGAAGAAAAAATATCTTCAACGAGAATATGTTGTAAAGGATAACGTTCGCTATTTTCTAACATTTTATTTCACCCTTTCCGCTATACGTAACACCGCGCTTCTTGAACGTGGATTCGCTGAAATTTCTGCCTCACTTGGCTGGATTGCCTTACCAATGATTTTTAATTTTTGATTACGTTGGATTTGATCTTCACGTAATGGTAAACCTCTCGGGATATCCTCACCTTTACTTTGTTTACGCATGAAATGTTTTACCATTCTGTCTTCAAGTGAATGGAAACTGATAATCGATAAACGCCCTTCTGGTGCCAACATATCTAATGCAGAATTCAATACACTTTCTAACTCATCTAATTCAGCATTAATATAAATTCGAATGGCTTGGAAGCTACGAGTTGCTGGATGTTTATGTTTATCTTTAAACGGTACAGATTGAGCAATTAATTCAGCGAGCTGAGAAGTACGACTTAAACATTCTGTGCCATTTTTAATCGCACTTTTGTTGAACTCTACGATGGCAGTCGCAATTCGTTTTGCAAAACGCTCTTCCCCGAAGGTTTTTAACACCCAAGTTAAATCATCAACAGATACTTGTTTTAGCCACTCTGCCGCGGATAAACCTTGTGTGGTATCCATGCGCATATCTAACGGGCCATCTTTCATAAAACTGAAACCACGCTCTGCTTCATCAAGCTGTGGAGATGACACCCCTAAATCCAGCAAAATGCCGTCAATTTTACCAACTAAATCGAGTTTTTGACAGATATCTGGAATGTGTGAAAAGCTATTATGTTCAATATGAAAACGAGGGTCTTGAATTTTTTCAGCTTCAGCAATTGCACGAGGATCACGATCCACTGCAATTAAACGACCATGTTCAGAAAGCTGCGAGAGAATGAGGCAAGAATGACCACCACGACCAAAGGTACCATCGATATAAATTCCGTTTTCTTTCAACGCCAAACCATTCACCGCTTCGTGAAGCAAAACCGTGATATGTTCAGGTGCAGAAAAGGAATTTTGCGTAGTCATAAATAAAAAGTAAACGTTAAATCAAAATCGATAAAGAAAAGATAGAGCGGCGCAAGCACCGCTTATCCTGCTAGTGCTGCTGTTCTATAATGACAGCATTTTTAGTTCTTCAGAAGCACCAAATTCAGCACTTGAGCCAATTTCAATGTCTTCATCAATTTGTGCATACCATTCGGTATCACTCCAAATTTCAAATTTATTCAACTGCCCTACCAACATTAAGCCTTTTTCTAATTTTGCGTGTTGACGTAATGGACCACTTAATAAGATACGACCTTGCGCATCCATTTCACATTCTGTGGCATAACCGAGCATAACACGTTGTAAACGGCGTTGATTTGGGTCAAAGTTGGAGAGTGAAAGTAGTTTTTGTTCGATTTTTTCCCACTCATCTAAAGGATAAAGTAATAAACAAGGCTGACGAATATCAACAGTACAAACCATTTGGCCTTGGTTCTTTTCCATGATTTCAGCACGATAACGAGTAGGAATCGCTACACGACCCTTCGCATCTAAATTTACCGCTGCTGCACCACGAAACATTTTTCTACCTTTAAACGTTTATTTTTAGAAAAATTAGCAGAATTCTCCACAAAATTCCACTTTTCACCACTTTATGTAAGTTTATCGGTTGTAGCCTTAACTTGCAAGCAATTAAAACGTAAAGATTGGTAAATTTTGGTAATAAAATAAACAAAAAAACCGTTTGAGGTTTTCCTCAAACGGTTTTTCAATTTTTAACTCAATTTGACTAGTTATTTACATACGCTTCTTCGTCACGTTCACCTAATGGTTTAAGCTGTGTGAAGAATAATACTAAACAAAGAGCTGTTAAACCTAAGCCGATATAAACAGATAATTGATAGTCTAAACCGAAACCAATTTTGTTGTATGCTAGGTAAGTGAAACATACTGTACTGATAAATACCGCAGGAATTGTACATACCCAGTGGAATTTATTATAACGGTATAAGTATGCTGCTGCAGTCCATAACATTACCATTGCTGTGGTTTGGTTTGCCCAAGTGAAGTAACGCCATAAGATTGAGAAGTCGATTTTTGATACGATAAAACCAAGCGTAAATAATGGAACAGCAATCATTAAACGTTTAGCTAAAGTTTTTTGTTCTAAGTTGAAGAATTCTGCAATAACAAGACGTGCCGCACGGAATGCTGTATCGCCTGATGTAATAGGAAGAACAACCACACCTAACACGGCAAAAATACCGCCGACAAAACCTAAGAAGTGGATAGAAGAATCATAAACCACTTTAGAAGGAGAACCTGCTTTAATTGCAGCTAATAAGTCTGGTAAAGAATCATAGAAACTTAAACCAACCGCACACCATACTAATGCAATCACACCTTCACCGATCATCGCACCGTAGAAAATGAAACGTCCTTCTTTTT
>NZ_CAJLNI010000143.1 GCF_905207935.1 uncultured Haemophilus sp.
GACACCGCCAGGTAGTGAATGTGAACCCCGAGCTGAATGGCTTGGGGTTTTGTTTTTAGATTTGATTTAAATGAAGTAAAAGTGCGGTCAAAATCAGAATAGTTTTATTAAAGATGTTTAAATCTTTTAATGAGAAAATATAGGTGGAATGGTACAATCATCAAAATTTTTTATAGGATAAATAACAAAAATGGCTCGTAAAAAGAAAAGTCGTAAAATTAGCGATATTATGCCAATTCGTAAATCGGATAAGAAACCTGAAGCACCGAAGCTATCAGGTAAGAAATTAACACGTTATGAATTAGACGCTAAAGCAAGAGAAGATAAGAAAAAACGTAAACATAAAGGTTTAGCATCCGGTTCTCGTCATAGTAACGCTGAACAAAATAAAAATAACCAAATCATTGAACAAAAAGATCCGCGTATTGGTAGCCGTAAAAAGGTTCCACTGATTGTTGAATTTGTGAATAAGCCTGAGAAAGGGATGACAATTCCAGCCGTCAAAGAACCGAAAAAACTTGCGCCTGAAGTGGAGTTAGAACGTTTAGAAAATAATGAAATTCTAAATGAATTGTTGGATGCTTTAGATGAAGGCAAAACGATTAGTAAAGCTGATCAACAATTTGTGGATGAATGCTTAGATCGTATTGCTCAGTTAATGGAAGAATTAGGTATTCAAGATGAAGAAGAGACAGAGGATGACCTCTATCGAACCTTCGAGAAGATTGATATCAACCAATTCAGATAATTGTCATGTGGCCGATTATTTTAAGTATTATTGCTTTGGGAATTATTGCTGGCGTATCATTTTATGCCTTTAAATTACTTAGGAAGTTACGCCATCAAAACACTCTCATTAAACAGGCTAAGATAGCACGTACAAAACGCCTAAAAGAGAGTATGGTAATTATCGCTAAAGCGATGCAAAATGGAGATTGCAACCATTCAGAAGGGGTGATTCGTTTATCAATGCTTTTACTCCCTTTTGGACAATCTTTGCAGCCATATCAAGCGATGTATGCACTTTATAACATTGTGAAAGAAATGCCTACGCATGAAGCTAGAAAAGCCTTATTAAAAAAAGAAAGAATGAAACTCGATCTTGAGCGAGAAAGTGCAGAAGCAAAATTTGAAAAAGAAATTATGTTGGAGTTACGTCAGTTTTTAAATGACGTAGAGAAATTTGGGGAAGCTTAATGTCTGAAATTATTTGGGATCTTGCGTTAATTCAAAAATATAACCAATCAGGACCTCGTTATACATCTTATCCAACTGCATTAGAATTTAATGAAAGTTACACAAACGAAGATTTTATTGCAGCGGCTAATCGTTATCCGGAAAGACCACTTTCCCTTTACGTACACATTCCGTTTTGTCACAAACTTTGCTACTTCTGTGGCTGTAATAAGGTGATTACTCGTCATCAACATAAGGCGGATATTTATCTTGATTACCTTGAAAAAGAAATCAAAGCGCGTTCAGAATTATTCAAAAATCGTGTTGCGACTCAAGTGCATTGGGGCGGCGGTACACCGACTTATTTGACAGAAGAGCAGTCTGCTCGTTTGATGAAGATGCTTAAAGATCATTTTACGATTGCGGATAATGCAGAAGTCAGTATTGAGATGGACCCACGCGAGATTGAACTCGATATGCTTGATCATTTACGCAATATTGGTTTTAACCGAATCAGTATGGGCGTACAAGATTTTAATAAGGCTGTTCAAAAAGCGGTAAACCGTGAACAAGATGAAGAATTTGTGAATGCATTACTTGTTCGTGCTCGTGAGTTAGGTTTCCAATCGACGAACCTTGATTTAATTTATGGATTGCCACTTCAAAATGTGGAAAGTTTTATGTTCACATTACATAAAGTGATTGAATTAAATCCAGATCGTTTAAGTATCTTTAACTATGCTCATTTACCAAGTCGATTTGCGGGGCAGGCAAAAATTAAAGAAGATCAATTACCGCCACCGGAAACTAAGTTAGAAATCTTACAGAAAACGATCGAAACCTTAGGTAATGCGGGTTATAAGTTTATCGGTATGGATCACTTTGCTAAACCCGATGATGAATTAGCGATTGCTCAAGAGAAAGGTGTCTTACACCGAAATTTCCAAGGCTATACTACTCAGGAAGAATGTGATTTGCTCGGTTTAGGTGTATCAGCCATTAGTTTATTAGGTGATACATATGCTCAAAACCAAAAAGAATTAAAATATTATTATCATGATGTGGAACATTCAGGAATCGCATTACATAAAGGTTTAGCGATGACAGAAGAGGATTGCTTACGCCGTGATGTGATTAAGCAATTGATTTGTAACTTTAAGCTTGATTTTGCACCAATTGAAAAACAATATAATATTGATTTCAAAAAGCACTTTGCCGAAGATTTACAGTTATTACAACCATTACTTGAAGATGGATTAATTTCTGAAACGGAAACAGGCTTACAAGTTTCGCCTAAAGGTCGATTATTAATTCGTAATATTTGCTTATGCTTTGATACCTATTCAAGAGCTGCAGCAAAACGACAACAATTCTCTCGAATTATTTAGTTATATAAAAAACGGTCAAGATATAAGTCTTGACCGTTTTTATTTATTTAGCGATGCTTTCTAGTGCCCATAATTCGCTGAGATTTTCTCTGCGACGAATTAAGTGAGCTTTGTTTCCATCCACTAACACTTCAGCCGTGCGTGGGCGAGAATTGTAGTTTGAGGACATGCTTGCACCATAAGCTCCTGCAGAACGTTGAGCAATATAATCCCCTTCAACAATAGCTAGCTCACGCTGTTTACCTAGGAAGTCAGAGGTTTCGCATACCGGGCCAACAACATCATAAATGGCTTTTTTACGCCCTAAAGTGCGGTCAATTTCAATGATGTTCATATAAGCTTCATAGAGTGCTGGACGAATCATATCGTTCATCCCAGTATCGGTAATCGCGAAGTTTCGGCTTTCATTACTTTTTAAGTATTGCACTTTCGCCACTAAAATCCCTGCATTCGCTGCGATCGCTCGACCTGGTTCTAGAATAATTTCGAGATCTTCATAATTTTTTAATTTATTTAGCAACGCAGTTGCATAGTCACTAGGGTGAGGTGGCGTTTCATCAGTGTAAGTTACGCCTAAACCACCACCGAGATCTAAGTGTTTTAATGTGATGCCATCTTCTTTTAATTGTTCCATTAAACGAATGAGGCGATCAGTTGCATCTAAGAAGGGCTGTAATTCAGTCAGCTGAGAGCCAATATGGCAATCTATACCCGTAATTTTTACATGAGGTAAGGTTGCAGCTAATTTATAGACTTCACGTGCTTCATCTACGCTCACACCAAATTTATTTTCTTTCAATCCGGTGGAAATGTAAGGGTGGGTATGGGCGTCCACATCGGGATTCACGCGTAAAGAAATAGGGGCTACTTTACCCATTTCACCCGCAATTTGGTTGATATGGTGTAATTCCGCAACAGATTCCACATTAAAACAACGAATGCCTACTTCTAACGCTCGCATAATTTCTGCGCGAGATTTTGCCACGCCAGAAAAGACAACTTTTGATGCTTCTCCGCCTGCTGCTAATACGCGTTCTAATTCGCCTTGCGAAACGATATCAAAACCAGAACCTAATTTTGCCATGACATTCAATATTCCAATATTAGAATTGGCTTTAACGGCATAACAAATTAAGTGTGGATGCTTTCCTAAAGCAGAATCAAAGGCATGCCAATGGCGTTCAAGTGTGGCACGAGAATAAATATAAAGCGGTGTGCCGAATTCTTCAGCGAGTTGTTTGACGGGCAAATCTTCAACATAAAGTTGCTCGTTTTTATATTGGAAAA
>NZ_CAJLNI010000144.1 GCF_905207935.1 uncultured Haemophilus sp.
GTGTACCAACAATCACAATATCCGCCCCACGTAAGGCAAAAATACCATTTGTTACTACACCTGCGACATTATTCAATTCTTTTTCCATTTCCACTGGATTTAAAATAGCGAAATTATGTACATCTAAAATCACATTGCCGTTATCCGTTACTACACCTTCACGATATTCAGGCGCACCGCCAAGAGAAACCAACTTACGGCCAACTTGTGAGCGAGCCATTGGAATGACTTCTACTGGTAATGGGAAAGTCGTACCTAAAACATCCACTTGTTTACTGGTATCTACAATACAAATAAATTTTTTCGCTAAAGCAGCCACAATTTTTTCACGAGTCAGTGCCGCACCGCCACCTTTGATCATCATTTTTTGTGGATTGATTTCATCTGCACCATCCACATAAATATCTAAACTTGATACATCGTTAGCACTAAATACTTCAATACCCTGTTTACGTAATAATTCTTCTGAAGCTTTAGATGCTGCTACCGCACCTTGAATTTGATCTTTTAATTCGCCTAAAGCCTCAATAAAACAATTCACTGTTGAGCCACTTCCTACACCAACAATGGTATCGGGTTTAACGTATTTTAACGCTGCGCGCGCAGCTAATTTTTTCATTTCCAGTTGATCCATTTCTCTGTCCCTTTTAAATTTTGAATAATAACGTAAACGTTTGCTTTACTTTAATACGACCCTATTAAATAAACAAGTGTAAAAATTTATTTGTCATGATGAAAAATTTTATTCATCTAAAAAAAGCGCTAACAGCTCGTTCAAAAACAATTTTCCGTGTTCGGTGATTTGCCAAGAATCCAGAGTTTCCACGATATAATTCTGTTGAATGGCAAAATCAATTTGATTTTTGACCGCACTTTGCGAAAGCCCCGTATAATATTCAAACTCTTGTTTTGGCACGGCTTCCAATAAACGAAAACGATTCATGAAAAATTCAAAAGCGCGGTCATTTTTTTCCACGTTTTTTTCTTCATAAAGGTATTCACCACGCAAGTAGCCTTTTGGATGCTTCGTTTTAGAAAAACGTAAAATATCGCCATCAGGAAAAGTCAGTTTTCCATGTGCACCACAACCTATCGCCAAATAATCCCCGAATCGCCAATAATTCAAATTATGCTGACATTGAAAGCCCTGTTTCGCATAAGCGGATGTTTCATATTGTTGATAACCCGCTTCGGTTAAAAGCTGGTGGCCTTGCTCAAAAATATCCCAAAGCTCATCATCATCCGGCAATGTAGGCGGACGATAAGCAAACATGGTATTGGGTTCAATGGTGAGCTGATACCAAGAAAGGTGTGGTGGAGCAAGCTCAATAGCTTGTCGCAAATCATCTAGAGCTTCCTCAAGTGTTTGATTTGGCAAGCCGTGCATTAAATCCAAATTGAAACTTTTCAAGCCTGAAACTTTCGCCAAACTAACCGCACTTTTAGCTTCCGCTGCATTATGAATACGCCCTAAACGTTGTAATTTATCGTCATTAAAACTTTGGATGCCCATGGAAATACGTGTGACACCAGCATCCACATAGCCTTTAAAACGCTCCGCTTCGACAGTGCCAGGATTAGCTTCCATGGTAATTTCTATATTCTCTGAAAAAGGAATGTGACGTTGAATTTCTGCCAATAACAACTTGATACTTTCCGCTGAAAATAAACTCGGCGTGCCACCACCAATAAAAATTGAATGAAGTGGACGATTTTGAATACTAGCCTGATATTTCTCTAAGTCTGCCTCAAGATCGGCTATCAGATGTTGCACATATTCTTGTTCAGGAATTGTGCCTTTCTGTGCATGCGAATTGAAATCACAATAAGGGCATTTCTGCACACACCAGGGAATATGCACATAAAGGGAAAGAGGGGGAAATTTTTGCATAATTAAAAGTCAAAAGGGCTTGTTTTCACAAGCCCTAAAAATGAGTCATTAATTGACCGCTCTTGCTGTTTTAGTCGCAGCTTTACGGCGTGGTGCTTTCGCTTTCGTTTCCACTTTCACGAATTCAATGCCTTCTGGTGGATTCTCTAACGCTAAGCCTAACACTTCATCAATGGTTTCTACCGCATGAATCGCAAGATTTTCTTTTACGTTATCTGGAATTTCTTCCAAATCTTTCACGTTATCTTTTGGAATCAATACGGTTTTAATGCCACCACGATGTGCCGCCAATAATTTTTCTTTCAATCCGCCAATTGGTAATACTTTACCGCGTAGGCTGATTTCACCTGTCATCGCAACATCAGCACGCACTGGGTTACCCGTTAAGCAAGAAACTAATGCGGTACACATTGCGATACCTGCACTTGGACCATCTTTCGGTGTCGCACCATCTGGCACGTGAATGTGAATATCACGTTTTTCATGGAATTCAGAATTGATACCCAATTTCTCCGCACGCGCACGGACTACGGTCATCGCTGCTTGGATAGATTCTTTCATCACATCGCCTAATGAACCAGTGAAGGTCAATTTACCTTTACCTACTACTGAAGCAGTTTCAATCGTTAGTAAGTCACCGCCCACTTCAGTCCACGCAAGGCCTGTTACTTCGCCCACACGGTTTTGGGTATCCGCTTTACCAAATTCAAAACGTTTCACACCAAGATAGTCATGCAAGTTGTCTGAATTAACGGTAATGGATTTCACTTTTGGATTGACCAATAAATTCTTCACCGCTTTACGACAGATTTTAGAAATCTCACGCTCTAATCCACGCACACCAGCTTCACGGGTGTAATAACGGATAATATCTAAAATGGCGTTTTCTTCGATGGTTAATTCGCCTTTTTTCAATCCATTACGTTCAATTTGTTTTTGTAACAAATGTTGCATCGCAATATTAAGTTTTTCATCTTCGGTATAACCAGAAAGACGAATGACTTCCATACGATCTAATAATGGACCTGGAATATTCATGGAATTTGAGGTTGCCACAAACATCACATCAGACAAATCATAGTCTACTTCAAGATAATGATCGTTGAAGGTAGTATTTTGTTCAGGATCAAGCACTTCTAACAAGGCTGATGCTGGGTCTCCACGCATATCCGAAGACATTTTATCGATTTCATCAAGCAAGAAGAGTGGGTTTTTTACACCAACTTTTGCCATTTTTTGAATTAATTTACCCGGCAATGCACCGATATAGGTTTTGCGGTGGCCACGGATTTCTGCTTCATCACGTACTCCACCTAATGCCATACGCACATATTTACGACCTGTTGCATTCGCAATAGATTGACCCAGTGAGGTTTTACCTACCCCTGGCGGTCCCACTAAACAAAGAATTGGACCTTTGATTTTGTTTAAACGCGCTTGTACCGCAAGGTATTCTAAAATGCGTTCTTTCACTCGTTCTAAACCATAGTGATCCGCATCTAGAACCTCTTGTGCTTTTGCGATTTCTTTCTTCACTTTGGTACGCTTATGCCATGGCACTTGAAGCATCCACTCAACATAGCTACGCACCACCGTCGCTTCAGCCGACATCGCTGACATCATTTTGAGTTTTTGTAACTCACTTTCCACTTTGTCACGCACATCTGCTGGCATACCTGCCGCTTCAACCTTTTGACGAAGTTGCTCAACTTCATCAATGGTATCTTCGCTTTCGCCTTCGTCCATTTCTTTGCGAATCGCTTTAATTTGTTCGCTAAGATAATAGTTACGCTGGCTTTTCTCCATTTGTTTTTTCACACGGCCACGGATGCGTTTTTCAACTTGAAGAATATCTGCTTCAGATTCCATCATGCCGAGCAAGTATT
>NZ_CAJLNI010000145.1 GCF_905207935.1 uncultured Haemophilus sp.
GATTTAAAAGCTGAGCAAGCATTAAATCAATCTATCTATATCCAGGCAGAACATCAATTAGGTACATTTGGGCTGAATGTTTATCATACCCACTATAAAAATTTCTTAACTGAGCAAGAATCAACTTACAAAAAACGAAATCCATACTATAACCTTCATGGTGCGAGTTATGGTCAACAGGCCTATTACACAACAATTGCCCAACAAGCTATAAACATTGATCGAGCGCGTATCTCTGGTGTTGAATTTACTAGTAAAGTTAATTTAGATCAGATTGTTTCTGTAATTCCACAAGGTTGGAAATTTACAGCAAATCTGGGTTATGCAAAAGGGAAACTAAGCGGTACTGAGGCTAGCCTACTTTCTATTCAACCAATTAAAGTGATTTTAGGTATCGGCTATGAAGATCCAAATGACCTTTGGGGAATTAATGCGAAAGCTAGTTACCTTGGTGCGAAGAAAGCTAAAGATGCCCAAATAGTACAGTACACGGCTAACTTTGAAAGAGAAGTCAAAAGCTACCCTTATCTCAATAATTCAGCTGTCTTATTCGATTTATATGGTTTCTATAAAGTGAATAAAAATATCACACTACGAGCAGGGCTTTATAACTTATTTAATCGTAAATATCACACTTGGGATACTTTACGTGGCATTAACAAAATAAGTACGACTGATTCAGTTGATAAAGAAGGAAAAGGTTTAGAGCGTTTTTATGCGCCTGGGCGTAATTTCGCAGCATCTGTTGAAATTCGTTTTTAACTCATTATTTCCTTAATAAGAAAGGGCGAACATCATGTTCGCCCTTTTATTACTCATTATTCTTTATTTTTCAAAAGAATCTTTCAAACGCTCATCTGCTCGGCGGGATTCGCCTTTATGTTGAAGTTTATTTAATTGGCGTTCTAATTTTTCTTCAACTTCATTGATCGCTTTATACATATCATCAGCCGTTGCAGTGGCTAACAGATTACCTAACGGGGTTCCAATTGAAGCCTCTACAGAAAAGCCGTTTGGCACTTTACTTAAAACAAAGTGCGGGCTAATCAGTTGAGTGTGCCATTTCTCTAATTTTGCAAGTCTTCCCTCCACATGTTCACGAATTGCAGGGGTGATTTCCATTTGTTTACTTGTGATATTGAGTGTCATAGCATTTACCTCTTTTGCTTAAATGAACCCTTCGGTTCCGTTCATCTTTAATAACAACATATCGACCTTGAACCACTTTTTCAAGTGCTTTTAGGTAAATAAAAAAACAAATGTTCAAAAATATGATCGGGATCTAATTTCTGAAAAAATGTGATTTCATTTCCGTGTAAACTTGTTATGATGTAAAGCTGTAAACAACAAAGGGAAGCGTTCAGCTTCCCTTTTCTTTTTACGATATGAATTAGGCTAATTCATCTTGATCATGTTGTGTGGCTTTTAAACGTTCAAAGTAATCTTTGGTTTCTGAAATAATCTCTTTGCGTAAACCAATTAATGCGACTAAGTTCGGGAAGGCCATTAAACCATTCACAATATCCGCTAAGATCCAAATTAAATCTAAAGTAAGGAATGAACCTGCTCCGACTAAAACAATAAACATGAAGCGATACAATTTAATACCACGAATACCAACTAAGTAAAGGAAACAACGCTCACCGTAGTAGCACCACCCTAAAATAGTGGTGAAAGCAAAGAATAATAATCCTACTGTTACAATCGTTGCACCAAATGATGTACCTAATCCCTGTGCAAAAGCATAGTTAGTCACACTTGCACCTGAGAGCTCTGGGTTACTCCATGCTCCCGTAATAACTAGCACTAAGCCCGTCATCGTACATACGATGATGGTATCTAAGAATGTCCCTGTCATCGAAATTAAACCTTGGCGAACGGGCTCTTTCGTTTGCGCTGCTGCGGCTGCGATTGGCGCACTTCCTAAACCTGATTCATTTGAGAAAATACCGCGCGCCACACCCGATTGAATGGCTTTCATCACGGTAAAGCCAACTGCACCACCTAAAGCTGCCTGAGGATTAAACGCACTCTGAATAATTAATGAAATTGCAGCAGGTAATTTATCGTAATTAACGATTAAGATGATAATTGAGGTCGTCACATAACCCAGCGCCATAAAAGGCACAATGACTGCAGAAGCTCTCGCAATACGTCTTACTCCACCAAGAATAATCATAGCGACCAATACCGTCACCACAGTTGCACTAATCACAACAGGCACGTTAAAGGTGTCTTGCATCGCATGCGTAATCGCATTCACTTGAGGGAAAGTACCGATACCGAAAAAGGCCACCAACACCCCAAATAACGCAAATAATTTCGCTAACCATTTGATACCAAGACCACGTTCGATGTAATACATTGGTCCACCAGCCATAAAACCGTATTTATCGCGCACACGATATTTCACTGCAAGCAAACATTCGGCATATTTGGTTGCCATGCCTAATAATGCAACTAGCCACATCCAAAAAATCGCGCCAGGTCCACCCGCTTGTACTGCGGTCGCTACACCCACGATATTCCCTGTACCAATGGTTGCCGCTAATGCGGTACAAAGTGCAGCAAAAGAAGACACGTCCCCTTTGCCTTTATTTGCACCACGAGCAAATAAATAGCCCAAGGCACGAGGCAAATAACGAATTTGCAAAAAGCCTAAACGAAGGGTGAGATAAAGTCCGGTTCCGGACAAAAGAATAAGTAGGGGCGGTCCCCATATAAAGCTACTAATAGCCGATAAGATTGTCTGTAATGACATTGATGATTCCTCGTCGTTTAAAATACAAATAAACTCGACAAGGAGACAAGAAGAATCCCGATAGAAATATATTGATAATACGGATTGTCTTTTGCCCCTGTCCTTTTGCCTGAGCGTTTGGAAAACAATCGAAAAATCGACCGCTCTTTTGCGCCTTCGGCGTCCATTTACATCAATAAAATGCAATGGATCTCTCCAAGGGTTCGTCCAGTAACAGTCCCTGCAATCTTGCGATTGCGCCTGAAAGATTTTACCTCGTCGGCGTAGGGGCAATTCCCTACTCTCCAGCTACCTTCTTCCGAACTCACTTTTTACGTTTTATTTTTTATCGCAAAAAGTGTCGCGAATTTTAGCAAACTTGAAAGGCTAACTCAATGGATTGACAAAAAAAGGCTTAGATAACAAGGTGAAAGCAGATAAAAACAAAGTGCGGTCAAAAATTTTCTTATTTTTTGACCGCTCTTTTTTTTAATCAAAAAAGAAAGGCAGGTCATTACCTGCCTTTATCCATTTTAATAATTATAAAATCTCTTTTGCTTTTGCCACCACGTTATCCACGGTGAAACCAAAGAGTTTGAATAATTGATCTGCTGGTGCTGATTCGCCGAAGCTATTCATACCTACTACGCGGCCTTCAAAGCCAACGTATTTATACCAGAAGTCGGCAATACCCGCTTCGATTGCAACACGTTTGGTTACAGCTGCAGGTAATACGCTTTCACGGTACGCTGCATCTTGTTTATCGAAACGGTTAGTGCTTGGCATAGAAACAACACGTACTTTTTTACCTTCAGCAGTCAATACATC
>NZ_CAJLNI010000146.1 GCF_905207935.1 uncultured Haemophilus sp.
TCGCTTTCGCTAATTTTAACCACACATCATCGCTCATATCTTGTGAACCAATTTTTACAATTTGCTCACCTTTTACATTCGCGAGTTGCTTAATTTCGGGCACCGCATCAATTAGTGCATCAACATTGAGTTGCCCTGCTTTATAAGCAGAAGAAACGGCAGTTTCGCCACTTCCGGCAATCGTGCCACCTGTTGCTAAAATTGTAATATTAGGTAATTCCGCAGCTTGTGCGACCGAAAAACCGAATCCGAGCATCATAAGTGCCGTTAATTTTTTTAATTTCATGCGCGTCTCCTTTCACGTTTAATCATCTAAGTTTGGCTATTCTCTACTTAATTAGGCGTAGAATAAACACAAAGATAAGATATTTATGATCCCGATCACATTTTTATCGATCCGATTGTATAAGCTTTCGCCAACGTTACGTTTCCTTGATAATTTTTTTGAAAGATAACTAAAGTGCGGTTATACTTAAAGCCTTATTTCATCTGAAGATAAACTCTTATTCATAATCAAAATTAAGTTGAGAACAACATGCAAGAATTTATGCCTCAAGCAATTGAATTTGCTCAAAAACACACTTTTTTAACGATCGCATGGTTTGCTGTCCTTTTTATGACACTTTTCACCTTTTTTAAAAGTGCGACACAAAAATATCGCGTGATCACCAACCCTGAAGCGGTTCGCTTAATGAACGACGAAGAAGCCGTGGTGATTGATTTACGTCCTATTGATGAATTCCAACGCGGCCATATCATTGGTAGCATAAACTTGCTTCCAACTGAAATTAAAAATCAAAATGTAGGCAAAATTGAACATCACAAAGAAAAACCGCTTATCATTGTGGATGTTAACGGTGTTTCTTCTGCTACGTCCGCAGAACTTTTAACCAAACAAGGCTTTGAAAAAGTTTATGTGTTAAAAGACGGTTTAGCTGCTTGGGCGGGTGCAAATTTACCATTAGTAAAAAAACATAAGTAAGGATCCTCTATGTCTGAACAAAATCAACAACCTGAAGTAGCAGCTGAAGAGCAACAAGAAGCAGTACTTCAAATTCAACGTATTTATGTAAAAGATGTTTCTTTTGAAGCGCCAAATCTTCCTCATATTTTCCACCAAGAATGGAAACCAAAACTCGGCTTCGACTTAAGCACTGAAGCGGTTCAAGTAGGTGAAGATTTATACGAAGTCACGTTAAACATCAACGTAGAAACCACCATGGAAGATTCTGGTGATGTGGCATTTATTTGTGAAGTGAAACAAGCTGGCGTATTTACAATCAGCGGTTTAGAAGATGTTCAAATGGCACACTGCTTAACATCTCAATGCCCAAATATGCTTTTCCCTTATGCACGTGAATTGATTTCTAACTTAGTAAATCGTGGTACATTCCCGGCATTAAACCTTTCTCCGGTAAACTTCGATGCGTTGTTCATTGATTACATGAACAAGCAGCAAGCAGCAGCCGAAGCGGAAGAAAATCAGGAAACCCAACATTAATTGTGATAAGGGCAGGCGATACCGTCTGCCCTTTTATTTTAAAGGTGATTGAAATGAACCCATCCCAATCTCCAATTACCATTCTTGGTTGCGGTTCTTATGGAACAGCACTCGCTATCTCATTTTCTCGCAATGGTTCTCCAACCTATCTTTGGGGGCACAATCCCGAGCACATTCATCAAATGCAACAGGAACGTCAAAATCGCCGTTTTCTGCCTGATATTGAATTTCCAGAAAGTTTGCATTTAGAATTAGATTTAAAAACTGCCCTTGAGCAATCGAAAGACATTTTAATTGTGGTGCCAAGCCATGCTTTCGGCGAAATTCTCTTAAAAATTCGACCGCACTTAAAACCTGATCATCGTTTAATTTGGGCAACTAAAGGATTAGAGCGCAACACCGGCCGATTACTACAAGAAGTGGTGGAAGAAACCTTAGGTAAAGCAATTCCAACCGCTGTGCTTTCTGGTCCTACTTTTGCGAAAGAATTGGCTCAGGGTTTGCCAACGGCGATTACCCTTGCCTCTCGTAATGAAAAGTTTGCCTTAGAATTTCAAGCGCGCATTCATTGCAGTCAGCATTTTCGGGTTTATGTAAACCAAGATATGATCGGTGTTCAGTTAGGTGGCGCCATTAAAAACGTAATTGCGATTGGCGCAGGTATTTCAGATGGCATGGGATTTGGTGCCAATGCAAGAACCGCATTAATTACCCGTGGGATTGCGGAAATTACTCGCTTAGGCGTATCCATGGGGGCGAATACGCAAACCTTTATGGGTATGTCTGGTTTAGGGGATTTAGTGCTCACTTGTACCGATAACCAATCCCGTAACCGTCGGTTTGGTTTAATGCTTGGTAAAGGTACCGATAGCCAACAAGCCATGGATGAAATTGGTCAGGTGGTGGAAGGATTTTATAACACCAAAGAAACTTATTTATTAGCACAACGACAAGGCGTGGAAATGCCGATTACAGAACAGATTTACCAAATGCTCTTTTGTGGTAAAAGTGCACAAGAAGTCGCACTGAGCTTATTAGGCCGTGAACGAAAAGGCGAATAAGGAGAAAAAATGACGTTAGAAGTATGGCAACACATTCGCCAAGAGGCAAAAGAATTAGCAGAATGCGAACCAATGCTCGCAAGCTTTTTCCATTCCACCATTTTAAAACATCAAAATCTTGGCAGTGCCTTGAGTTATTTGCTTGCGAATAAACTGGCTAACCCTATCATGCCCGCAATTTCGCTGCGTGAAATTATTGAAGAAGCCTATCAAGCCGAGCCCAATATCATTGATTGTGCTGCTTGTGATATTAAAGCTGTGCGCCACCGCGATCCTGCCGTGGAATTGTGGTCAACCCCATTACTTTATTTAAAAGGTTTTCACGCCATTCAAAGCTATCGTATTACCCATTATTTGTGGAACCAAAATCGAAAAGCACTCGCACTTTATTTACAAAATCAGATTTCAGTGGCTTTTGATGTGGATATTCACCCTGCCGCCAAAATTGGGCACGGCATTATGTTTGACCACGCTACCGGTATTGTCGTGGGCGAAACTTCGGTAATTGAAAATGATGTGTCTATCTTGCAAGGCGTCACCCTGGGTGGTACAGGTAAAGAATCCGGCGATCGCCATCCAAAAGTACGAGAAGGCGTAATGATTGGGGCGGGCGCAAAAATTCTCGGCAATATCGAAGTGGGCAAATATGCCAAAATCGGCGCCAATTCTGTTGTACTTCAACCTGTGCCTGAATATGCCACTGCTGCAGGTGTACCCGCTCGTATTGTCGGCAAAGACAAAGCGGCGAAGCCAGCCTTTGAAATGAACCAATATTTTATCGATGATGATATAAATTTGAATATTTAAGGAATCGATATGATTAACAAAGATACCCAACTTTGCATGTCCCTTTCTGGCAGACCGGGCAATTTTGGCACAACATTCCATAACTATCTGTATCAAAAACTCGGGCTTAATTTTATCTATAAAGCCTTTACTACTACGGATATTGAAAGTGCAGTCA
>NZ_CAJLNI010000147.1 GCF_905207935.1 uncultured Haemophilus sp.
AAAGCATCCATCACTATTTGGTGAAATCTGCAGGCTACGCCAAAGCTTGGGCAGACCAACGCCAAACCAAAGGGAAAAAAGCGACGTTATGGCAAGGTATTAGCCATGCGATTGGTTGCTTTGTCAAAATGTACATTTTAAAAGCCGGTTTCTTAGATGGGAAACAAGGTTTTCTGCTTGCAGTACTTTCTGCCCACTCCACCTTTGTGAAATATGCTGATTTGTGGGAACGCAATCAACATTAATCAAAAACAAAAAGTGCGGTTAATTTTAATCGCACTTTTTTTATCTCTTTTAGGACAAGAAAATTAGTTTTTCGCTGCTGCCGCTGCTTTCACGATTACTGCAAACGCAGGCGCTTTAAGTGAAGCACCGCCCACTAATGCACCATCGATATCTGGTTGAGTGAATAATTCTGCTGCGTTAGCATCATTTACTGAACCACCGTATTGAATGATCACTTGATCTGCTACAGCTTGTGATTTTGCTGCGATGTGGCCACGGATAAATGCATGAACAGCTTGTGCTTGTGCTGGAGTCGCTGATTTGCCAGTGCCGATTGCCCAAATTGGTTCGTAAGCAATCACTGCACCATTAAATGCTTCTACACCTAATGCGTTGATCACTGCATCAATTTGACGTGCACATACTTCTTTAGTTTTGCCTGCTTCGTTTTCAGCTTCAGTTTCACCAATACATAATACTGGTACTAAACCAGCTTCTTTTAATACGCCAAATTTTTTCGCTACGAATTCATCGCTTTCTTTGTGGTAAGTACGACGCTCAGAGTGACCGATAATGATGTATTTAGCACCAAAATCTTTTAACATTTCGCTAGAAATATCACCGGTAAATGCACCTTTCACATTAATATCTACGTTTTGTGCACCTAACTGAATTACACTTTTACCGCCACAGCTGCAACCACAGCCAGAAAGTGCTGCTTCAGCCGTACCTAAATACATAACGGGTGGGGCAATTGCCACATCACAACCTGTTACATCATGTAATTCTGCTTTTAATCCTTCGATTAATTCTTTGGTGAACGCTTTGGAACCGTTTAATTTCCAGTTACCCATCACTAAAGGACGACGTGCCATTTTTGTTTCTCCATATTGAATAAATAAAAAGTGTGTTTACTATACCAAACTTTGGGCAGATTTCTTTGTGCAAAATCACATTTTGAAAATTTTTTTGGGGAAATGATGATTATTTTGTGCTAAAAAGCTACAATCTACTGTACGGAACCGATAAAAAATAACCAATTTTATAAATAAACGGAAAATAGGTCTGGTAACAATGAAAATTTTCAAAGCCGAACAATGGAATATAGAAGTGCTTGCTCCACTCTTTGAAGCCTATCGACTTGCCAACGGAATGAGTGAAAATCCTGACCGCACTTTAACCTTTTTAACGAATCGTATACGTTTTAATGAAAGCATGTTTTTTGTTGCTGTAAACGAAAACTCACAGGCGATTGGTTTTGTTCAACTTTATCCTCGCTTATCCTCTTTACAACTACAACGCTATTGGCAATTAACCGATATTTTTGTGAAAGAAGATAAACATCAAGCCGAGATTTATTCTGCCCTTATTTCTAAAGCGAAAGAGTTTGTCCGTTATACACAATCTAATCGTTTAGTGGCAGAATTTAGCCAAGCCCAACAGAGCATTTTAGAACGCGAAGGATTTAAACTAAACACGAAAAAAAGTTTGTTTGAATTAACTCTCTAATGCATACACTCCTCAATCAATATTGGGATTACTTGCGAATTGAACGCCAAGTAAGCCCACATACTCTCACTAATTATCAACATCAGCTAGATGCGATTTTAGCGATTTTGGCTGAAAAAGGTATTCAACACTGGCAGCAAGTGAATCCTAGTGTGGTTCGTCTTATTTTGGCGGAAAGCCGTAAGCAAGGTTTAAAAGAAAAGAGCTTAGCATTACGTTTATCTGCTCTTCGTCAGTTCTTCAGCTATCTTGTTCAGCAAGGTCAAATGAAAGTGAATCCGGCAACGGGTATTTCAGCGCCGAAACAAGGCAAACATTTACCAAAAAATATTGATGCAGAACAAGTCCAAAAATTGCTTTCAAATGACAGCAAAGATCCTATTGATTTGCGTGATCGTGCGATGATGGAATTGATGTATAGCTCAGGGCTTCGCTTATCTGAATTACAAGGCTTAAACCTCAATAGCATTAACACACGTGTACGTGAAGTGAGAGTAATTGGTAAAGGAAACAAAGAACGTATTGTGCCTTTTGGACGTTATGCTTCTCATGCAATTCAGCAATGGTTGAAGGTACGGCCTTTATTTAATCCTAAAGATGATGCCCTTTTTGTAAGCCAACAGGGAAATCGCCTGACTCATCGTTCTATTCAAAAACGAATGGAAACCTGGGGCATTCGCCAAGGATTAAATAGCCATCTTAATCCGCACAAACTACGCCACTCTTTTGCCACTCACATGCTGGAAGCAAGTTCGGATTTGCGGGCTGTTCAAGAGCTTTTAGGGCACAGCAATTTGTCCACCACGCAAATTTATACGCATTTGAATTTCCAACATCTTGCAGAAGTGTACGATCAAGCTCATCCTCGAGCAAGACGAAAAAAATAAACAAAGTGCGGTCAAAAATCGTCGTCTTTTTTAACCGCTCTTCTAAACAAAAAGGCTACCTTTCGGTAGCCTTTATCTATATTGTACTATAAGCTAAACGCTTGGATATAAGGAAGTTTACCTTTCTTCAGCATATCTTCGATACCGTTTTGGTGATCATTTTCACCTAAACCACGTAATTCAAAGGTAACGCCTACGCTGTTGTCATAAACCACTTGATCATTACGTTGATTTTGGCGACTCGTCACATAACGTCTTGCACCAACACCTAAAGACCAACAGCATGAGTTATATTGTACACCCACATATTGCTCAACCGGTTTTTTCAATGCAATATCTTGATAGTATTTTCCGACAACTGCCCAATTATCTGAGACTTCCCATGCTGCTACGACACCAACCTGTTTAATATCCTGTTGATAACGGTTAGCAGATGCACCTAAGTTTTGGTTGATATACTCTTTACTTGCGTAGCGATAATTTAACTGAATCAGATTGTTCTTCATCGGGTTAAATTCCAAACTACTATTTGCTAAAGAGGCTTTATCTAGCAACGTATCGTATTGATAGCTACCTCGCCAATTCCATTTGTCACTAATTTTCCAGTTGGATTCTAATGCCCAAGAAGAAGAGGATTTTGGCGTACGATTATTTGGATTGTCATCAATTTTTGATGCCGTTAAATAATAAATTTGTCCTGCTGAGAAATTAAAACGTTCATCGGCATTCTTATCATAAAAACGCGTTGTACCGCCAAGCGTTATTTGATTGGCGGATGAAATACGATCTAAACCACTATAACGACGATCACGGAATAATGAATAATAATCTTGTTGGACTAACGCTGAATCATAACCAAAGCCAAGATAGTCATTAACTAACTTAGAGCCAATATTGCTTTGAT
>NZ_CAJLNI010000148.1 GCF_905207935.1 uncultured Haemophilus sp.
AACCAGTGACCCCCTCCTTGTAAGGGAGGTGCTCTCCCAACTGAGCTAATCGCCCTTAATGTTGTGGATTGGCATTATAAGTATAATGAGATTTCAGTCAATATATTTTTATGAAAAAGCGTCTAGTTGTTGCAAAAATAGGCATAAAATCAGATTTTTTATTTAGAACTCACGCAAGTCGTAGTAAAATAAAGGTAATTTTTGTAAATGAATAGGTTATTAAGAAAATGAAAATTGATCCTCCTTTTGAATTAGATCCGAATGTCAAAGTACGTACGCGTTTTGCTCCAAGCCCAACAGGTTATTTACACGTAGGCGGCGCACGTACAGCCCTTTACTCTTGGTTATTTGCAAAACATAACAACGGTGAGTTTGTATTACGTATTGAAGATACCGATTTAGAGCGTTCTACACCGGAAGCAACAGCGGCAATCATTGAAGGGATGGAGTGGTTAAACCTTGCTTGGGAACATGGTCCTTATTATCAAACCAAACGCTTTGATCGTTACAATCAAGTGATTGATGAAATGATTGAGCAAGGCTTGGCTTATCGTTGCTATTGCTCTAAAGAACGCTTAGAAGAATTACGCCATACACAAGAGCAAAACAAAGAAAAACCACGTTATGACCGTCATTGTTTACATGATCACAATCATGCAGCCGATGAGCCACACGTAGTACGTTTTAAAAACCCAACAGAAGGTTCAGTCGTGTTTGATGATGCGGTGCGTGGTCGTATTGAAATCAGCAACAGCGAATTAGATGATTTAATTATTCGTCGTACAGATGGTTCACCAACATACAACTTCTGTGTGGTAGTAGATGACTGGGATATGGGCATTACTCACGTTGTGCGTGGTGAAGACCACATTAACAACACTCCGCGTCAAATTAATATCTTAAAAGCGTTAGGCGCACCAATTCCAGTGTATGCGCACGTTTCCATGATTAACGGTGATGATGGTCAAAAACTTTCAAAACGTCATGGTGCGGTAAGTGTGATGCAATATCGTGATGACGGTTATTTACCGGAAGCCTTAATTAACTACCTTGTTCGTTTAGGTTGGGGCCATGGTGACCAAGAGATCTTTACGCGTGAAGAAATGATTAAATTCTTCGAATTAGATCACGTGAGTAAATCTGCAAGTGCATTTAACACTGAAAAATTATTGTGGTTAAATCACCACTATATTCGTGAATTACCACCTGAATATGTGGCAAAACACCTTGAATGGCACTATAAAGATCAAGGTATTGATACTTCAAATGGTCCAGCGTTAACTGAAATCGTGACGATGCTTGCAGAACGTTGCAAAACCTTAAAAGAAATGGCATCAGCAAGTCGTTATTTCTTTGAAGAGTTTGAAAGTTTTGATGAAGCTGCGGTGAAAAAACACTTTAAAGCGGCGGCGATTGAACCACTTGAAAAAGTAAAAGAAAAATTGACCGCGCTTTCTAGCTGGGATTTACATTCTACTCATGAAGCGATTGAACAAACGGCTGCTGAATTAGAAGTGGGTATGGGTAAAGTTGGGATGCCATTACGCGTAGCTGTAACAGGCTCAGGCCAATCACCTTCTATGGATGTGACATTAGTGGGTATCGGTCGTGAACGTGTGTTAGCGCGTATCCAACGTGCCATTGATTTTATTAAATCTCAAAACGCTTAATATTTAGGCTGATAAGCGGGATTTGATTATTTCAATATTGACAGTTTATCAGCCGAAATTTATCATAGCTTGCGTTATTTGGGGATATAGCTCAGTTGGGAGAGCGCTTGAATGGCATTCAAGAGGTCGTCGGTTCGATCCCGATTATCTCCACCAAATTTAAAACCTTGAAACTTAAAGTGAGTTTCAAGGTTTTTTTCTTTATGGAAAATCTACATTTCTTTCAGATAATTTAAGCCTAACCCATTCATTTGTCCCATAATCCAACTTTGTTTTTTACGAACTAATGCACTAGGCTTATTTACTTTATAGATAATCGGATTCGGTAAAACTGCAGCGAGTAATGCCGCTTCTGATTGCGTTAAATTCTTTGCTGATTTTTTGAAGTAATAGCGACTAGCTGCTTCTACACCAAAGATGCCATTACCAAATTCTGCGATGTTCAAATACACTTCTAAAATGCGTTCTTTGGACCAAAAGATTTCCATTAATGCCGTTGTGGGAACTTCTAATCCTTTGCGAAACCAACTTTGTCCATGCCAGAGAACGAGGTTTTTTGCTGTTTGTTGAGAAATCGTTGAAGCACCTCGGGTTCGGCGAGATTTTTCATTAAATTTAAAGGCCTTTTGAATTGCTTCAAAATCAAAGCCCCAATGGTTGGGAAATTTTTGATCTTCAGCGGCAATCACCGCAAGTTGCATATTCGGTGAGATTTCATCAAGGCTCACCCAATCATATTTGATTGAATAGCTGAAATCTAACTGTAATAAGTGCCCGATTTTTTGCTGTGCCATATAGGCAGAGAAGGGAACAGGAATAAAGCGAAAGCAAATGAAAAACGCCAGGATTGCGAGAGAAAAACGCCACGCAACCCGTTGCCAATTTTTTTTCCACCAAGATGGGCGAAAAAGATGTAAAAGTGCGGTCAGAATTCGCTTAGTTTTTTGCAGCTTGCTCATCGAGTTGGCTTTTCACCCAGTTTATAAAATCCGGATCCATTGTTTTGAGCATATTAGAACCACGCGTAATGGTTGCTGCACTGGTATTGAGATTTTGTTGAATCTCTCGTTGTGAGAGATTTTTATCCAATAACTGTACCACGATTTGTAAACGTAACCCCACCGCATCACGTTCATCAGGCGTGAGCAGAAGCGTTAAGAAATCTTGTGCTTTGCCTTGCTCAAATGCGGTTTGCAAGGTCGCGAGGAAAGCATTCCATTGTTCTAAATTGCGACTAATATACATATCAACAATCCTATACTATTAAACTAGTGCGACTAGTATAGCCGATCGTATTCCTCTTTGCTAAAGGTTTGTAATTTTTCTTTGTCTTGTAGGTTTTGATAGTAAAAATCGTAAGTTAATACGTTTTGAACATAACCTCGAGTTTCAAAGAATGGAATGGATGCAATAAATTCATCCATAGCCAATTTGCCATTGGCTCTCGCAAGCCATTTTTCTACACGGCTTGCTCCCGCATTATAGGCGGAGGCGATCAAAATGCGGTTATTAGGGTATTTAGCATTTAACTCATTTAAGTGAGCCGTACCGAGTAAAATATTATTAAGCGGTTTGAATAAATCTAACTCTCCGTTATAAGGAAGTTGCTGATTTTCTGCCGTTTTTTGCGCGGTACTCGGTAATAACTGCATTAATCCTCGAGCATTTGCGGAAGATTGTGCCATTGGATTCCAAGCACTTTCTTGGCGCGCAATGGCCATGGCGAAGGTTTTAGTTACACGATTATCCACAGTAGCTTGAGGTTCCGTTGCGCTGAGATTCACATTACTGAGGGCAATATCAAAATATTGACTGTAAGCATTTGGTAAGCGTAA
>NZ_CAJLNI010000149.1 GCF_905207935.1 uncultured Haemophilus sp.
AAAATGTTGGCACAATGCAAAATACGATGAGTGGAACGGTAATTTTGTTCTAATTTGATGACTTGCAAACGAGGAAAATCATCACGTAATCGCACCATATTTTGCGGTCGAGCACCTCGCCAAGAATAAATGGACTGGTCATCATCACCCACTACGGTAAAACAAGCTCTCTCACCGACGAGTAATTTGATGAGTTCATATTGGCTAGTATTGGTATCTTGATATTCATCCACCAACAAATAGCGGATTTTCTCCTGCCATTTTGACCGCACTTCTTCGTTCTGCTTGAAAAGTAAGGTTGGCAACATAATTAAATCATCAAAATCCAACGCATTGTAAGCACGAATTTGCGCCGCATAACGCTCATAACATTTTGCAAAGGTTTGATATTTGGCATCTTTCGCTAAGGCATAAGCCTGTTTTGGCGAAACCAAATCATTCTTCCAGTTGGAAAGAACCGAGATTAATTCTCGCAATAAATCCTTATCTTCCTGGAGCACATCTACTGTCAGTTCCTTGAGTAAGGCAAGTTGATCGTGCTCATCAAACAAGGTCATATTCGATTTAAAGCCTAAAGCTTTATATTCCCGTTTGATAATGTCGAAACCTAAGGTATGGAAAGTGGAAACAATCAATCCTTTGGATTTTTCTTTACCAATGGAATGGGCGACACGCTCTTTCATTTCACGAGCGGCTTTGTTGGTAAAGGTTACAGCGGCGATCTGTTTAGGTAAATAACCGCAATGTTCAATCAAATGAGCAATCTTATTGATGATCACGCGAGTTTTGCCCGAGCCTGCACCAGCCAGCACCAAACAAGGTCCGCTGACATATTCGACAGCCTGTTGTTGTTGAGGATTGAGTTTCATATCTTAATGCAAATTAATTTGACCACGCATAAGGCAACAATGCGGTATCTAATAAAAATGACAGTGGCAAATCTAAAATAGGTAAGCCCCATTTTTGTGCCATCTCTAAATCATAAGCCGCACCCGCGTAAGGTGTGTATTTTTCCGATGGATCGATTAATTTCACCACCGTACCACAACCAGTTAACGCTAAAAGTGCGGTTAAAATCAGAAGTGTTTTTTTCATTCACGACGTGCTTTTAAGGCTAAATAGACGGCTTCCGGCACCAGTTCTTTCACATCGCCATGATGCAAATAAATTTCTCGTACAATCGTGGAAGACACAAACGCCCATTTTTCTGTTGGCGGGAAAAACAAACTATCCACACCATCAGTTAATAAGCGGTTTAACGCAGCCAGTTGTAATTCATATTCGAAGTCCGTCGTTGTACGCACGCCACGAATAATGGCGGTAATCTTTTTCGCTTTGATTTCATTCGCGAGTAAATCAGAGAATCCAAATACTTCCACATTGGGCAAATGCGCGACCGATTGACGCACGAGTTCAACGCGTTCTTCCAATGAGAACAATGGCTTTTTACTCGGGCTATTCGCAACCGCGACAAAAACTTTCGGGAAAATGACCGCACTTCGCGCAATAATATCTAAATGCCCGTTGGTAATCGGGTCAAACGTGCCAGGGTAAATTACACTTGTCATTTATGGTTCTCCGAAATATGGGTTAAATAAGGATGAAGCAAATCTAAAAGACGCTGTAATGCGCCACGATTTTCGATTAATACCTCGTAGCCTGCATTGCCTAAACGTTGACGCGCTCCTTTCGAATTCAATAACTTATCAATAATCTCTGCCAACGCTTTTTCTGTTGAGTTGATTTGCAACACACCTTGCACTTCTAAGAGCGAGGTAAAAACTTCAGGGAAATTGAAGGTATGCTTTCCACTCACAACAGGTAATTTAAACGCCAAAGGCTCCAGAGGATTATGTCCTCCATGTTTGACCAAACTTCCGCCGACAAACGCAATATCTGAAATACCATACATCAACATCAACTCGCCCATGGTATCACCCAGAATCACTTGGGTATTTTCTGAAGGAATCTCCCCCGTTGAACGACGAATAAAGTGAAAGTTAGCTTTTTCAATTAAATCCGCCACCGGATTAAAACGCTCAGGATGACGAGGTACAAGCAATAACAGCAAGTTTGGATGTTTTTTCAGTAGCAAATGATGCGCTTGTAAAATAAGCTCTTCTTCCCCTTCATGGGTACTCGCCGCAATCCAAATCTGACGATCTTTCGCCCAGCTTTCATGAAGTGTTGCAATGTCTTTGAGTAATTCGTCACTGACCACAAGATCATATTTAATATTGCCGGTTAATTGCAGACGATCTTTTTCATAACCTAACGCTAAATAACGCTTTCCACTAATACTATCTTGCGGTGCAATCAAGGTGATTTGAGAAAACATTCGTTGTAGATGTTGTTTGACTTTGCCATAACGTCTCGCTGAACGTGCAGAAAGACGAGCATTCGCCACAATGAAAGGAATATGTCGATGTGCCAAACAATCAATCAAATTTGGCCAAAGTTCCGTTTCAATGACGATGAATACTTTAGGTTGAATAAAATCAATAAAACGATTGATGACACAAGGTAAATCGTAAGGCAAATAACAATGCGTCACAGTTTCCCCGAACGCCGCTTTTACGCGCTCAGAGCCTGTTGGCGTGACTGTTGTGAATGTGATCGGTAAGTAAGGATAGTCTTTCTGAATGCGTTTTACTAACGGTGTAGCAGCAATCACTTCACCGACTGATGCAGCATGAATGACGATCCCATCTTGCACGGGCTTAGCAAGATTCGCATAAATACCATATCGTTCGCCTAAACGCTTACGATAATTCGGAGCCTTGAGACTTCGTAGCAACATGAAGAACAGCACAAAAGGCTGAATCAAGTACATCAGGCAGGTATAAAAAAAACGCCACATAAAATAAATTCGGTTATACTTACAAAAACTTCGGCTAGTATAGCAAAAAAAGGATCAAAATATGCCAACAATTAGCGTTGCCATGATTGTCAAAAATGAAGCGGCAGATCTCGCTCAATGTCTCGATACGGTAAAAGATTGGGTAGATGAAATCATTATCGTCGATTCAGGCAGTACTGATAATACCCAAGAAATCGCAGAACAATATGGTGCAAAATTTTATTCGCATCCTGATTGGCCAGGCTTTGGCAAACAACGCCAACGTGCACAACAATATGTCACCTGTGATTATGTTTTATGGTTAGATGCCGATGAACGCGTCACTCCGAAACTTCGTGAATCCATTCAACAAGCAGTTCAACAAGATACGCCAAATACGGTTTATGATATTCCTCGTGTGAGTGAAGTGTTTGGGCGTGAGATTCGTCATTCTGGTTGGTATCCGGATTATGTGGTGCGTTTATATCGCACAAATTATGCGGGATATAACGATTCTCTGGTACATGAAAAAGTAGTTTATCCTGAAAACACGAAAGTACAGAAATTAACTGGCGATCTAGAGCATTTCACCTATAAAAGCATCCATCACTATTTGGTGAAATCTGCAGGCTACGCCAAAGCTTGGGCAGA
>NZ_CAJLNI010000150.1 GCF_905207935.1 uncultured Haemophilus sp.
TTTCGCGCGGCGGATCGGGGAGGAAACGTTCCGTCCAAAAATCAGCTAATTGGGTTCTCATAAAAATAGATGAATAATATGGAATACTAAGGGTGCTAAAATGGAGCTCATAATACCGCAAAGTACCAAAGAAATCGAACTATAACTACCTGCTTTCGGATCCGCTTCCATACAACTTACCGTACCTAATGCGTGAGAAACCGCACCAACAGACAAACCCACTGCTTCTTGTTGTTTAATCCCAACTTTTTTCAAGATGAGATAACCAAAAACGGAGCCTTGTAAACCCGCAACGACCACACCTACCGCAGTCACGGCGGGAATACCGCCTAAATGCGAAGACACTTCCATCGCAATAGGGGTAGTAATCGATTTTGGTAATACTGTTGCTACCATTTCAGGACTTGCGCCTAAAATAATAGCAAAAATAGCCCCTGTAAACATTGAGAATATCGAAGCCAATGTGACGACTGAAAGGATAATTTTCCACTGTTTGGCAATTTGACGAAGTTGTTCATACAACGGTAACGCCAGTGCAACAATACTCAATCCTAATAAATTATTAATCGGCGCATTTCCTGCCATATAATTATCATAAGGAATACCTCCTACCTCTAAGATAAAAACGAGAATAGATACAGTAAGTACGAAAGTATTGAAAATCATGGACTTCCAACGTTTACTAATTTGTAATGCGAGCCAAAATCCGAAAATCGTTAAACCAGTATAAAGATAAATTGCATACTGCATAATAAAACCTTAGTCTGCCTGAAAATTACGTTTCTCTAATACTTTCTGACGTTTATGAGCAAAAGATTGCTTGTAAAACAAATAATTACCCAAAAATGCGATAATAAAGAGCGTCAGAAAAGTACTGAGAATATTTGGAATGAGTAAAATTTTCCATTGAGAAACAAGTAAATCATAATATTTGATAATGCCTACACTCACCGGCACAAAAAGTACTGCCATATACCGAATTAACAAACTAGAACCCAAATAAATCCATTCTAAACGAATGATACGAGTGGTTAATCCAATAAAAAGTATTAACAATCCCCAGATGCTGCCAGGAATTCCAACAGGCACATACTGCGAAATCAAATTGCCGAGTAGCAATATAATGTATAAAATTACGAGCGAGCGAACAAGTTGAACGCCTTTTTGGAGTAACATATTTCCTCTTTCAACTTATTTAACAATAATTCAAATTTATTTTACGCTTTTTTTGTTAGAATTACCCTCTCTTTTTAGTTAAATATTGCGATATAGATCAAAGAAATTCCAAATGATTAAAAATGCTTTCTTATTTTTACCCCTAATTTTGACCGCACTTTGGACGCAATTTTCAGTCGCTACTGAACGCCAAATGGCATGTTGGGTTGTAGGTGTCAGCGATGGCGACACCCTAACTTGCCTCTTACCCACTAAAAAACAATTTAAAGTACGATTACAAGAAATTGATGCTCCTGAAAAAGGCCAGCCATTTGGAAAAAAAGCCAAACAATATCTTTCCCAGCTAGTTTTCAAACAAAATGTGACGCTGTCGGTTTCTGGTTATGATCGCTACCAGCGTATTTTGGCAACGGTTTACCTGCAAGAACAAAACATCAACTTAGAAATGGTAAAAAACGGCATGGCGTGGGTTTATCCGCAATATGCTAAAAATCCACTCTACTTTCAGGCTCAAGATTTTGCACAACAACAAAAAATTGGCTTATGGCGTGATCCTAACCCTACCGCCCCTTATGAATGGCGCAAACAGAACAAAGCAAGTAAACATGGAGGTCAACATGGCTTTTGATTATCAATCATTTAAAAATGAATTTCCTTATTTTAAATCGCCAAATGCTGTAGTTTATTTGGATAATGCGGCGACAGCATTAAAGCCTCGGGCATTAATTGATGCAACAAGTACCTTTTATCAATCGGCAGGCTCTGTGCATCGTAGCCAATATGAAGCGGCACAAACAGCACAATATGAAAATGCTCGTCACCTAGTCAAAACCTTAATTAATGCGGAAGATGAAAAAGCCGTAATCTGGACTTCCGGAACAACGCATGGCATTAATTTGGTTGCTAATGGTTTACTCCCCTCTTTGCATACAGATGATGAGATTTTAATTAGCCAAGCGGACCATCATGCTAATTATGTTACTTGGCATGAAACAGCGAAAAAATGTGGGGCAAAAATTCAAGTGTTGCCTATTTTGGATAATTGGCTAATTGATGAAAATGCCTTAATTGCAGCCTTAAATAAGAAAACCAAATTAGTAGCACTCAATTTTGTTTCCAACGTAACGGGAACGGAACAACATATCCAACATTTAATTCAACTAATCCGCCAACATAGCAATGCGCTCGTTTTAGTGGATGCTGCTCAGGCTATTAGTCATATACAGATTGATTTACAGGCATTAGATGCGGATTTTATTGCCTTTTCTGCGCACAAAATTTATGGACCTAACGGCATTGGTGTATTAAGCGGAAAATTAAGCTCACTTTCCCTGCTACAACCACTTTTTTACGGTGGAAAAATGATTGAGCGAGTCTCCCATGAATGTATTACCTTTGCCGATTTACCTTATCGATTAGAGGCCGGCACACCGAATATTGCTGGCGTGATTGGCTTTGGTGCGGTGCTAGATTGGCTCAAAAAATGGGATTTTCAGGCAGCTGAAGCGCATGCCGTTGAGCTTGCTGAACAAAGTAAAGTGCGGTTAAAAAACTATCTGAATTGTCGTTTATTCAATTCACCGCAACCTAGTTCAGTAGTATGTTTTGTTTTTGATGGGATTGCGGCTTCGGATCTTGCTACCCTATTAAGTGAACAGAAAATTGCGTTGCGTGTTGGCGAACATTGCGCCCAACCTTACTTAGTCCGCCTTGGTGAACGTACTACATTAAGACTTTCTTTTGCGCCTTATAACAGCCAACAAGATGTGGACGCTTTTTTTGCGGCATTAGATAAATCCTTAGAGTTATTAGCATGCTAGAAAACATTAAACAGGCAAAAAATTGGGAAGATCGCTACCGTTTTATTATTCAAGCGGGTAAGCATCTCCCTCAACCTTCTCCTGATGAATTGGCTCAAATGCAATCGATTCAAGGCTGTGAATCGGGACTTTGGTTTATGCCCATTCCACAACATGACGATACGTTTCAATTTCAAGCTTACAGCGAAGCGCGCATTATGAATGGCTTGTTATGGTTGTTGTTACAAAACATCAACGGCCAAACCCGAAACCAATTACAACAATTTAATATTCGTCAATTTTTTGATGAGCTTGGTGTTGCCTCCCGCTTAAGTGAAACCCGCTTAAACGGTTTAAAACAAATTGAAGAAATCTTGCACAATCTGTAATTATGTATCTGATCGAACCCTTTTTTAAATTAACTGCCTTAGAAAATGACATCGGCCAACAAAGCCGTTTACTCAATGCAATCATCGACCAATGGCGTTATAACGGGCAAATTATCGGCCGTGA
>NZ_CAJLNI010000151.1 GCF_905207935.1 uncultured Haemophilus sp.
TAATGAAAAAATCATGGCTTTTTTTAACCGCACTTTTTGTGAGTATCTCGGCGACAGCTTCCATTGATGCATTGAATTTTGCTTCACCAGAGCAAGAAAAGGACTATCATCAATTAACACAAGAATTGCGTTGTCCTCAATGTCAAAATAATAATATTGCCGACTCTAATGCAACTATTGCGGTAGATATGCGTGGCAAAGTGTTTGAGTTGTTACAAGAAGGTAAAAAACGAAGTGAAGTTGTCGATTATATGATTCAACGTTATGGCAATTTTGTGACTTATGATCCACCAATGACGACATCAACAATCGTATTATGGATTGCCCCAATTTTATTAGTGTTGATTGGCATTTTATTTGTATTTAAACGTAAATCAAAAAGCCCAAGTACGGTCAATTCTGACGCGATTTTAGATGACGAAGAGAATGCACGTTTATCGGCTTTACTCAAAGAAAAGGATAAATAATGAATTTTGCATTAAGTATTATTGTGCTCACTTTAGTGGTGGCATTGATTTGTTTTTATCCCTTGTTGCGTTCTGTTAAAGCAAAAGAAGATAAAAAGCGTGATGAGTTAAATAAGGCACTGTATTTTTCTCGCTTAAAAGAGATTGAGCAAGATAATCAGCAAGGCTTAGTAGAGAACGTTGAACAACTTAAACAAGAGCTACAAAAAACATTATTGGAAGATATTCCTCAACAAGAGACCCAAACCATCGATAAAAATGCCAAAAATTACGGTAAGTTGTGGTTTGTTTCTGGTTTATTAGGTTTGGCCATTATTGCCGGCGGGGCTTATTTCCCTTTGGGATCTTGGAAAGCCGAAGATATGATGGAAAAAACATTGGCAAAATTACCTTATTTCTTTGAACGAATCAAAGAAGAAGACACAAACCCAATGACGGATGCAGAAATGCAACAATTTTCGACCGCACTTCGTTTGGATTTACAAAAAACTCCAAAGGATGCTAAAAAATGGTGGTTGTTAGGTCAGGTAGGGATGAATTTAGGTAATGGAAAATTAGCCTTTGATAGTTACCAACAAGCGAATAAGCTTGAGCCAGATAATTTAGATTATAAACTTTCTTATGCGCGTATGTTAATGTCTTCTGAAGATCAAACGGATAAACTGAAAGGTAATCAGCTTTTACGTGAGATTATTCGTCAAGATCATTCTAATCCTGAAGCATTAAGTTTACTGGCTTTCAGTTATTTTGAAGGTGAGGATTATAAAATGGCGGCAGTAACCTGGGCAATGATGTTACGTTTATTGGAACCAGATGATCCTCGCGTGCCAATGCTTGAAAAGAGTATTCGTGCTGCACGTGATGCCCTTGCTTTACAGGAAGAAGAAAAAGCAAAAAGTGTCACTCCGGAGAAATAATGAAACCTCAATTATTAGGTTTTCACCATATTGCGATTATTGCTTCGAACTATGCACGTTCGAAGCATTTTTATATGGAGATTTTAGGGGCAAAACAGCTAAATGAAACTTATCGGGCGGAACGAGATAGTTATAAATTAGATTTAAGTTTTCCTGATGGGAGTCAAATAGAGCTATTTTCTTTCCCAAATCCTCCTCAAAGAGTAACCAGCCCTGAAGCCTGTGGTTTACGGCATTTGGCATTCAAAGTAGAAAATATTGATGAATACGTAGCTTATCTTTTAGAAAAAGGCGTCTCTTGTGAACCAATTCGGGTTGATGAATTAACCAGAATGAAGTACACTTTCTTCCGAGACCCGGATTATTTACCAATTGAATTATACGAGAACAATTATTAGCTTAGGGAATCACATTAGTATTATGAGTCATATTAAGAAAAAAATTGGGATTTACTCATTTTGTATTTTGGCATCATCAGCTGTTTTAGCCGAAGGTAGTAGTGTTGTATATGCAACAAAAGTAAAATCACCTGAAAATAATCTTTCAGTCAATGTTTCTGAAAGTAATGTTTCTGAAACCGTGAAATATATTGATGGAAAAGGACAGCGAAGTTTAGATCCTAAATCTGAAAAAGATATGGAAGAGTTGGCCAATAGCGTTGAATTTGAAGTATATAAATTTAACGAAACGGCGGCATCAAAAACAACGTTTCTTTCACCCGCAGGGATTTGTAGTGGCTTTAAAAGTGATGATGGCGTAGATGTTACTAACACCAGTAATTATTACATTAAACCTAATGATGCCAGCGAATATTATGGCAGTGTGTTAGGTGCAACGATTTATAAAAAAGGCGAGACAAAACATTCACAGTATGTGCCTGTTTATGCAATCAGAAATGCGAATGTAGCAAAATACATTGAGCAAAATGAGGACCCGAACATTAGAAAAAAAGCCAATGCTCGGATTAAAGAAGGCAGAGAAACACTTAATAAAGTAGTTTGTGATAAAAGGTAGCGTTATGAAAAAATTAATTTCTATTGCAGCTCTATCTGTTTTAACAGCTTGTACAGCTCCCCAAGAGGCATCAACTATTGGAAATGGGGCTGCAGCGTACGATATGAATACCGTGCAGGATTATAATGCTCGAGTAACAAGTGGTAATACGGTAAGCGCTCAAGAAAAAGCGAAAGTTGCACAAAGAGACAGTATTCCAAATGAAATGAATGCGAGTGATCATCGCTCTAAACAGAGAGGGTATTCTCGTGTACCTGTTGCGATAATGCCGAGTGTCGGTGTTGGCTATTGTCGTCACTGTTGGTAATTAAATTGATACAAAATAACCGCGCTTGAAAAAGTGCGGTTATTTTTTTGCTTGTTTATAAGCCTAAAATTGATTTCACAAAAGGAATCGTCAGATTTCGTTTTGCTTGTAGTGAGGCTTCATCGAGTTTCACTAATGCTTCTTTTAGTGTCGCCATATCACGATCTAAACGCGTGAATATAAAATTGGCAGTATCATCTGAAAGTATGATACCTCGTTGATGGGCATTCTGTTTCAATACTGTAAATTTTTGTTCATCGCTGAGTGGAATCAGTTGATAACTTTCTCCCCATTTTAAGCGAGAAGCAAGATCCGGTAATTTAACGGGTAGGGAAGTTGGAGATTGATCTGCACTGACAACTAATAAGGTTTTACCATTAGCCTTAATGCGATTAAAAAGATCAAATAAGGCAATTTCCCATTCTGAATTTCCAATAATTGTTTGCAAATCGTCTAAGCAAACCAGTTCTTGCTGTTCTAAATTCTCAAAAACCGCCGTGGAAAAATATTGTGATTTGCTCAACGGGACATAAATAGCGCTCCGTTGTTGCTGAATATATTCATTACAGAGTGCACGTAACAGATGGGTTTTCCCAACGCTTTGGCTGCCCCAAAGGTAGAAGAATTGTTGTTGTAAATCAGTCATGTTTTGACGTAAAGAATTAAGCAATAATGCATTATTATCGCTATAAAAATTCTCAAGCGTTTCATCATCAATTT
>NZ_CAJLNI010000152.1 GCF_905207935.1 uncultured Haemophilus sp.
TACGTGAACGTTCAGGTAAATCTGCTCGTATTAAAGAGCGTTTGGGCGAATAATTTCGCAAAGAAAAAGGCGTGGGATCCCAAGCCTTTTTTGTTAGGTTATTTAATCCGTTCTTCGATAATCCCACCGCCCAAACAAATTTCACCAAGGTAAAATACGGCAGATTGTCCTGGTGTGACGGCTGATTGAGGTTCATCGAAAATCACTCGAATAGTTTCATCATCAATCGGTTCAATCACACAAGGAATATCTTGTTGGCGATAACGTGTTTTAACCGTGCAACGTACTAATTCACGAATTGGCTCGCGATCAACCCAATGTAATTGGCTAGCAATCAAACCTTTTGAAAATAAACGAGGATGGTCATGCCCCTGAGCGACAATAAGCTCATTATTTTCAACATCCTTATCTACCACATACCAAGCCTCATCACCCGCATTTTTTAAACCACCAATGCCTAACCCTTTACGCTGTCCCAACGTGTGATACATCAAACCATCATGGCGACCAATAATTTCACCATCAACAGTACGAATATCACCAGGTTGAGCCGGTAAGTAACGAGCTAAGAAATCCTTAAATTTACGCTCACCAATAAAACAAATACCGGTAGAGTCTTTTTTCTTCGCCGTAATTAAGCCAAGCTCTTCAGCAATAGCGCGAACAATGGGCTTCTCAATTTCACCAACGGGGAATAAACTTTGTCCCACTTGTTTATGGCTTAAGGTATAAAGAAAATAACTTTGATCTTTATTAGCATCTAAACCACGTAATAATTTTGCATTTTCATCATCACCAGCCCTACGTACATAATGCCCTGTTGCAATGTAATGAGCACCAAGATCTTCAGCTGCATATTCTAAAAATGCTTTAAATTTAATTTCTTTATTACACAAAATATCTGGGTTCGGCGTGCGCCCTGCTTTATATTCAGTTAAAAAATGCTCAAATACATTATCCCAATATTCTGCAGCAAAATTAATTTTATGTAGTTTAATCCCCAACTTATCGCATACTGCCTGCGCATCAGCAAGATCCGCTGCGGCTGTACAATAATCCGTGTCGTCATCTTCTTCCCAGTTTTTCATAAACAAACCTTCCACTTGGTAGCCTTGTTGTTGAAGAATAAACGCAGAAACGGAGGAGTCCACCCCACCAGACATACCACAAATGACTTTTTTAGTGGCATTTTCGGCAAGTTGTTCTGCACTCAATGGTGCGAAATGTTGATTATAAGTATTTGAAGTTAACATAAGTCTCCCGTAACTTCGGTTAAGGCGAAGCACATTGGTTGTTGATAAATGATAGCTACTTTATTGCTGAATAATTGATGTATCTTCTTTTAAAATATAAGAAGGCTCATCATTAAAAGAAATTTTATAAAACGTTTTCCCCGATTTGCCTACAATCTCCTTGAAAGTTTGACAAGGAACATCGGTTGCTTTTAATGTAAATAAAGTCGGCATATTTTCAATTTCAGCCTCTGTTTTACTCAATACCGATTTACTATAAATAGGCGTATCTTTTTGGATAAGCACATCAGGATAAGAATTAGAGGCATCGGGTTCCTCATCATCGAAAATACCTTTTTCAAGCACTAACGATTTTTTATCACCTAATTTTATTTTATCCTGTTCAGCAATATAAATTGAGCTTGTTCCATAACGAATCTCGGTAGCAGAAAACATCGGCATTGTATTTAACCATGCTCCCGCTTTTACAAGAATAACCGGTTTATTAAATTCAGAATCTGTATATAAATTAAGATCCGCATTTACCTTTGCAGGATAATATCCTGCAAAGGTAAAAGATGAAACCATCAATAAAATTAATGTATAAACAAATTTTAATAATTTCATCAATTTATTTCACTTCATAAAATTGCGAATCATCATTTTTCTTCGCAAATTTTTGTTCGTATTCAGCTTTTGCATTTTCATCGCCAGCATCTAATTTTTCTTGCAAAGTGTCGCAAGGTTTATCGCAATCACAGGCTTTGGCGATACCGAGTGATGAAAGCCCGCCACAGCTGCCCTTTAAGCTTTGTTTTTTAAAGATAAAGCCGACAGACATTAATACAATAATTGCAACAAAAACGATTAGGGTAAAAAATAAAGTTTGCATAACTATTCTTTTGTTTCTGTTAATTTTTTGAAAGCAGAGGATGATTTTGTCACAAAACCATTATCTGTTTTAATGATTAAATAAACGGCAAGATTATTTTTCTCAGCCACTTCTAACGCCTTGTCTTCACCAAGCACAAATAACCCTGTTGATAAGCCATCTGCAGTCATTGAAGTTGGTGCAAGTACCGTAATTGAGGCTAAATGATGCTGAATTGGATAACCTGTTTTCGGATCAATTTCATGAGCAAAGCGTTTACCATTTTCTTCAAAGTAAATTCGATAATCGCCAGAACTTGCCATTCCCATATTGTCTAATCCAATGACAGCTTCAACCGCTCTTTCACCTGTTGTAGTTGGTTTTTCAATTGCGATCTGCCAAGGTTTGCCTTCAATATTTTTTCCTTTCGCACGAATTTCTCCGCCGATTTCAACCATGTAATTCTGAGCATTTAATTGTTCTAACTTTTCAGCGACCAGATCAACGCCAAAGCCTTTAGCAATCGAGGACAAATCGACATAAACTTGAGGAAGTGCTTTGCTTAATGTCGGTTTGGCAGCACGCATATCGAGGGCAATTTTATCAATACCAACCCAAGCTTGGCGTTCAGCTAATTGTTCTGGTGTAGGTTGTTTTTCTGGACGTTTTTCCGGGCCAAATCCCCATAAATTAACGACAGGGCCAACAGTTACATCCAATGCACCTTCAGTCACTTTATTTAAACGAATCGCTTCGGCCAATACTTTGGCAAAATCTGCTGAAATCTCAATCGGTGTATTCACTTGGGTATTTTGATTGAAACGACTCAATTCCGAATCTTTTTTGTAAGTGGACATTTTCGCGTTCACATCTTTTAAGATAGCTTCAATTTCTTCATGCGTCTTTTCAGATGTTGCTTTCATTGAGCCTTCATCAAGGTATTTAACATGATAAGTTGTTCCCATTGTTTTACCACTTAATGAGATAACTTTTGTTTCTTTTTCACAGGCTGCAAGACTTAATGCCATTGCCACCGCCACGATACCGCTTATTAATTTTTTCATCTGGATTTCCTAAATCTGTGAACTACTAGCAAACTAAACAAAATTTACCTGTAATCATAGAAAATTTTCTAAAAACACCTTAAATTTTGACCGCACTTCATCACAAAGTGCGGTCAGTTTTCATGATGTTTGGGTTAACTAAAATCAACCACCGAAGTCATCTAATAAGATGTTTTCATCTTCAACACC
>NZ_CAJLNI010000153.1 GCF_905207935.1 uncultured Haemophilus sp.
TGATGTTCGAGGTTGTAATTCGGATTTAAAAAGGTGTAATCTCGTAAGGTTTGGCGGGTTAATGATTAGTTTTTAAAAGAACAAAAAATAACCGCACAGTATAAAGTGCGGTTAACAAATTATTTAATTTAAATCAACTGAATCAGCTTTAATCCACATGTTGATTTCTTTCTTTCCTTTGTAGTTAATGAAATACCACTCTTGCTGGTTTATAAAATCTTTATCTAAAAAACAAATTTTATCATCTTTAATAAGATACATTTTAGTTTTTTCATCATCACTTGGTTTCTTATATAAATATATTTTATCTTTCACTACGCGAGAACAGACCTCTAAAGAATTCTCCCTAAGATCTGGCTCACCGTCATATAAGTTAAAAATATAATCCACATTAAAAGCATTATAATTTTTCTTATATAAAACATTTTTAAATAAAATCTTATTGTTATTAATCTCTCCATTTGAGCGGGAAATTAGTTTAAATAAGCCCCCTTCACCTATATTTATAATATCGCTATAATTAACATCTGATAATTTAACACTATGGTCTGAAGAATAGGAATTAACCTCCCACCCCTCAGAATCAAAATTAATATATTTATCTAAACAAAAAGTGTTTCTAACAAAAAATTCATTCTGCTTTTTAAATATAGGAATATAACAAATATGCTTATATTGAGAATTTGATTCAAAAACCAGTATTTCACCTAATATTTTATTATATGAAAAATATAGATCATAAGAGGCAGACTCACTTTTCTTTATATTTTTAGAAATAATCTTATTATCTAAAGAAGATAAAATGCCATTCTCTGTCAAATCTAGATCATTAGCAAATACTGAAAATGACGTTAGAAGTAAAAATATTATTTTTTTGCATTCATTAAACACTCTTCAATCCCCTGTGCGTATTCAGCAATAATCCAATCTTTATCTTGTCCATTGATAATTCTTCTTGCTGATTTATAATCTTTCTTTTCTGTATTAATATGTTTAGATAAAGTTTCACCTTTCACAAATAATCCTTTCTCCATACCATCAACAGTTACCTTTATGAGAGTATCAAAATCCATTATCTTTTCTGGCTCAAGACCAAAATCAATCCCATTGATTCCATTAAATTTTTCATAATTTATACGCCAAGTAATCTGTACGAATCCTCTCCCTCTATATTTGTAACCATCACCATCAATTCGACAACCATTTTTTCTAGCCACGCTAGCCCTTCTAGCAGTTAAACCACATCCATAATCAACTTCAGCTTTCTCATATGAAATATCCTCCTCAAGAATTCCGAAGAAAATCCGTTTTCTCCAATTATAAGATTCAACTCTAATAGTTGCTAGCATATAGGCTAATCGAGGGATATTGCACTTTTCATAGTCTGATTGACTATAATAATCAATAATTCCTTTGACCAAACGTCTCAAATTATTTTCCGATTGCGAATTAAGTTGAGGTAACTTAATTTTCTCATATCTCCCCGTAGATCTATTCTTATCATACCATCCAATATCAGAGTGTTTAGATTTATATTCCTCAATAAACTTATCAATATCAATACAACAACATTGACTTACAGCCAACCACCCAATCATCCCCAACGGATGCAAATAATACGCCTGCTTATCCGTGTTAAAGCCGTCCACTTCTAACTTTATCGATAAGTCCTTTATCCGTTTCTCTATTCTCTTAGCGGTATCTTCTTTTCCGTTTGCTCGATAAACACCACAGGTTTGACTAAAATCCGCAGCCCTGGTCTTCTTCCATTCGCTATCATGTTTGACAACGATTCCCGTCAATCTTCTTTGTTGCACTGGGGTTAATAATAAGTCCTTGAGCTTTCCTGCCTCAAATACCACTGGCTTGTTTTTATCCTTATCTAAACTAAGTTCGTTCATAATGGACTTAAACACGGGGTCTAATTCATTTTTCTGCTCAACAGATAAATTACTTTTCGGGTCTATGTTTTGATGGAGTCCATGTTTGAATATACAAAGCCCATTACCCGCTTGACTAAAAACATTCACACCTGGAAATAATAAGCCATGCGTTAAATGGCTACTATCCACATAAATTCCACCCTCTTTATTCTTTTGTGGCAAACTATAAAGATAAGGTTGTACATTGTAATAATCCTTACCCACCTTATCCGTTTTCTTCTTCACGGTCTGCTTCGCTACATCCGCTAACGGTACCATGATTTCAACTTTGCTTTTCTCAAGCTCTATCACTTCACCATTCGTTATACTATAAAGCTGACTACCTCGTGCAACATACAGAAAATTGTCTTTTATCCCTTTCTTTTCTCGGTCTTGTTTATATGCTGCTTCTGCTTTAGCTTTAAATTGCTCAATGTTGTCATAGGTAAACACTTCCAAATGTAGGAGTTTTTCGCCGCTTTCACCTGCCTGGTTATATTCACCCATCAAGCCAAGCACTTCTCCTGCCTTGATTGGTATCGGTTTATCCAGTTTTACTTCAACATCAGCTTGGGTATCTATCTTATGCTTGCTTAGCAGTGGAAGCCCTTTGATTGGCTCATTTTGCATCACCTCATAAGACTGATTAAAAATACGCCAACGCTCACCTGGTTTAGGTTTATGCTCAATCGTTTTATTGTCCTTGGTCTCTCTATACCAAAGTAATTCATCAAACTTATCTTGACTCTGCGTCTGTCGTCTTACTCCAATCGTCACGCCATTCTTCAATTCCACTCGTGGATTAAGCGGATTATTTTGTGCATCTCGGATAACAATCTTATTATCTACTGACTTGGTGATACCAACAAGCTCTTCTATTCCACTTTTGTAATCACTTAGCTTTGCTGTATGACGATAAAGCGAATAAAATGTCAGTACATTGTCTTTTGGATACGCCATTTCATGCTTTAGTAAAAAAAAGCCCGTAGAATATACCGCACTTTCTTTTGATGATTCAGATTTGGCATCGGTTTTATATTCACTATCCACTTTATAAGCTATCAGTTTGCCATCTGCAATTGCACAAATCTTGTTATTCTCAAATTCACTACTCGGAAACTTTGACGCTCTTAAATGAATTCCTTGATGCCAGAGACCGCTATTATTAAATAAAAAGCGTGCACTTTCATCTCCTGCAAGATGATTAAAGTATTGTTGAGAGAGATTCGTGGTATTGCTTCTCGGTTTCAGTGGGTAAGCGACATTAGGTATTTTCGGACTTTCGACTTTTGAGGTTTCCGGAGTCGGTTTCTTCTTTTGTTCTGGCATAATGAAAACTTCCTTTATTATTCTTATTGTAATGAATTATGAAATAATTAAATCTTGAATATCTACCGGTTGTGAGCCATTAGGTTGCGTTT
>NZ_CAJLNI010000154.1 GCF_905207935.1 uncultured Haemophilus sp.
ATAAAATAAAAAGCCACGCAATCTTGCGTGGCTTCTTTTTATCATCTGATGCTATTTGACAAACTCATCAAACTCTAACTCATAATCATCACCATCTCTGGTGTATTTGATATAACGTGGAAATTGTTCACCTGAGAATTTCTTCACCATAATATCCTTATTACCTGTTTTAAATGAATAAGTGATTTCAGTGACAGTTTGCTTGTTATATTGGATCTGTTTTTCCACTTTCTTCACATTCACATTTTCCATTGGGTAAAGTTTTTTACCGTTTGTAATTTGGAAACTGGTTGGCAATTTATCGTAATAGCTCAACTGAAATGCCATGGTGAATAAGTCAAAAGTCGGTAATGTTAACGGTTCGGTTTCTAACCCATTTTTCACTTTACCGTATTCAATTGTTGTTGGTGAAATTTTAGAAATGGCATAAGGCTTACCATTACGCACATCTTGATAATTCACCATTTTAAATTGACTCGCAGTTTGTGAACCACGAGAAGTAAACACAATGTTGTATAACGGGATATTAATTTTAGCATTGACTGAATACTGTGAACCATCAGCCTTAAAATGCACGTACGCAGGCATTAAATAATTAGAACTGTATTTAATATTATAATCCACCGCAGACCATGCTGTTGGTACATAAGCAATTAATGCAGCAAAAAGGATTTTAAATAACTTCATTGGTTTTCCTTATATATAAAAATAGGTTGCCTTTTAGAGTATCACAACAAGAAGAAGTTCCCCATTAAAAAAACCATCTTATCCGAAGACAAGATGGTTTTCATTTATTTTAGCTTAATGGAGGATTATAAAACTGCACCCGCCATTAAGAAGCCGAATAATACAGATAAGCTAATTGCAATCACACCAGGAATTAAGAATGGGTGGTTGAATACATATTTACCGATACGAGTTGAACCAGTGTCATCCATTTCTACTGCCGCAATTAAGGTTGGGTAAGTAGGAAGAATGAATAATGCTGACACTGCGGCAAACGCTGCAATCGCTGCTTCCGGAGAAACACCTAATAAAATTGCAGTTGGATATAACGCTTTTGCAGTTGCAGCTTGTGAGTAAAGTAAGGTACTTGCGAAGAACAAGATAACCGCTAAACTCCAAGGATATTGTTGTAAGAACTCAGCTGATACTGCTTTGATTTGATCGATATGACCTTCAACGAAAGTATTACCTAACCATGCCACACCAAGCACACAAATTACTGCTGACATACCTGATTTGAAGGTTGCTGCATTGGGAATGTTTGCTGTGTCCACTTTACATGCCATAGTGATAATCGCTGCAGTCGCAAGCATGAAAGAGATAATCGCGTTATCACGAGAAAGAATTGGGTTTTGAATTAAACCAACTGTTTTACTGATTGCAGTTGCATAAAGCATGACCACTAAAATCGCGATAAGGAAAATTGCGACAGAACGTTTTGCATAAGGTTTGATCTCAATTTGCATTTCACCACGCATAGTAATTAAACCTTTTGCTAGACGATCTTGGTAAACTTCATCATCTTTCAAATCTTTACCAAGGAAGTTACAAATCACCGCAGTAATCATACATGCTGCGTAAGTAGTTGGGATCCAAATACCTAATAATTGTAAGTAACTTAAACCAAAGTTTTTCTCTAATTCAGCAGAAAGGAATACCACCGCAGCAGAAATTGGAGACGCTGTAATCGCAATTTGTGAAGCGATAACCGCAATAGAAAGTGGACGTGAAGGACGAATACCTTGTTCTTTTGCCACTTCAGCAATCACTGGAAGTGTTGAGAACGCTGTGTGACCAGTACCCGCAAGTACAGTCATAAAATAAGTCACAGTTGGCGCAAGGAAAGTGATGTATTTTGGATTTTTACGTAGGATTTTTTCAGCCATTTTCACTAAGAAATCCATACCACCCGCAACTTGCATTGCCGCAATTGCCATGATTACAGACATGATAACTGAAATTACATCAAACGGAATGGCACCCGGTTTTAAGCCAAGTAGTGAAAGTGCCACAACACCCATACCACCCATGAAACCGATACCAATACCGCCTAATCTAGCCCCTAGGTAAATAAAGAGTAGGACGACTAAAAGTTGAGCCCAAATCATAATATTTTCTCCATATTAATTTTTAAAATAATTCCAGAACATATATTAACAACAAACTAGTGCATTATCTATATTTATTACTTGGATTAGCCTATTTTATCCGAAAGTGCGGTTAAAATTTGATTCAAATTCTGACCGCACTTTCAATGATTTTCCTAGAAATCCTCAAAGTATTGTTGAATCACTTTTGGATCTTTTGTTTGTGTTAAGGCTAATTGCAATAACACACGTGCTTTTTGCGGATTCAATGTACCTGAAGCCACAAAACCATATTTAGAATCATCCACTTCAGCGTCACGCGTGGTGTAACCGGTTGGTACGCGAGATGAACGTACGACTACAACGCCATCTTTCGCGGCTTTTTCTAAACGTTCTAAGTGTGCAGCATTCACGTTACCGTTACCCACACCCGCTGAAACAATACCTTGATAGCCCGCATCCAATAATGAATTTAACGGCTCAATTGGTGCATTAGAATAAGCATAAATAATGCCCACTTTCGGTAAGCTGTCTAATTTATCTACGTTAAATGGTGTGTTTACGGTATGTTTACTTTCAGGCGAACGTTCGTAATCCACTTTACTGTTATGGATATAACCCAAGGTACCATAGTTTGGTGAATGGAATGTTTGTACTGCAGTGGTACTCATTTTGGTCACATCACGCGCACCTAGTACTTCCCCATTCATCGCCACTAACACACCACGACCAGATGATTTTTTATCGGTTGCCACCACGACTGCGTTATAAAGGTTTAACGGACCATCCGCACTTTTTTCTGTCGCAGGACGCATTGCACCCACTAATACAATTGGTTTTTCACATTTCGCGGTAAGATCTAAGAAATAAGCGGTTTCTTCCATGGTATCGGTACCATGAGTAATCACGAAACCATCAGTATCTTTACATTGTGCATTAATCGCTTTCGCTAATTTTAACCACACATCATCGCTCATATCTTGTGAACCAATTTT
>NZ_CAJLNI010000155.1 GCF_905207935.1 uncultured Haemophilus sp.
TCAGCCCACAATTCAATATCTTCCGGGGCAAAATAATTATAAATAATTGCAATGGTAATCAGCACAATCCCAATGCCTAAGGTGGCATAGGATAGGCCGGTGAGTAACGTCAGTGTACCGGCAGATAAGGACGAAGAACCCGCCAACATACCTAATGAGCCGATTGCGCCTTCAATGGCTAATCCGCCTCCCATGCTTAATAAGGCTGCAGTTTTGCCCACTTCATCGCTTTTATAATTGGCTTCCACCCAGTTGAAAATTTCAAACATCGCACCGACCCCGGCCAATCCCGTATTAACATTGATAATCGCATTTCGGATACGGGTTAATGCCGAACCGGCACCTTTTTGTTCAAAATAACTTATCCATTTGCTTTGTTGCAGATTCTTGCGTGAGGTTAACTGTTCAAGCTCTGTTAATGCTTGGGAAGTGTGTTGCTCTAAACCGCCTTTCGGCGCATACATGCCGGCAATCACTTGCATAGAGGCTAAAAACGGATCATTACCTAGTTTTCCTAATTCTGTTTCGGCTTTGTTTTGTACAAAAAAGCCCAATGCAACGGAGGCACTCAAGGCTTTGTTTAATCCAGCTAACCCTTCCGTGATTTGAAATAAGCCGTATTGTCTAGGTGCCATATCTACTTTTAGAGAACTAATGCTTTCTTGTAGTTTTTTTACATGCTTAGGTACCGCGGCTTGGCTTCGATGTGTCGGTAGGATTTTCTCAATCTCTTTGGTGTTTAATTTGGCTTGATATGTAGCCTGAATAGTTTGAGGCACACTAAACGGCTGTCTAACATAACCTTTATGGCTACTATTGGCATAGCGTACATAGATTTTATCAATCACCAGTTCAATGACTAAATCATAGGTTGCCATGTTGAGATAGCCTGTCTTCGCAACTTTTTCAAGCGCGCCTAAGGCTTTGGTGAAATCCGATAAATATTTTTTCAGAGACTCCACCGCCGGTGTGGCTTGCTGTGCATAAGGTGGGGCTTTATATGCGTCCGCATCTTCAATCGGTAAAGTAGCAATTAAGGCGTTACGTCCGTAAGGTGAAATATCCAATCCATGCAGAAAACCATGCATATAACAGCACCATGCATTTGCCGCATCAATGTCTTCTGGATTACCGTCATACAAATCATATAGCGCACTGAGTTTATTGCTGTGCGTTGCAATAAAAGCGCTATGAGCATTTGCAACATTCTTAAAGAATGTGCCAAAACGAGTTGGGATATAGGCCATTTTATTAATTGCATTGACTCCCGGCAGCTCATCTTCCAATTGTAATTCCGATTTTAACACATTCAGTACATCGGCATCGCCATTAGCTTTTAAATGCTCCGAGTTAATATAATCAGAAAAGACCTTTTGATATAGTTGGGAGAATTTGATGGGGGCCGGTTCAATGGTCCGTAAACCCTGGTCGCTCAATTCTGCATTCGCCATTTCAAGGCTATCCCGAGCAGACTTGACCGCTTCTTTATATTTATGTAGTGCGTGAGCATCAAGAATTCTTGCGGTCGAGATTGCATATTCATATTTCGCCAATACGTTATCTCGCTCTGCCGTTAGATATAAATGATATCCTGACAAATCTCTTGCTGTTCCTACAGGGTCTTCTAGAGCTACAATCACACCGTTTTGGCTATGCATGAGTTGATTTTTTATCTCTTCCCAGCCCGTCGGTTTACCTATCGGAGTAAAGCGATAGGCATTTGAGGTTAACGCCTGGTCAGTCATCATTTTGGTTTGTGGCGAAAAGTCTTTAACCGTTTGCTGTAAGGTGGCCATATTAATTGAGTAGCCTTGCGGATTTTTTAGCTGAACATTGCGCATCCAATGATTTCTTACTAAGGGATCGGTTTCTATTTTTCTAAGCAAACTCATGGGTAGGTATACATCAGTAAACATTATATACGCACTTTCAATGGCTTTATTAAGTTCGATATAAGGCGTTGGTAAAGTGACGGTATTTGTATAACCAGTTTCGTAATCATTAAATAGACTAAAGGAGTAGTTTATTCCGAACGCTTGGTTTCCTTGGTTAAAATCCACATCTTTTGAACGATAGCGGTAAATATACCAAGCCTGACCATCGGCCGCTTCTGCGCTAATTTCAAAACATCCTTTAACTTCGGCATTCACTGCTAAAATATACACATAACCATCACGTAAACGGCGCACATCATAATTCTCATCGCCAGATGCATTCTTTGGAAGTGGTGGCATTTCCCCTTTACTTTTTATGTTTTCAAACGCCTTATCGGTCAGGGCGAATCTTGTCGGATAAAGTCGAATAAATTCTTGGCATGGTTTGGTTGCTTCATCGGCAGGTTTTGCTTGTGGTTTATAATCTTGTTCTTTATTTGCCATTTTCTTATTCCAAATTTAAGAGATTAAATAATTGTATTGCACGGGCTAAGGGGGCCGGGAACTCTTGTTCTAATTGTTTTTCAAGTGTTGCAAAATCTCGTCCGTTTTTCACCGCACTTTGTTTGGCAACAGCATATTGCACGATTGCTGTTTCGTAAATATAGTTTTTGTTTCTAGCTTCATCTAAATGTTTAATTAATTGTTCTTGCTCCAGAGGGGAATAAACATGAGGATAAGTTTTTAAAATATATCCAACCATTTTTTCTCTCGTTTCCTGCCACTTTTTATCTTTAAATCCTTTTATTTCAAAATCAGTTAGGATAATGGGAATGTTTCGAGTGTCTTCCGGTAAGGCTTTAAGTTGGTAATAATGAAAACTGTCGCCAATGCCTGAGGCAAAAGCATGAATAATGCGCTTTTCATAACCAAAAAACTTATTAAGTTTTTCGGGGCTGGTGGCGATAACATCTAGATAATTACGTAATACTTTTGGGTCATAAAAACGGAAGAAAAACCACTTTCCATTTTCGTCTTTCATTACTGGAAAGTGGCGAAGATGGTGTAATACGGTATCAAAATCATAACGGGAGTGGATAAAAATGCCTAACTCTTCATGCCAATTGAATCTTGTCATTGCACCTTCATCACTAAACAAGCCCATTAATTCGCT
>NZ_CAJLNI010000156.1 GCF_905207935.1 uncultured Haemophilus sp.
GCCATGTCATTAACGGGCTATTCTATGCCGATTTTCTGGTGGGGATTGATTTTGATCTTATATGTTTCACCTTGGTTTGGTTTGCCACAAGGGGGGCGTTTAGAAGACAGCTTCTGGATCGATACACCAACCGGTTTTATGTTAATCGATACTTGGCTTTCAGGTGTTCCTGGTGCTTTTGAAAATGCAGTTAAGTCATTGATTTTACCTGCTATTGTATTAGGTACCATTCCACTTGCGGTGATTACTCGAATGACACGTTCTTCGATGTTGGAAGTATTAGGCGAAGATTATATTCGTACTGCAAAAGCGAAAGGCTTAAGTTATACCCGAATTGTGATTGTACATGCACTACGTAATGCGCTTATCCCTGTTGTAACCGTGGTGGGCTTGATTGTAGGACAGTTATTATCCGGTGCGGTTTTAACCGAAACGATTTTCTCATGGCCGGGCATTGGTAAATGGATTATTGATGCGATTACCAATCGCGATTATCCCGTCTTACAAGGCGCCGTGTTGATTATTGCTACAATTATTATTGTGGTGAATTTGACGATCGATTTACTTTATGGCGTGGTAAACCCACGTATTCGCCATCAATAAGGAGCCTTATTAATGACGGAACAAACTTTATCTATTGAAACGATTGCGCCACGCACGCCGTTGCAGGAGTTTTGGTTTTATTTCAAACAAAATAAAGGGGCAGTGATTGGGCTCACTTTTATTCTTGCTGTAGCATTAATCAGTATTTTTGCCCCTTGGATTGCACCTTTTGATCCTATCGAACAAAATCGTTCAGCCTTATTGTTACCACCAGCTTGGTATGAAGGCGGCAATTCAGCTTATTTACTGGGTACAGATGACATTGGTCGAGATATTCTTTCTCGCATTATTTATGGTACGCGCATTTCTGTTTTTGCAGGTTTCATTATTGTCATACTATCTTGCATTTTAGGAACGAGCCTAGGCTTGCTTGCCGGTTATTATGGTGGCGCATTGGATACATTAATTGTTCGTTTTATTGACATTATGTTGGCTATCCCAAACTTGCTTTTAACCATTGTGGTGGTATCAATTTTAGAGCCTTCTTTAACCAATGCGACGTTGGCGATTGCCGTGGTTTCGATTCCAAGTTATGTGCGCTTAACACGTGCAGCGGTATTAAATGAGAAAAACAGAGATTATGTCACCTCTTCGCGTGTAGCGGGAGCAAGCGTATTACGCTTGATGTTTATTGTCATTTTACCGAATTGCCTTGCGCCTCTCATTGTGCAAATGACAATGGGGATATCTAATGCCATTTTAGAATTAGCGACCTTAGGTTTCTTAGGTATTGGTGCAAAACCGCCAACACCGGAATTGGGGACCATGTTATCTGAATCGCGTAGTTTTATGCAGGCGGCCAACTGGTTGGTTACGATTCCTGGTTTAGTGATTTTATCGCTTGTTTTAGCATTTAACTTAATGGGCGACGGGTTGCGTGATGCGCTCGATCCAAAATTAAAACAATAGGGGGCAGAATGGCATTATTAGATGTAAAAGAACTTTCTGTTCACTTTGGTGATGAAAAAACACCTTTTAAAGCGGTGGATCGCATTAGCTATCAAGTTAATCAAGGTGAAGTCTTAGGCATTGTTGGCGAGTCTGGCTCTGGGAAATCCGTGAGTTCCCTTGCCGTGATGGGCTTAATTGATTTTCCAGGTCGTGTTTCAGCGAAAGGCTTATCGTTTGAAGGAAAAGATCTTTTAAGTTTAGCACCAAAAGAAAAGCAAGAATTGATTGGTGCAGATATTGCCATGATCTTCCAAGACCCGATGACAAGCTTAAATCCGGCTTATACAGTGGGTTTCCAAATTATGGAAGCGATTAAGGCGCATCAAGGCGGGAGCAAAAAAGAACGCCGTGAACGCACCTTAGAGCTATTACGCTTAGTCGGAATACCTGATCCAGTATCGCGTATTGATGTTTATCCGCATCAGCTTTCTGGCGGGATGAGCCAACGCGTTATGATTGCTATGGCGATTGCATGTAAACCGAGATTGCTCATTGCAGATGAACCAACTACCGCACTGGATGTGACTATTCAAGCACAAATTGTAGATTTGTTGCTTGAGTTACAGCAAAAAGAATGTATGTCGTTGATTCTGATCACGCACGATCTTGCGCTAGTCGCAGAAGCGGCACATCGCATTATTGTAATGTATGCAGGACAAGTAGTAGAAGAAGGGCGAGCAGAAGATATTTTCCGTGAACCCAAACATCCTTACACTCAAGCGTTATTGCGTTCTTTACCAGAATTTGCCGAAGGTAAATCTCGTTTGCAATCTTTACCAGGTGTGGTGCCAGGTAAATACGACCGCCCACAAGGTTGCTTGTTAAATCCACGTTGTCCGTATGCGACCGATCTTTGTCGAACAGTTGAACCAGAATTACGTCACGTAAGAAATCGACAAGTAAAATGTCACACCCCATTAAATGCCCAAGGAGAACCAAGCAATGTCTAATGTCGCACAAGAGAATGCTCCATTGCTCAATGCTATCGGGCTGAAAAAATATTATCCTGTCAAAAAAGGGATGTTTGCGAAAACACAGCAAGTGAAAGCATTAGATGGCGTGTCTTTTTCCTTAGAACGAGGTAAAACCCTTGCCGTAGTGGGTGAGTCTGGTTGTGGTAAATCGACACTTGGTCGTCTTTTGACGATGATAGAAGAACCGACAGAAGGCGAGTTATATTACAACGGGCAAAATTTCTTAGTGAATGATCACGAAACGAAAGCATTGCGCCGTCAGAAAATCCAAATTGTGTTTCAAAACCCTTATGCATCACTGAATCCGCGTAAGAAAATAGGCACAATTTTGGAAGAACCTTTAGTCATTAATACCAATCTATCGGCTAAAGAACGTAAAGAAAAAGTATTGTCCATGATGGCAAAAGTGGGATTGCGTGCCGAGTTTTATGATCGCTATCCACATATGTTTTCGGGTGGTCAACGTCAGCGTATCGCGATTGCTCGTGGTTTAATGCTTGATCCTGATGTGGTTG
>NZ_CAJLNI010000157.1 GCF_905207935.1 uncultured Haemophilus sp.
CTGTCAGTCGTAAAACTTCAGCAAGTAAATCTGTTAGTTCAATATCATCATCAACCAATAGAATTTTTGACATTTTCATTCCCTTGTAATACAACGAACCTGCTTGATATGACAAGCAGGTGTTATTTTTTAATGATTACCAGAATTTCCACCAGCTTTTCTTACCTGCATTTTCAGGTGTGCTGATAATAGTATTATTTTCATCTTGTTTTGCCACTTCTGGTAATGGCTTATCTAATTCTGCACTGCTTACTAAACCGTTCTGATCGAATTTCACCGTAAATGTGTGTTGTTCAGGTTTTTGGTAAGAGTGTTGTTGTAAGAACACGTAATACCAAGTTAGGTTACTATAAGGATCGATTAAAACTGGTGTGCCAAGCAAATATTGTACTTGTTGTGTGGTCATGCCTGGTTTAACTTGTGCCACAGTCGCTGCTTCTAAGTAGTTACCTTGTGGAACATCAATACGATAAACAACTTTTTGCACCGTTGAACAAGAAGTTAAACTTAATGCTAAAACAACTGCACCTAAAAATGTTCTTAATTGCATATTTTTTACCTTTTACTGCAAAGTTATGTCGAATGATACCGAAACTTTATGATCTTGCCAAATTAATTATCGCACTTTAATGCTTTTTGAAGTTGATCTTTCAGATTTGGTGGTATCCCTTTGATTGTTAAAGTATCTGTAAGTGGATCCCATTCAATACGGTTATTCAATAAATCCGCATCAAAACTTAATGTCACCCCTTTACCGGAACCTGAAAATTTCGTTAATGTTTTTAAGGCTGAACGTACTGGTGGAATGGTTTCCTCCAAGCCGTAATCTTGCTCTTCTGTAAAGGTGACAAAAGGGCGCTCGTTTAGAGTCGGCAAATTTGCTGAAAGTTCAGTTAAGGCAATTTCATCACCGCTTGCTAATTGCCCTTTACAGTACTCAAATACCTGTTTTTTGACTGCTTGGGTTTGTTCTTTATTTAGGTCGCCTTGTTCACAGTAGTCACTTACTGCTTGTAATAAGCATTGGTTTTGAACTTGTGGATTTAAACCTTCTTCTGCCCCTAAGAAATCCATAAAGAAGTCACTAATTTTACGACCAACACGACCTTTAATGAAGGTGAGATAGCGGTTTGAGTTTGCATTCACTTGCAAATCCGTTAAGTTGATACGCGCAGCAATATCAAATTGTGTGATATCTAGATATTCCGTACGACGAATTTCAAGATTTTCATCAACTAACATACTGATGCGGCTATCTAATAGTGCAATGAATAGGTAATCCGTCGCTAAGAAGTTATATTGGCACAGAATAAGCGTACCACTGTCTGCAAAATTATATTTGCCCAATTCTTGTGCTAATAATTTTGTGGATTGTTGGCTGAAATTTAAAAAGTTGATTTCATTTTCTAATAAACGATTCAGATCTTGTGCAAAAATGGAATTCTCTTGGAAGACACCAAATGCTTTGCCTTTATTTTGATAAGCTTGATGTAATTGCAACATCATTTGTTCGACTTCTGGCGTAATGGTGAGAAGTTCATCACGCAACACGCTTTCCATTGTAGTAGTTTCATTTTCAGTGTGCTTAACTAATTGATGTAGCACGATTTGATTAACCGTAATGCTCATAATTTTTTCCTTCGTAAAATTTACCTTAAATTATAATCGCACTTTTTAAGCAAGAAAAAAGAAATTATTCAGATTGGACAAATTATCGGGTATGATATGAGAAGTTTTTTTGTATTTAGAACAGGCTTAAACATTCCAAATGGCTCAACATTCAAAGTATTCCGATGGGCAAGTTAATGCCATCATTAACGACATGATTAGCGTACTTGAAACTCACAAAGCACCCGTTGATCTTTCACTTATCGCTTTAGGCAATATGGCTAGTAATTTATTGACCACTAGCGTACCAGCCGCACAGCGTGAAGCTCTAGCTCAAGCCTTTGCCAACTCTCTAATGAATTCGGTAAAAATAAAATAAAATGTTTTGGTTTAAAAAGAGCAAATTCAACGGGCGTGAATACCGTGAAGAAACCTCACGAAAAATTTCGTGGGGACATTGGTTTGCTTTTTTTAACATTATCATCGCAATTCTTATTGGCAGTCGTTATGCCTTTCTCATTGACTGGCCAGACACCTTACTCGGCAAAATTTATTTCTTTATCAGCTTATTAGGTCATTTCAGCTTTTGTGTTTTTGCCTTGTATTTGCTGGTCATATTTCCGCTGAGTTTCATCATCAAAAATCACCGCACTTTCCGTGGACTAACGGTAATTATTGCCACGATTTGCACCACTTTATTGCTGTTTGATACAGAAGTTTTTAACCGTTTTAATATCCACCTTTCTTCTATCGTTTGGAATTTATTAGTTAATCCTGAAAAGGGTGAGCTTTCACGAGATTGGCAAATTTTCTTTGCACCGATGCCGATTATTTTGCTAATCCAAATGCTTTTCTCCCGCTGGAGTTGGGAAAAATTACGTAGTTTAGAACGTCAAAAATGGCTGAAGAAAGTCGGATTAGTGCTGACATCTACTTTTGTGGCAACACATTTAATTTACGCTTGGGCGGATGCATTTTTATATCGTCCGATTACCATGCAACGCTCAAATTTCCCGCTTTCTTATCCAATGACTGCACGAACTTTTTTGGAAAAACAAGGGTTCATTAATGCGGAAACATACTCTCAGCGCTTAGAGCAAGAAGGGCGTTTAGATGCATTAAAACTTGATTATCCGAAAAAAGATCTTCAGTTTGAGCAAGTTGAGAACAAACCAAACATCCTCCTGATTACCGTTTCAGGCTTACGTTATGATGCGCTGACTAGTGAGAAAATGCCTAAATTGTTTGAGTTTGCCACAAGCTCTACTCAATTTACGAATCATTACAGTAGCGGCAATACGAACAATGCCGGCTTAGTGGGCTTATTCTATGGACTGAATGCGAATTATACGGACAGTATTTTGAGTAATCACACACCGTCGGTATTAATTAAAAAGC
>NZ_CAJLNI010000158.1 GCF_905207935.1 uncultured Haemophilus sp.
TTGATTTTTACTTGATCTTCTACTTTACGCACAAATTCATAACGCACATTTTCGCCTTCAAAATAAGCCGTGAGCGTGAGATAAATGGTTTCAAAAAAGTGGCTTTGAGCCCCTTCTTCACCCGGATCACTGATACGGACATTCCAAGTATTGTTAAATAAAACTTCTGTTTTGATTGACATATAGACTTCCTCTGTTTGTTATTTTTTATACTGAAATTGAAACGAAAAACCCGATGATAAAATTTCTGAAATCAAAAACTTTATCATCGGGCTTTTCAAACCAATTGCTCGCATATTTTGCTTTGCGTTGGTAACTGCCTTTACCTTTACGTTTTTTCTCAACGCGTTGGCGGAATAATTTGTCGTGTAATAGTGCCATCACAGCATTATCTTTCACGACACCTTTGGTGTGTTGATAAATGGGCTGATTTTCAACCGCACTTTTTGTTTTTTTTGTCATATTTACCTCTAAAAAATTGCCGTGAAGTGTTTCACGGCAAGTTATTATAGCGAAAATGAATAGAATTACAAAATGGCGAGTACGCTTTCAGGCGGTCGTCCAATTTTAGCTTTTTCACCTTTTACCACAATCGGGCGTTCTAATAGGGCTGAATTTTCACTGATGGCTTTTAATAAATCATCCTTAGTTAATGCTGGATTATCTAACCCTAATGATTGATAAAGCTCATCTTTGGTACGCATCATTTTTCTGACATCATCTAATCCTAATTTATTAGCCAGTTGCTGTAATGCTTCAACAGAGTAGTGTTGTTGTAAATAAAGTTCAATCGTCGGTTGAATGCCTTTTTCTTCTAATAAAGCTAAGGTTTCACGGCTTTTTGAGCAACGTGGATTATGATAAATCTTAACAGACATAACGTTTCCTTCTATTTTATGTTGAATGAGTGGATATAGGATTGATTTAAATTTTAACTTATAATGACAAAAAATACTTGTTTAGGAAGACTTTATGTTTGAAATGCTAAAAAATTGGTATAGCCGCCGCTTAAGCGATCCGCAGGCGATGGGGCTACTTGCCATTTTGTTATTTGGCTTTATTGCGATTTATTTCTTTAGTGATTTAATCGCCCCGTTGCTGATTGCCATTGTATTAGCATATTTATTGGAAATGCCGATTAATTTCCTGACGAAAAAATTAAAATTTCCCCGAATGCTCGCCACGTTAATTATTTTTGGTGGCTTTCTAACCTTGGCGTTATTAATTTTCTTCGGGCTTGTACCAACATTATGGAATCAAACGATTTCCTTATTAAGCGATTTGCCAGCCATGTTCAATAAGTTACATGAATGGTTATTAGCCCTTCCTGAGCATTATCCTGAACTCATCGATTACACCATGATTGACACCTTTTTTAGTGCGGCTCGAGCGAAGATTTTGGGCTTTGGTGAATCTGCGGTGAAATTGTCGATTACCTCATTAATGAACCTTGTATCACTGGGTATTTATGCATTTTTAGTGCCATTAATGATGTTCTTTATGTTGAAAGACAAAACTGAACTTCTTGCTGGAGTGAGTCGCTTTTTACCTAAAAACCGTCTTTTGGCTTCTAAAGTATGGAATGAAATGCAACAACAAATTGCGAATTATATTCATGGTAAGCTGTTGGAAATTTTGATTGTCGGCGTGGTGACTTACATCATCTTTTTAAGCTTTGGTTTGAATTATCCGCTCTTACTTTCTGTTGCCGTTGGGTTGTCTGTATTAGTGCCTTATATCGGGGCGGTATTGGTGACGATTCCTGTTGCTTTAGTCGCCATGTTCCAGTTTGGCATTTCCCCAACGTTTTGGTATTTAATTGTGGCCTTTGCGGTGAGTCAACTTCTAGATGGAAACTTGTTGGTGCCATATTTATTCTCTGAGGTCGTTAATTTACACCCTTTGGTGATCATTATTTCGGTGCTGATTTTTGGTGGATTATGGGGATTTTGGGGCGTATTCTTCGCGATTCCATTGGCAACGCTCGTCAAAGCTGTGATAAATGCATTGCCGGATTAGACAGGATTAAAACGATAAAAAGAAAGCTGACGAAAGTCAGCTTTTTTGTTCTTTTAATTTTTGGATATCCAGAATTTCGACACAATCTGTTGTCCCTGCTTTAATACGCCATTTAATATTAAATTCGTACAGACTAATGCCGTAAATGCGATCGGTTTCTTTACCTTGTTGATAAGCGGGACGGGGATCTTGAGCGATCACCTCCGTAATAAATCTTGCTAAGTGCGGTCGGTTTTTGTGATATTTTTCAACTGCGCTTTGGGCGATTTCTGTAAATTCTACGCTTAATTTTGCAAGTGGTTTTTCTTGCGCAAAACTTGATTTTGCCTCAGGCTCGCTATCAGCATAGGCAATATAAGGTTTAATATCAAAAATAGGTGTGCCATCGACGAGATCCACAGAGCCCAAATGTAGAAAAACACGACCATGAATACATTCTACTTGGCGCAATTCAACTTTGGATAAGCCTAGCGGATTTGGGCGATGTGTAGCGCGTGAAGCAAATATGCCGACACGTTGATTGCCGCCTAAACGAGGGGGGCGAACAGTGGATTGCCATTTCCCATGGGGTATTTTGTCGAATTGGAAAATAAGCCAAAGATGGCTAAATTGCTCTAAGCCTCGCACTGCCTCTGGCGAATTATACGGGGGGAGCAATTCCACAATACCAATACCATCTTGTACTAAATCAGGCTGACGAGGTACTGAGAATTTTTCTTTGTAAGGCGTGTGAATCACCGCAATTGGGTGAAGAGTCAGTGTTAAATCATTCATAAAAAGGCAATTTCCGTGTAAAATACGCCCTTTATTGTAATCAAAAGTGCGGTCAAAAAAAATGACAAATCATAAATTGAAAATGTGGTGGGAAACCGCTCG
>NZ_CAJLNI010000159.1 GCF_905207935.1 uncultured Haemophilus sp.
AGCAAGTGGATATCATCACGCAGAAAAATCCAAACCCAAGCCGAGATTGGGTCAATCCAAACTTAGGTTTTACCCATACCTCAAAAGCGCGTGCCAAAATCCAAGCGTGGTTTAAGAAACAAGATCGTGATAAAAACGTTCCAGCTGGTAAAGAGCAGTTAGATAATGAACTTGCGCGTTTGAATATCAGTTTGAAACAAGTTGAGCAGCTTGCCTTGCCACGTTATAACTTAAGAAACCTCGAAGATTTATATGCGGGCATTGGTAGCGGAGATATTCGCTTAAATCAGTTAATGAATTTCTTGCAAAGCCGATTGATCAAAGTGACGGCTGAAGAAGCAGATCAAGAAATTCTCCGCCATGTAGCGAGTAAAAGCGCGAATACTGCACAGCAAAAGGCGCAACAGAAAGCCGAGCAACAACAGAATAAAGGCTATGTCATTGTTGAAGGGGTCGGTAATTTAATGCACCACATGGCGCGTTGTTGTCAGCCTATTCCAGGTGATGCCATTGCAGGCTACATTACGATGGGGCGAGGTATTTCAATTCATCGTTGCGATTGTGAGCAATTCATTGAATTACAAGCCGCCCATCCTGAACGCGTGGTAGAAGCTCTTTGGGGGGATAATTATGCGGCGGGGTTCCATATTAATATTCGCATTGTGGCCAGTGATCGCAACGGTTTATTGCGCGATATTACAACCGTGCTCGCGAATGAAAAAGTCAGTGTATTAGGGGTTTCAAGCCGTGCAGACACCAAAAAACAAGTGGCGACGATGGATATGGAAATTGAACTGAAAAATGTCGAAAGTTTAAGTAAAATACTGGCCAGATTAGCGAAGTTAGACGACGTTATCGAAGCAAAACGTTTATAGATTACAACATAGGAACTTTTATGTATAAAACCACGGGATTAACCCATTTAATTAACTCCACAAAATATTCCTTACAAGGTTTAAAGAGTGCATTCAAAAATGAAACCGCATTTCGCCACGAATGTTTTCTTGCGTGCATTCTGATTCCGCTCGCATTTTGGCTAGGTGACACTAAAATTGAAATTGCCTTGATGATTTCATCGGTTTTACTTGTGATGGCAGTGGAACTCTTAAATAGTGCTGTTGAAGCGGTGGTGGATCGTATTGGCACAGAACGCCATGAGCTTTCAGGAAGAGCTAAAGACCAAGGTTCAGCAGCGGTATTCATTGCCCTTTGTATTGTTGTCGTGGTTTGGGGAAGTATTTTATTTTTCTAAAGTGCGGTCAATTTTCAGTAACAATTTCGGCTTATGTGTTGTACATAAGCCGTTTTTGTAGGTGAAGTCGGACAAGATTTTATTCCTCTGCTTTTGCTGATATAAATAAGAAAGATTTTGGCATATTTATCTCAACAGGAGGACTCCATGACAACCGTCTCAGCCTTAGGTGCGCTTATTGCACTCATCGTCGCTATTTTCCTTATTTTGAAAAAAGTCTCACCAGCCTATGGTATGTTAGTCGGGGCTTTAGTGGGGGGATTAGTCGGCGGTGCGGATTTATCTCAAACCGTGAGTCTCATGATCGGAGGCGCTCAAGGTATCACTACCGCAGTCATGCGTATTCTTGCAGCAGGGGTATTGGCGGGAGTACTGATTGAATCCGGTGCGGCTAATACCATTGCTGAAACCATTACAAACAAGTTAGGTGAAACAAGAGCATTATTAGCGTTAGCGTTGGCTACATTAATTTTAACCGCCGTTGGTGTATTTATTGATGTTGCCGTAATTACGGTCTCTCCAATTGCCTTAGCACTTGCTCGTCGTACTGACTTATCAAAACCTGCCATTCTCTTAGCGATGATTGGTGGGGGAAAAGCAGGAAACTTAATGTCACCTAATCCTAATGCGATTGCTGCAGCAGATACATTCCATCTTCCTTTAACGTCAGTGATGATGGCAGGGATTATCCCCGCTATTTTTGGCTTAATATTGACGTATTTCTTAGCAAAACGGTTAAGAAATAAAGGTTCACGTGTTTCAGCCCAAGAAGTTGTCGCTGTAGAAACACAGAATCTACCCTCATTTTTGACCGCACTTGTGGCACCTTTGGTGGCCATCTTCTTACTGGCACTTCGTCCGTTAGCTGATATTAAAGTGGACCCTTTAATCGCTTTACCACTTGGTGGTCTCATTGGCGCACTCTGTATGGGCAAGCTTCGTCAAGCCAATAATTATGCAATTAGTGGTTTAGGCAAAATGGCCCCGGTGGCGATTATGTTGCTCGGTACAGGGGCTTTAGCCGGTATTATTGCCAATTCAGGTATGAAAGATGTGCTCATTGAAGGCTTAAAACATTCGGGCTTACCTTCTTATATCCTTGCGCCAATTTCAGGTGCGCTCATGTCGCTTGCCACAGCATCAACAACTGCAGGTACAGCGGTTGCTTCGAATGTGTTCAGTTCAACGCTATTAGAGTTGGGGGTGAGTAGTCTAGCTGGTGCCGCGATGATTCATGCGGGGGCGACAGTTTTCGATCATATGCCACATGGTTCTTTCTTCCATGCAACTGGCGGTAGCGTGAATATGGACATGAAAGAACGATTAAAATTGATTCCTTATGAAAGTGCGGTGGGTTTGATTATGACCATTGTTTCCACCTTAATTTTTGGTGTATTTAATTAGTTTAAGGAGAGAATATGAAAATTGTCATCGCACCTGATTCATTTAAAGAAAGTTTAACCGCACTTGAAGTGGCAAATGCGATCGAAACGGGCTTTAAACGTATTTTTCCGAATGCTGAATATGTGAAATTACCAATGGCAGATGGTGGAGAGGGTACCGTGCAATCCTTGGTAGATGCCACTCAAGGTCGCCTGATTGAAACGGAAGTCA
>NZ_CAJLNI010000160.1 GCF_905207935.1 uncultured Haemophilus sp.
ACGAATGCTGATTGTATCTTTCCAATTATAACCTGCACTTAATCCCCAAACTGCATAGCTACCGATATCTTCTGAGTTAGCTAGCTGATTAATATTTTTGCCGTTACCATTTTCCATACGGTTTTCCGGATTTTTACGGGATTTTTGTTTACCGTATTGCGTATAAGTCAACATTGCATCCAAACTATCGGTAATTTGATAACTTAAGCTTGAATTCAAGGTATATTTTGGCACGATAGAAAGCGGGTTACCCGTATCTTTATTTTTGGTTTTATGCATATAAGTGAAGTTATTCACCCAGTTTAATTTATCTTGGATTAATGGTAATGTCAGATTACCTTCAAAACCTTCAATCACTGCGCGGTTTGCATTACCCCATTTATACACATAGTTACCTAAGTTAGTTAAACCGATAAATTCACCATCAGACACGATTTTGTTACGATAGTCATTACGGAAGTAAGCCACAGAAGCAAGAAGCCCGTCTTTATCATATTCAATTCCGATTTCTTTATTCCAGCTGGTTTCTGGTTTAATGTCGCTATTACCTTGGAAATAACAAGTTTTATTATTTGGTACATTCGTTGGACAACCTTGACCTAAAGTAAACAACAAGTAATTCGGGTTAGTTTGATAAAGATTCGGTGCTTTATAAGCTCTTGCTATCCCACCTTTAATTCTCCAATCATCGTTGAGGCTTTGTAAGAAGTTTAATCCACCACTTAGATTAGAACCTGAATAGGTGTTGTAATCATAACGTAAAGATGGCGTTAGGATGGTAGATTGGGTTGCTGAAATATTATCTTCAACAAATACTGCCCATTCAGTTTGACTGCTATGACCACCTCGTACATTTGAGATACCAGTTGGTAGGCGTTCTTTCAAATCATAAAGTACCTTCCCTGTATTCTTGTCTCGTCGTCCACCAAGTAACTGTGTCATAGAAGCGTCATCATCTAAACTGCTATGTGCACCTTCAAAACCAACTGTCAGCATATGATCTACACCCAAGGTAAATGGGATATAGAATTCTGAACTAAAACGCGTATTTTTAAGAATAGAATCGCTAAAAGCTGATGTGCTAGAATAACTACCTTCTGGACCACCCGCTAAATATTCCGGTAAACGGCTGTTTTTAGTTTTATCAAAAGTAATATAGGTTTTATTGTCGAAATGATCGAATTTACCTTCATAGGTTAAAGCATAGTTCTGACGATATAAACGAGCAGTTTCAGCTTTACTTCCTGCCAACGTTTTGGTTTCAGGATAGTTTTTATTATTGTAAAGCCCTGCTGAGCTATTTTGCGTATCACCGTTATAAATATTGCCTTGACGACTGAAACCAGAATCCAAGGTTAATTTATTTTTCTCATTGATATTCCACACTAAACGGCCATTAATATCTTTATTACGTACACCTTCACGGCCAGCAATCGCAGGATCACCATTAATGCCAACTTCATCCGCTTGCGTTTTGTTCCAGTTACCATATAAACGGAATTGCAATACATCTTTAATTAACGCACCGCTTAGATTAAAGCCAACACGATTCGTTGCGCCTTCATCGCTGTCTTCTGGTTGGTTGGTGTAATAGCTTAAACTACCGTGCAAATCATTGGTAACAGGTTTAGTGATGATATTCACCACCCCACCCATTGCACCTGAGCCATAGCGTGCTGCTGAAGGGCCACGTAATACTTCAATTTTTTCAATGGCTTCAACCGGCACCCAGTTGCTGTCGCCACGAGAGTTACGTTCACCACGCACCCCATAACGTTCTGCATTACGAGAGGTGACTGGTTTACCATCCACTAAAATCAATGTATTTTCTGGTCCCATACCACGAATATCAATTTGACGTTTATTTCCGCGTTGTCCTGTAGATGAGTTACCCGTCAAATTCACACCTGGCATGGTACGTAATACTTCAGAAACATCATTTGTCGCTGGACGTTTCTCTAAATCTTTTGCTGTCACAAGAGAAGAACCAAGTGATTGTTTTACCTGATCTTCCGCAGTAACTTTAATTTCCTCAAGTTTCTCTTCTGCATGAGAATAGTTTGAAAAAAGGGCGATTGTTAACGCACTTAATGCGAAGAATGATGTTGTTTTTAAATGATTGGTTTTATACATTGAATGCTCCCCAGGCATATGTGAAATAAAAATGCCTGAGAATTCTAGTACAATATCATTTTAGTGTAAATGAAAATTCTTATCACTGTTATTAAAATAAAGATAAAACAAATAAAATGCCTAAATTTTTGACCGCACTTTCTTGCAATCCCAATAAATTCTAGTATTATTCACGGCTCGCCAATTTGGCGGATTTATTTCTCATGTCGGGTTCCCTACCCCCGATTAACCAACTAAAAAGGTCTTAAAATGAAAATTAATACTCCGATCTTCAATGATCAACAAAAACGTTTTGCTTTAATTTTATTAAGCTTATTTCACATCTTCATCATCACAGCCAGTAACTATTTCGTTCAAATTCCATTTGAAATCAATTTAAAATTGACCGCACTTGGTTTTGCTGATGATTTCTCATTCCACAGCACATGGGGCACACTCACTTTCCCATTTATTTTCTTAGCCACTGATTTAACGGTACGTGTATTTGGGGCGAAAGAGGCACGTTGGATCATCTTTATCGTGATGATTCCAGCACTTATCGTCAGCTACATTGTGTCGGTTGTTTTCTCTAATGGGCAATATCAAGGCTTAAGTGCATTAAGTGAATTCAATATGTTTGTTTTCCGTATTGCATTTGCGAGTTTCTGTGCTTATGTTTTCGGACAATTATTAGATGTGTTAGTATTCAACCG
>NZ_CAJLNI010000161.1 GCF_905207935.1 uncultured Haemophilus sp.
TTTGGCTATTCAGCTGAAGAGTCAGGCTGGTTGCTTGCACCCATTGCGCTAATGTCTGTCGTATTTAAACGTTTTATTGGGCACATCTTAAATATTTTAGGTTATAAAACCACGTTAATTTTATCGTCACTTTTAATGGCAGGCTCAACGGTTTCCATGTCATGGCTTGATACCTCATCATCAACGACGTGGATTATATGTAATCTGATGTGGTATGGTGCCTGTATGTCGATGATTTTTACCTCAATTAATACACTTACCGTTGGCGATCTATCACAGGCTCAAAGCGGTGTAGGCTCAACGGTGCTGAGTATTGTGCAACAAGTGGGTATCGGATTTGGTATCGCTGTAGCATCGATTATTTTGACGTTATATCGTCAATTTATGGGTAACGACGGCGACGCATTACAACATGCTTTCAGTTATACATTTCTGACCACTTCTGTTTTTGCGATCGCACTAGTTTGGATATTGAGTTATTTACGCAAAACAGACGGGGATCATTTGCGGAAAAAATGCTGATATTGAATGTCTTAGTCTAATTGGTTATAAGAAAGATCTTTTTCTTATTTCGTAAAAGTTTGATTTGCTTATATCTTAGGTAAAATTTTATATTCATGTTTGGGTGTTTTGCCCGATTAAAGAAGGAAAACTTATGAAATTAAAAGCGACCTTAACTCTTATTGCTGCAAGTTTGTTTTTAGCAGCTTGTGATCAATCTGGTTCTGCGGCAAAAGAAAATACGAAAGCAGAAACAGCAAAACCTTCAGGTAATAACACATTTGTGTACTGTACTGCGAAAGCACCACTTGGCTTTAGCCCGGCATTAGTAATGGAAGGTACATCTTACAATGCGAGTTCACAACAAGTGTATAACCGTTTGGTTGAATTCAAAAAAGGCTCTACAGATCTTGAGCCAGCCTTGGCTGAAAGCTGGGAGATCAGTGACGATGGTTTAACTTATACTTTCCATTTACGTAAAGGGGTGAAATTCCATACGACAAAAGAATTTACGCCAACACGTGATTTTAATGCGGATGACGTGATCTTTTCTTTCCAACGTCAGTTAGATCCTAATCACCCTTACCACAATGTATCAAAAGGGACTTATCCGTATTTCAAAGCAATGAAATTCCCAGATTTATTAAAATCAGTTGAGAAAGTGGATGACAACACCGTTCGTATCACCTTGAATAAAAAAGATGCGACTTTCTTAGCAAGCTTGGGGATGGACTTTATCTCAATTTACTCAGCTGAATATGCAGATGCGATGCTGAAAGCGGGTAAACCAGAAACAATCGATAACAAACCGGTAGGTACAGGTCCGTTTATTTTTGTGGATTACAAAACTGACCAAGCGGCACAATATGTGGCGAATGAAACCTATTGGAAAGGCCGTACACCACTTGACCGCTTAGTCATCAGCATCGTGCCAGATGCGACTACGCGTTATGCGAAGTTACAAGCGGGTTCTTGTGATTTAATTTTATTCCCGAATGTGGCAGATTTAGCCAAAATGAAAACTGATCCAAAAGTACAGCTTTTGGAACAAAAAGGTTTAAACGTGGCATATATCGCATTCAATACGGAAAAAGCACCGTTTGATAACGTGAAAGTGCGTCAAGCATTGAACTATGCGGTAGACAAAAAAGCGATTATTGAAGCGGTTTATCAAGGTGCAGGCACTGCAGCGAAAAATCCATTGCCACCAACAATTTGGAGTTATAACGACGAAATCCAAGATTATCCGTATGATCCAGAGAAAGCGAAACAGCTTTTAGCTGAAGCAGGTTATCCAAACGGTTTTGAAACGGACTTCTGGATTCAACCGGTGGTACGTGCATCTAACCCAAATCCAAAACGTATGGCTGAACTCGTCATGGCAGACTGGGCGAAAGTAGGTGTAAAAGCAAATCCAGTCACATTTGAATGGGCTGACTATCAAAAACGTGCTAAAGCAGGCGAATTAACGGCTGGTATCTTTGGTTGGTCAGGCGATAACGGTGATCCAGATAACTTCCTTTCTCCGTTACTTGCTAGTGCTAACGCTGGCAACTCAAACTTTGCGCGTTTCAAAAATGCAGAATTTGATGCCTTATTAGATAAAGCAATTGGCTTAACGAATAAAGATGAACGTGCAGCGCTTTACAAACAAGCTCAGGTGATTTTCCACGATCAAGCTCCGTGGATTCCTGTTGCGCACTCTGTTGGTTTCGCACCACTTAGTCCTCGCGTAAAAGGCTATGTACAAAGCCCATTTGGCTATGATGCGTTTTATGGCGTGAGTGTTGATGGTAAATAATTAACGGACTATACTAGCCCTTGCAACTGCAAGGGCTTTTTGTTTTCAAGCAAAAGGAGAAAGAAAATGGACTTACATGATATTCGTGAGGATTATTGCAAACAGGCGCTTTCTCAGCATGATTGCGATCCCAATCCAATAAAACAATTTGAAAAATGGCTCAACGAAGCGATTACGGCTAAAGTCAATGAGCCGACAGGTGTTAATGTTGCGACAGTCAATGAAGACGGCCGTCCAACAAGCCGTATGGTGTTGTTGAAAGAAGTGAACGAACAAGGTTTTGTATTTTTCACAAATTATCACAGCCGAAAAGGTCGCGCTATAGAACATAATCCTTTCGTCGCCCTGACATTCTTTTGGCCTGAATTAGAACGTTCTGTTCGCATTGAGGGCAAAGCCGAAAAAATCTCGCCTGAACAATCAGATGAATATTTTGCAACTCGCCCTTACACCAGCCGAATTGGCGCTTGGGCCAG
>NZ_CAJLNI010000162.1 GCF_905207935.1 uncultured Haemophilus sp.
CAAAAATATTTCCAAGATGCTCAAGTGTTAGAAAAAGCCTTCTATTCACCTGAAGATGAAGATCTTAAAGATCGCTATGCGTTTTATACCGCACAATCTTATCGTGATGCAGATATGTATGAAAAAGCCATTGAATGGTATGCAATTCGAGCGAATCTCGGTGGATGGTCTGAAGAAGTCTATTATTCATTCCTTCAAATCGCTTTATTAAAAATCGAATTAAATGCTTCACTCAATGAGGTACAAAATTTATTGCTATCCACTTATGAATATCGCCCACAACGTGCGGAAAGTCTTTATCATTTAGCGCGCCTACTACGCCACAACAATAAAGCCAAACTGGCTTATATTTATGCAACTGTAGCGGCAAACATTCCTCTCAGTAAAGATATTCTTTTTGTGGATCAAGCTGTTTATGAATGGAAAGCGAAAGAAGAACTGGCGATGAGTGCGAATTCGGTGGGCAATTATCAGCTTTGCCATGATCTTTGCGTCGAATTATTATTTAATCCAGCCGTACCCGAACCAAACAGAAAACCATTACTAGACAATTTGAAGTTAGCAAAAGAGCATCTTTAAAAATACTAGGCGTTCAATATAAGGTAAATAAGAGATGAGTAAGAAACGAGTTGGCTTAAGCATGGTGCGTAATGAAAGTGATGTTATTGAAACTTTTATTCGACACAATTTAACCTTATTAGATGAACTTCATATTGTTGACCACAATAGCAGTGATAATACGCGTGAAATTCTCACTTTTCTTAAACAAGAGGGACTACCAATTCATATCTATCATTACAATGAACTCGAATTTGCCCCTGAACGCGTATTAAATCATATGATGCAGCATATTCTCAATAATGATGCTAACATTGATTATATTTTTCCACTTGATGCTGATGAATTTATTTATTGTCCTTCCCGTGAGAAATTGAACGCTTTTCTTACTCTTATTCCTCAAAATCGTGTAGGCATGTACACCTGGCGAGGCTATCTACCGCACTCCACCGAATATGACCCAGATTTTATTTTTCATTTTACCGATCAACGAAAAGAAGAAATTCTTACCCCTAAAGTGATCATCCCTCGGGTTATTGCTGAAACGTGTAGATTAACGATTGGTAGTCATTACATGGTTAATGCTGAAGGTAAAGAAATACAAAGCGTTGTATTTATCACACCAAATAGTCAAAACTACTATTACTGGTTTATTGAACGATTTAATGCGGAATTTATTGAAACAAACGATTTATGGTTAGGCCACTACCCCATCCGCTCGACTGCCCAACAAATCAAAAAAGTACTCGAGAAATCTATTACTATGGTGATGGAAAAAAAAGGTCATAAAGATATCGCTTGGGAAAATCAACTTCGCGACTTACTGGCTAAAAAGATGAATATATCCTTAGAAGCACTACGTTTAATTGCCTACCAATATCGTTCCACCACAAAAGAACAGACTGAAATAGCTAATAAACAAGCATTACGTTCTCAAAAATTGGACTTAAAATACAAACATCTTATAAGTAATGATCCACTCCCTACTATTGCCAAATTAGTTCTCGAGCTCGCAGATAAATTACGCTAGTCAATGACTAGCGTAATCTTTAATTAAAGGTTATTTGCTGGACGCATAATTAGATATGCCCAATCTAAATGACGGAAAAACCAATATTTTTCACGCTCAAACAAGCCTATTTTTTGACAATTCCATGGTTTGATCTCAGTTGTATAATGAATAACAACGGGATGTTTATCTAAGTTAACAGATGACAAACCGCACTGCTCCTTAATATTTTCTATATACTTCACCTGAGCATTCTCTGCAAAACTATAATACTTTGCTTTCTCTCGTAAAACGATATTTAAAATACATTGATCACCATATAACACTTGGTCAGCATATGCTTTAGCCGTTTCTAATAAAATATCAACTATTCCTTCATTTCGCCATTTAGCACAATCAATAAGTAATACACCACTATTAAAATAATTTCTAGAAACAGATTCATCTAAATAAGGGAATGGGAAGGTTTGCATGGTACAATAATCCCTAACCACTCCGACTGGCGAATTATCAAGGTCACTATAATAAAAATCCATTAGTGATCCATTAACAATAATATCTGCATCCAAATACAAAACACGATCTTGATTAATCAGTTTGGGAATCATGAGGCGGTAATAACTACTTGATGAAGAGATATGCTCTAACGTCTTATAATCTTTAAAAATATCATCAGAAATATGAATAGAAAATAAGTTATTCCCTATTTTTTCTAATTTAAACCGAATCCCTTCAAACCATTCTTGTGGAATATCATTATGCAAAACATAAAAGTTTACGTTCTTATTATAGTAACAAATTGACTTTATCAACGCTTCCAAATGCGGGGTATATTTTTCATCAATCGCAAACGCAATATTAATTTGTTCTGAAGTTGTCATTTAGGTTACATATCCTTAAGCTTGTCTAATTAATTACAAAACTATTTTTTTAGAAATGTTATTGTCTGTTCATTCTATCCCATTTCATTCTTAATTTGATACAAATAAAAAACCCAGCCGAAGCTGGGTTTTTATCTATCTTAATGGAAAGTTAAATTACCATTGGTAACCTACACCCACAGAGCCACCTACGTCGCCTTGGGTATTCGCGTTACCTTGAAGTTTGAAGATAACTTTACCATTGTCGCTTGAGCGTGAGTAACCTACTGCTACAGCGCTTTCACCTTTGAAAGTACCTGCAGAAGCAGCAACCATTGATTTACCTGGGAT
>NZ_CAJLNI010000163.1 GCF_905207935.1 uncultured Haemophilus sp.
TGTTTGAATAATTCTTTCGCTTAGCATTCATTTTAAAAGTGCGGTCAGAAAATCCAGTGTTTTTTGACCGCACTTTTTATGCTGCGACTAAAAATAAGGCAAAAAAAAGTGCCCCACTGGGGCACTACTCGGAAAGCAAAATAGATGTCGGCTATTTAAAAATAGCACTTATTTTTAGTGATTTAAGAATACGGCAAAGTCCTTTACATTGCAAATAGCAATGTTCAAATTTGTGAGCTAAATCACGATTTTTCTTCACTTTTTTATGTTTAATCGTTTTCGTATAAAAAAAGAGGAGCTGACTACTCCTCTTCTCCAGAAATAGAATTAAATTAGCCGTTAATAAATTTTTCGCCTAATTCAATATCCGCACGCAATGTTGGTAACATTGCTTCTAAAGCTTCTTGTTCAAATTTGCTTAAGGTACCGATTGGTAAAATTTCTTCTACCCCTTCTTTACCTAAACGTACAGGTTGAGCAAAGAAACGTGCATATTTACCGTCACCTTCAACATAAGTACATTCAACCACAGTTTCGCCGCTTAAGCCTTTCACTAATGAACGCGCAAAACGTGCTGCCGCTTGAGCCATAGAAAGTGTTGCAGAACCGCCACCTGCTTTTGCTTCAACCACTTCAGTACCTGCATTTTGGATACGTTTAGTTAATGGTGCAATTTCCTCTTCTTTCCACTCAGCGTATTGAACTTGTGAAAGTAATGGAAGAATCGTCACACCTGAGTGTCCCCCAATAACTGGTACGCTTGTACGAGAAACATTTAAGCCTTTTAATTCAGATACAAATGTTTCAGAACGTAACACGTCTAAAGTGGTGACACCGAATAATTTACGTTTGTCGTAAACACCCGCTTTTTTCAATACTTCTGCAGCAATCGCAACAGTCGTGTTCACAGGGTTGGTGATAATACCTACACAAGCTTTTGGACAAGTTTTTGCAACATGTTCAATTAAGTTACGCACGATACCTGCATTGATATTGAAAAGATCTGAACGATCCATGCCCGGTTTACGAGCTACCCCTGCAGAAATTAAAACGACATCAGCACCTTTAAGTGCAGGTGTTGGATCTTCTCCTGCAAAACCTTCTACTTTAACTGCTGTCGGAATATGACTCACATCTTTAGCCACACCTGGTGTCACTGGTGCAATATCATACAGTGCTAATTCACTTTCAGCGGGTAATTGTAATTTAAGTAATAAGGCTAATGCTTGACCAATACCGCCTGCTGCGCCTAATACTGCAACTTTCATAAAATACTCCTCATGTATTAATTAATCCTAACTAGGTAGGATTTTAAGGTTTTCATTAATAAATTACAAACAGAGAAATTCAATTATGAGATCTAGTTCAAACTTTTCAAATGACAGGTTTATTTTAATTGCCTAAAATGAATTTTTATGCAATTCTTATGCAAGTTCCCCTATATGAGAATATCTATGTCAGATCAATTAACTAAAGCATTTAAAGAACTGCTCAATCAAGAACGATTTGCTTCTCAAAGTGAAATTGTTGAAGCCTTAAAAAACCAAGGATTTCAAAGCATTAACCAGTCTAAAGTTTCACGCATGCTAAGTAAATTTGGTGCAGTTCGTGCAAGAAATACGAAAATGGAAATGGTGTATTGCTTACCAAGTGAATTAAGCGTCCCCGCCACTAGCAGCCCATTAAAAAATCTGGTTTTGGATATTGATCACAATGATTTTGTTATCGTCATTAAAACCTCTCCCGGTGCGGCACAGTTAATTGCCCGTTTATTGGACTCCATTGGTAAACCTGAAGGCATTTTGGGTACGATTGCGGGAGATGACACTATTTTTGTAACTCCAACCAAAAATACAACAATTAAATCGCTTTTAGGACAAATTCAAACGCTCTTTGAAAGCAATCTATAATGAATATCTTAGTAACCGGTGGAACGGGATTTGTTGGTAAACCCTTAGTTGAATCGCTACTTTCACGTGGCGATAACGTTACCGTATTAACTCGCTCGATTGAAAAAGCCCAAACTATTTTTCCTGAAAAAATACCACAATTTTTGACCGCACTTTCAACACTCAAAGATTTGAATAACTTTGATGCGGTCATTAATCTTGCCGGTGAACCAATCTTTGATAAAAAATGGACTGTTCAACAAAAAGAGAAATTGCGTCACAGTCGTATTGATTTAACCCAACAGATTGTTCAACTCATTAACCAAAGTGAACATCCTCCTGTATTGATTTCTGGTTCTGCAACAGGCATTTATGGAAACTGTGGCGAAGACCAGATCACTGAAGACACGCCTCCAAGTAGTCAATTTACCGCACAACTTTGTATTAATTGGGAAAATGCAGCCAAACAAGCTAACACAAGAGTCTGTTTAGCCAGAACGGGATTAGTGCTTTCTCCAAATGGCGGGGCTTTTGCAAAAATCCTTCCGCTCTATCGCTTCGGATTAGGCGGCAAATTAGGGAATGGCGAGCAATATTGGAGTTGGATTGCGTTAGAGGACATGGTAAAAGGCCTTCTCTTTTTACTTGATCATAATAATTGTGAAGGTGAATTTAATTTTACTGCTCCACATCCGGTTAAAAATAAGACCTTTAACCAATTATTAGGTCAAGCGTTACATCGACCTTGTTTTGCTCAAGTGTCTCAATTTTTACTCACTTCTCTTCTCGGTGAACGCGCTTGCATTCTATTAGACAGTCAGAATG
>NZ_CAJLNI010000164.1 GCF_905207935.1 uncultured Haemophilus sp.
AAATACCCTAGCCCCGCACAAAGTAACACCAAAGCAAGTTTAATCTGCAACATAAAACGGAATTTACCTTCTCCGTTAGATGAGCGACCAAATTGCGTTGGCGGTGTATTTTTGCGCTTAATTACATTCATTACGCACTCAACTCCAAAATTTTCACGACGAGTTGTTCAAATGAAATACCGACTGTTGACGCAGATTTAGGGAATAAACTGTGACTTGTCATGCCAGGGTTCGTGTTTACTTCGACTAAACGGAAATTACCTTGTGCATCAGTCATCACATCAATGCGGCTCCAGCCACGACAACCCACAACGTCATAAGCACGTTTAACTAATTTCGCTAATTCTTGCTCTCGTTCAGCTGAAAGGCCAGCAGGGCAAAAATATTGAGTGTTATCTGAAATATATTTCGCATCGTAATCATAAAACTCACCTTCTGGCACAATGCGAACAGCCGGCAATACTTCGCCACCTAAAACAGGTACCGTTAATTCATCACCCGCTAACCATTCTTCAATCAAAATGGTGTTATCAAATTTAAGTGCATAATCGACCGCACTTTTTAATTCTTCGACTGCTTTTACTTTCGTTAAACCCACACTTGAACCTTCAAGAGATGGCTTAACCATCAAAGGTAAACCTAATTTTTCGACCACAGCTTGTGGGTTTAGTTCGTGAGCGTTTTCTTTCGTCACGATCTCCATATCGGCAACAGGTAAACCAAAGGCTTTCCATAACATTTTAGTACGCATTTTATCCATGGTTAACGCTGAAGCCATCACGCCACAACCAGTGTAAGGCAAACCGATTTGTTCTAATAAACCTTGCATGGTGCCATCTTCACCACCGCGACCATGTAAAATGTTAAAAACGCGATCAAAACCATCTGCTTTTAAATTCGCGACATTATATTCTTTAGGATCGATACCGTGCGCATTATAGCCTTGACTCACTAATGCATTTAACACAGCTGCACCAGAATTAAGAGATACTTCACGTTCAGCTGATGTGCCGCCTAACAACACGGCAATTTTTTCTTGTTTTAAATTCATTGTTTTATCCTGTTTTCCTTTTATTCTTCATTGAAAAGTGCGGTTATTTTTTCAATGTATTTATGCTTTCCAACGCTCTGCTAAACCACGAGAAATTTTGCTTACACTTCCCGCACCTTGGGCAAGAATTAAATCACCATCTTGAATAATTTGATCTAATACATCGCCAAGTTGTTCCGTATCAGAAACTAAAATTGGATCGACTTTTCCTAGATTACGAATAGAACGACAAAGTGCTTTACTATCTGCACCGACAATTGGTGCTTCACCTGCGGCATACACGTCTAACATAATCAATGCATCCACTTGGGATAATACTTGCACGAATTCATCAAATAAATCGCGAGTACGTGAATAACGGTGAGGCTGGAAGATCATGACAATACGTTTATCTCCCCAACCTTCACGCGCTGCTTTAATTGTTACATCAACTTCTGTTGGGTGATGGCCATAATCATCCACCAAGCGTACTTTACCATTTGGACGAATAAACTCGCCTAATTGGTCGAAACGTCTGCCCGCACCTTGGAAATCAGCAAGCGCTTCTAAAATTGCTTCATTGCCAATGCCTTCTTCTTTTGCTACTGCAAGTGCTGCGGTTGCGTTTAACGCATTGTGTTTACCCGGTACATTTAATAATACATTAATACGTTCACCACTTGGACAAACTACGGTGTAATGACCTTGGAAACCGGTTTGTTCATAATCTTCGATACGATAATCAGCATGTTCACTGAAGCCATAGGTTAATACTTGGCGACCAACTTGAGGAACAAGTTCCATTAATACCGCATCATCTGCGCACATCACCGCTAAACCGTAGAACGGTAAGTTATGTAAGAATTTTACATAGGTGGCTTTCATTTTCTCAAAGTCACCTTCATAGGTATCCATATGATCCGGTTCAATATTAGTCACAACAGAAACCATCGGCTGTAAGTGTAAGAAAGAGGCATCACTTTCATCTGCTTCAGCGATTAAATAACGACTTGCACCTAAATGCGCATTTTTACCGGCTGATTTAACTAAACCACCATTAACGAAAGTTGGATCCAGTTTCGCTTGAGTATAAATCATCGAAATCATAGCTGTAGTAGTGGTTTTACCATGGGTACCTGCTACCGCAATACCATGACGGAAACGCATAATTTCAGCCAACATTTGTGCTCGCTGAATCACTGGAATACGATTTTGTTTTGCGGCGATTAATTCAGGGTTATCTTCATGGATCGCACTTGATACAACTACTACACTTGCCCCTTGCACATTTTCCGCTTGGTGACCAATGAAAATTTTTGCGCCTGCTTGAGCAAGACGCTGAGTCACAACACCATCTGCAATATCGGAACCAGAGATATCATAACCTTCATTTAATAAAATTTCGGCAATTCCACTCATACCAGCACCACCGATACCAATGAAATGAATTTGTTGAACCCGACGCATCTCAGGGATAATCTTTCTAATTTCGTCCGAAATATGTTTCATATTATTTCACCTTTATTTTTAACCGCACTTTTAGGTTAAGGGTTTATTTACTATCCCTCAACTTCTCTGTTCTTATTTCGCGTTCTCTACGATGACATCAGCTACACGTTTAGCCGCTAATGGTGCTGACATTTCTTTTGC
>NZ_CAJLNI010000165.1 GCF_905207935.1 uncultured Haemophilus sp.
CATGGCAGAGAATTTATTACAAACCCTTTCAACTTTAATTACTGAACAACGGAATCCCAATTCCATGCATGTGGATAGCTTGTCTGCATTGGAAATTGTGCAGTTAATGAATGATGAAGATAAACAAGTGCCTTTGGCAATTGAAAAATGTTTACCTCAAATTGCCCAAGCAGTCGAATGTATTGTCGCTGCATTTCAACAAGGCGGTCGATTAGTCTATATTGGTGCGGGAACCAGTGGTCGACTAGGCGTACTCGATGCGTCTGAATGCCCACCAACTTTTGGTGTGTCACCTGAAATGGTGAAAGGTATTATTGCAGGCGGCGAGCGCGCATTGCGTCATCCAATTGAAGGGGCGGAAGACAGTAAAGCACAAGCCGTGGTTGACTTACAAACAATTCAATTTTCCTCAAAAGATGTGTTGGTGGGTATTGCAGCCAGTGGCCGAACACCTTATGTGATCGGTGCATTGGAATATGCGAAAAGTTTAGGTTCAGTGACGGTTTCGATTGCAAGTAATCCGAATTCAGCGATGGCGAATATTGTGGATATTGCCATTGATACGGTAGTGGGGGCAGAAGTGCTGACCGGTTCGAGCCGTTTAAAATCAGGTACGGCACAAAAACTCGTGCTTAATATGCTGACTACGGCTTCTATGATCTTAATGGGTAAATGCTATCAAAACTTAATGGTGGATGTTCAGGCAAGTAATGAAAAACTGAAAGCGCGTGCCATTCGTATCGTCATGCAAGCCACGGATTGCGATAAGGCTCTCGCAGAAGAGACATTAAAGCAAGCTGATCAAAATGCGAAATTAGCGATTATGATGATTCTGAGTGGATTAGATCGTGCTCAAGCAGAGACTTTATTAGAAAAACATCAGGGCAAGTTACAACTTGCATTGAAATAAGCAAAAATAAAACGCTAGGCATCAAACCTAGCGTTTTTTATCATTTAATAGTTTGCTTAATTAGCAATCTTGTTTGCCGTAAGCATCTTGACGAAGGATTTGACGAACGCCTTCATCAAATTGTGCTAAAACGTGATCCGCGTCTTTTGGATCTTTACCACGAGCATCAAGATAGAATTTGATTTTCGGCTCAGTACCAGATGGACGAACGATTAAGCGGCTACCGTTTTCTAATACGAATACAAGGATGTCGCTTTGGCGATCAGTTTTAGTGTGGTCGATGAATTGTGCCACTTTAACACCACCTACTTCAGCAGGAGGCGTGTTACGAAGTGCGGCCATTAATTTACCAATTTCAGATAAATCGCTTACACGAATAGAAATTTGGCCACTGACATAAGCACCGAATTCTTGCGTGAAATCATTGGCATAATCCGCTAAGGTTTTACCTTGTGCTTTTAAGTGACGCACTAAATCTAAGAACACGATAGCCGCAGAAATACCGTCTTTATCACGTACTTTATCAGGGTCAACTAAGTAACCAAGTGCTTCTTCGAAACCAAATAATAAACCTTGAACTTTACCGATGTATTTGAAACCGGTTAAGGTTTCTTCTGATTGGAAGCCGTATTTTTTCGCAATTTCAGCAAGCGCTGGAGAAGATACTAAAGAACACGCTAATACGCCTTTCTCTCCTTTGGCATGGTATTGTTTTGCTAAATACCAACCTAAGAAACAACCTACTACGTTACCGTGTAAAGGTTTCCAGTTACCTTGTGCATCCGGAACAGCCACTGCTAAACGGTCTGCATCAGGGTCATTGGCAATAATGAATTCTGCATTGTGTTCTTTTGCCACTTTAATCGCTAAATCTAGTGCACCTTTTTCTTCCGGGTTAGGGAAGTTTACTGTTGGGAATGTGCCGTCCGGCCATACTTGTTCTGCCACAATATGAGGTTGTGGAAGACCTGCTTTGGTTAAGGTTTTGCTTAATACTTCATAGCCTACACCGTGCATTGCGGTATAAACGTAGTTAATATCTGATTTAGGCTCTTTAGCAAGAGAAGCAGTTTTTTCGATATAAGCGTTAACCACTTCATCATCTAACACCACATAATCTTGGCTACGAGGTAAATCTTTTACATTGCCCGCTGCTACTTTATCGATTAATGCAGCGATATCTTTATCTGCAGGAGAAACGATTTGGCCACCGCCATTCGCTTTACCTAAGTAAACTTTATAACCGTTATCTTCTGGAGGGTTGTGGCTTGCAGTCACCATGACACCCGCAGTGGTGTCAAAATATTGAATGGCGTAAGCTAATACTGGCGTTGGTAATTTACGTGGAAGTAAATAAGCTTTCACGCCAGCACCCGCCATGATTTCAGCGGTATCACGTGCGAAAACATCAGAGTTTTTACGACCATCGTAACCAATCACGATAGAAGGCTGTTTGTCGTAATCTTTTAAATAATCCGCTAAACCACCTGCTGCCTGTGCCACTAAAACACGGTTCATTCCCATAGAGCCTGCTTGTAACGGTCCACGAAGCCCTGCTGTACCAAATTGTAAACGGTCACTAAAGCGAGCTTGTAAGTCAGTATGTGCTTTTTCATCACCATTTTTGGCCGCTGTTAAAAGTGCGGTTAATTCTGCGTGAGTTTCAGCATCAGGATCTTGGTTTAACCAGTTTTGTGCAATATCAAAAAGCGTTGTCATGATGTTTTCTCCTTGTAAAAA
>NZ_CAJLNI010000166.1 GCF_905207935.1 uncultured Haemophilus sp.
GTTTTGCTTTCATTTTTCTATCTATCTTGTCTGTTTGTCGTCATTCTACTTGAAAATGCCTACCTTGAAACATTATTTCTTCTGGCTTGCCAAAATATTCCCTAAATTTGTTTCCAACCAATCCACTAACTCAAACATCTTATTAGAAGCCTCTGCTCCAAATTCTGTTAATGTGTAATCCACTTGCGGCGGCACGGTATTATAGGATTTACGGATTAACATGCCGTCTGCTTCCAGTTCTTGCAAGGTTTTAGTCAACATACGTTCGCTTACACCATCAATGGCTCGACGAAGTTCACTAAAACGCTTGGTACCAGAATGCAAACTCACCAACACCAATGCGCCCCAACGGCTGGTTAAATGTTGCAAAATTTGGCGAGAAGGGCAAGCTGAAGCCAGAACATTCCCACGATTTAAATTTTTTTTCATTTTTAATTCCTTAAAAATCAACAAGTTAAAAATTATTTTTTTAAAAATTCCAAAACTTACGTTTATGTAAGTACTTCTTAAAAGTAAGTATTTAAATATAATACGCCACATCAAGCGAACAATCAAATGTTCAAATATCATTTCAACTTAACGAGAAGGAAAACATCATGACAACTAAAACTATCGCAATTACTGGTGCAACAGGTCAATTTGGCGCAATCGCATTAAACTTATTAAAAGCAAAACAAGCAAACGTTATTGCGCTTGTACGCTCTCCAGAAAAAATTTTAGGTGTAGAAGCTCGCAAATTTGATTATTCAAAAACAGAAGGACAAGTAGAAGCATTACAAGGCGTAGATACATTAATTTTGGTATCAAGTAATGAAATCGGTCAGCGTTTTGTACAACACAACAATGTAATTGAATCAGCGAAAAAAGCCAGCGTGAAACATATTATCTACACCAGCTTACTCGGTGCCACCAACGACAACACAGTTAAATCTCTTGCCGGTGAGCACGTTGAAACTGAAGCCACATTAAAAGCTTCGGGCATTACTTACACCATTTTACGCAATGGTTGGTACACCGAAAACTACACAGCTTCAATTCCGGCAGCACTAGCAAACAATGCTTTCTACGGTTCAGCAAAAAACGGCAAAATTTCGTCTGTACTCCGTGCAGAACTTGCTGAAGCAGCGGTAAATGTTGCATTAAGTGAAGGTCATGAAAACCAAACTTACGAGCTTGCCGGATCAACCAGCTGGACATTAGCTGACCTTGCAGCAGAAATCAGCAAACAAACAGGTAAAGATATCCCTTACGTGGATATTCCTGCAGCAGATTATGCCGCAGCACTTGTACAAGCAGGATTAGATGAAGGCTTTGCAGGCTTAATTGCACAATGGGATGTGGATGCGTCAAACGGTGCGTTATTCTCAGAAGACAAAACCCTTGAGAAATTGCTTGGCCGTCCAACTGCAGGATTAGATGTAGCAGTGAAACAAGCGTTATCCCACTAATAACTTTTTTAAGTTAAGCATATAAAAAAGTGCGGTCAAAATTAACCGCACTTTTACTATTTAAATCAGGGTTAGAATAATTCTTCTGGTTGCGTTGCTGGAATCGCGTCTTTGGTTTTACCTGTTCCGCCATTCAAGCGTTGTTGCAACTCAGGTGGAACATAATAACCGCGCTCTTTCATTTCCGCAGAGTAAGTACGTTTAGGCTCGGTACCTACGATAAAGTATTCTTTACGGCCACCACCTTCAGAAAGTAAACCAGAGTTACTGTCAATGGTTTTCTCCACGATATTTGGAGGAAGATCAAGTTGACGTTCTGGTACATCAGAAAGTGCTGCTTTCATATAAGCGACCCAAGCAGGCATTGCGGTTTTCGCACCCGCTTCACCTCTACCTAATACGCGTTTATTATCATCAAAACCGACATAGGTCGTGGTCACTAAGTTAGCACCAAAGCCCGCATACCAAGCAACTTTCGCACTATTAGTTGTACCTGTTTTACCGCCAATATCACTACGCTTAATGCTTTGCGCGATACGCCAGCTTGTACCTTTCCAACTAAGTCCCTGCTCACCATAAATCGCCGTATTTAATGCGCTACGAATTAAGAAGGCTAACTCACCACTAATTACACGAGGTGCATACTCTTGTTTTGCTGCACCGTCTTTCGCATCCGCCATTAAATCAACAGAACCGTCATTTAATGCTGATGTTTGAAGTTCCGGTAAGTCTGGTACGTTCTCAGGTTGTTGATCGCCTTCTTCCGTATTGTTATTACCTTGCGCTGATTTTAGGTTGTCAGGATTTGCTACTTCTGCGACATCTTTAAAACCATCAATTTTATCTTTGGTTTCACCATAAATCACAGGAATGTCATTACAAGTGATACAAGCAATTTTCGGGTTAGCAATAAATAAATCTTTACCCGTGTTATCTTGAATTTTTTCAATAAGGTAAGGATCAATCAAGAAACCACCGTTATCAAAGACCGCATAAGCACGCGCCATTTCAAGCGGTGTGAAAGAAGCTGCACCTAATGCAAGCGCTTCACTCGCAAAATATTGGTCACGTTTGAATCCAAATCGTTGTAAGAATTCAGCGGTGAAATCAACACCCGCAGTTTGTAACGCTCTGATCGCAATCATGTTTTTAGATTGGCCTAAACCCACACGTAAACGCATTG
>NZ_CAJLNI010000167.1 GCF_905207935.1 uncultured Haemophilus sp.
AGGCACACCACTTACACCTGATGATTTAGAATATCACCAAGGTTTACTTTATAAATCATCGTTAAATCAAGTGCATTGGCAATCAACAAAAGCCAATCAAATTCAACGGTATAAAATTCAATCTAAAGTGGTTTCCAATAATGGTATGGCATTGTTAGAAATGACAAAAGCGGGATTGGGCATCAGTAACTCACCTAGTTTCTTTGTCAAAGATGCGCTTGCTTCAGGTGAGTTAGTTGAAATTTTGTCTGAATATAAACAAAAACCTTTAGATATTTATGTGGTTTACCCAAATCGTCGTCATTTACCAGCTAAAGTTCGCGCATTTATTGAATTTCTAGCGAGTCTTGGTTTGTGTGAAAACAGCCAAATATAAAAAATAAGGGCGGATTTAACCGCCCTTTATTATTCAAATAATGTCCAAATCGGTTTTACCTCTTCAGGTAAAAACAAATTCTTTCCTAATTCAATCCATCCGCAAGGAAAATGAAAATCCGAGCCTAAAGAGGCGGCTAAGTCATATTCATTGGCTAAACGCGCAAGATATTGACGCTGATCTTTGGTCTGTCCACTATCTGCGACTTCCATACCATCACCGCCCCATTGTTTGAAATCAATAATTAGTCGACGAATCCATTTTCCTGTCATGTTATAACGCATAGGATGGGCAATGACTGCGACACCACCTGCTGCATGAATCGTATCAATCGCCGTTGGAATATTCACCCATTCAGCTTTGACAAAACACGATTTGCCACCGCCTAGATAACGCTTAAAGGCTTGGCCATCATTTGAAACCTTTCCGATTTGTACCAAATAACGCGCATAATGGGCACGAGTCACTTCCCCATTGGCTAACGCTTTTGCGCCTTCATAGGCATTGGGAACGCCTGCTTTTTCTAATTTATGGCCAATTTCAACCGCTCTTTTTTCTCTCAATGATTTTTGTTCGGCTAAAAGTGTGGTCATTTTAGGATGTGTTTTATCAAAATTTAATCCAACAATATGGATGCCACGACCTTCCCAATTCGTTGAAATTTCCACGCCATTAATCAGCTCAATACCTAATTTATCTGCTTCAATTTTAGCCTCATCAATACCCATCACGGTGTCGTGATCACATAAAGCAAGCACATTGACACCTTGCTCATGAGCTCGTTGCACAAGCTCCGTAGGCGTTAAAACACCATCTGAGGCCGTACTATGGCAATGTAAATCATATTTTTTTGTCATTTATTTAATCGCTTTCACTAATTCTTTAACTAAGCTTGGACCGTGATAAATCAAACCCGAATAAACTTGTAACAATTCAGCACCTGCTGCAATCTTCTCTTGTGCATTTTGTACACCATCAATACCACCACTACCAATAATCGAAATTTGCCCTTTCAGCTCTTGATGCAATCTTCGAATAATTTCTGTACTTTTTTGCTGTAACGGTTTTCCACTTAAGCCACCTTGTTGTTCCGCATTTTTCAGACCTGTGACGTTGTCGCGAGAAATCGTCGTATTAGTCGCAATTACCCCGTCCATTTGATGACGAAGTAATGTATCTGCAATTTGAACGAGCTCAGCCTCAGATAAATCAGGTGCTATTTTTACTGCAATCGGTACATATTTATTATATTGCTCAGCTAATACTTTTTGACGTTGTTTCACACTTTGCAGTAAATCATCAAAGTAATCACCATACTGCAATTGGCGCAAATCCGGTGTGTTCGGTGATGAAATATTTACCGTAATATAATCCGCATAGTTATAGGCTTTGTTTAGGCAAAATAGGTAATCATCTTTCCCCTTCTCAAGCGGCGTGATTTTATTTTTGCCAATATTAATCCCAATTACGCCATCAAATTTTGCCTTTTTAACATTCTCGACTACGTAATCAATGCCATAATTATTGAATCCATTACGGTTAATAATCCCTTCCGCTTCCACTAAACGGAATTGACGAGGTTTCGCATTTCCCTCTTGCGCTAAAGGCGTAACCGTACCGACTTCAATAAAACCAAATCCCATCGCACCAAATCCATCAATCGCTTCGGCATTTTTATCTGCGCCCGCTGCTAACCCAATAGGATTTTTAAACGTAATGCCCATCACTTGCTTAGGCGTACCTTGTGGACAAGCCAAAAGTTGCTTCAATAAAAATTGAAAAGGCGATTTACCCGCTAAATGCAATGATTTAATCACTAAATCATGGGCAGTTTCAGGATCAAGGGAAAAGATGGCTTTACGGATCAAAGAATACATACTCGTTTATCTCTCAGGATAGTTCACTGTAAATGGAAAGTGCGGTCAAAATTAACCGCACTTTTTGTTTTATTGCAAGGCTTTTTCAATCTTCTCAAATAAATCTTTTGAGAGATCTTCAACTGCACTTAAACGTTCTAAGGCACGTTTCATTAGTGTTTGACGTTGTGCATCAAAACGTGAGAAACGAATTAATGGCTCAATTAAACGCGCAGCTACTTGTGGATTGCTTTCATTTAAACGAATTAAGACATCCGTTAAGAAGCGATAGCCAGAACCACTAATATGATGGAAAGCTTTTAAGTTGTGATTTGCAAAGCTACCCACTAATGAACGTAAACGGTTTGGATTGTTGAAGTTAAAGCTTGGGTGATCCA
>NZ_CAJLNI010000168.1 GCF_905207935.1 uncultured Haemophilus sp.
ATTCCACGAATGTGCTGCAATATGATGAAAGTGCGGTCAATAATTTGATCGAATCTATTATTCGCGATAATAGCTATTAGGTTCCGTTATGCCGCAATCTCATTTCAAGCCGTTACAAGGCGGTGCGTTGGCAATCCTAACCTTGGCACTCTCCCTTGCCACCTTTATGCTTGTGCTGGATTCTACGATCGCCAATGTTGCTATTCCAACCATAGCCGGTGATTTAGGTGCCTCGTCTAGCCAAGGAACCTGGGTGATCACCTCGTTCGGTGTGGCAAATGCCATTTCAATTCCGATTACAGGCTGGCTGGCAAAACGTTTTGGTGAAGTGCGGTTATTTTTAATTGCAACGCTATTATTCGTGCTAGCCTCTTGGCTTTGTGGTATTGCAAATAGCTTGGAAATGTTGATCGTTTTTCGCGTCCTTCAAGGTGCGGTAGCCGGCCCAATCATCCCCCTTTCTCAAAGCTTATTATTGAATAACTACCCGCCTGAAAAACGCGGAATGGCATTGGCCTTTTGGTCAATGACGATCGTCGTCGCCCCGATTTGTGGCCCGATTTTAGGCGGTTGGATCAGCGATAATATTCACTGGGGTTGGATTTTCTTTATCAACGTTCCGATTGGGCTTGCCGTTGTCTTAATCAGTTGGAAAATTTTAGAAGGCCGAGAAAGTAGAATTTCTCATCAACCAGTTAATACTATTGGGCTGATTTTGTTAGCACTCGGTGTAGGTGCGTTGCAATTAATGCTGGATCAAGGTCGCGAGCTAGACTGGTTTAATTCCACTGAAATTATCGTACTCACCATTATCGCAGCGATAGGGTTAATCGCCCTCATCATTTGGGAACTCACGGACGATAATCCAGTTGTGGATGTCTCCTTATTCAAATCCCGAAATTTCACCGTAGGTTGTGTTTCGACTAGTCTTGCTTTCTTGGTGTATTCAGGGACGGTCGTGCTCATCCCGCTTCTGCTCCAACAGGTTTATAACTATACAGCAACATGGGCGGGGCTTGCGGCTGCCCCCGTTGGGTTATTGCCGATTCTACTTGCACCGATTATCGGGAAATTCGGCAATAAAATTGATATGCGGATTTTAATCACCGTCAGTTTTATGGTTTATGCGCTCACCTTTTATTGGCGAGCTGTGACCTTTGAACCTGAAATGACCTTTATGGATGTGGCATTACCGCAATTTGTGCAAGGCTTAGCCGTTGCTTGTTTCTTTATGCCGCTGACAACCATTACGCTTTCTGGTTTACCGCCCGAAAAAATGGCTTCAGCGTCGAGCTTATTTAATTTCCTCCGAACCCTTGCCGGCTCAATAGGCACATCACTTACTACTTTTATTTGGTATAACCGCGAAGCCGTGCATCACACGCAACTTACAGAAGTCATTAATCCATATAATCCTATTTCCCAACAATTCTTCCAAACTATGGGGAGTTTTGGTTTAAGTGAAGAACAAACGGCATCATATATTGCCAGACAAATCACTGCTCAAGGCTTTATTATTGGTGCTAACGAGATCTTCTTAGTTTCTGCAATAACGTTCATTTCCTTAGTTGTTCTCATTTGGTTTGCCAAACCACCGTTCAGTAGCAAACATTAAAAACATCCCAAAAAATAACCGCACTTTTCTATCTAAAATGACAAGAATTTGTTATTTGGGATAATTGAAAAACCGGGATGTTTAGCCAAATATTATGTTTTCTGCTTTGGAACCTGAAACATGCACAAAAAAATAGAAAATTTGTGTACGTTGTACTAATATGCACAAAATATTCTGAATATTGTGCATGTTATGTAAACGTGCACAAGAAACCACACCTTTTTATGCATGAAGGAAGTCATAATGAACAACTATCAAATTCCAGATTTATTTGCCTTGGGCGAGATAGAAAGTAAAGCGGTATTGAAAGCTTGCAGTTCTGCTCATCAGGCATTAGGTGAGTTAAAAGGCGTGGTACATACAATGCCGAATCAAAATATTCTACTCGGGACATTACCCTTGCAGGAGGCGAAAGAAAGTTCGGAGATTGAAAATATCATTACCACGCAAGATGATTTATATCAAAGCAATATCTGTACACACCAATTCACTACCGTAGCTGCAAAAGAAGTTCACTACTACGCGCAAGCCATGTCATTAGGCTTTGACTCCGTCCGTTCCGATAAATTAATTACACTCAATCTCATTAAAGAAATTCAAGCTGCATTGGAAGGAAATAATGCGGGTTTTAGAAAGCAGCAAGGAACGGGGCTGGTAAATCAAACGACAAAAGAAATTGTTTATATGCCTCCGCAAAATCCTGCCGATATTGAAAAATATATGTCTGATTTGGAAAGATTTATCAACGACTCGGCACAACTTGATTACGATCCCTTGGTAAAAATGGCTCTGATTCATCACCAGTTTGAAAGCATTCACCCGTTTTATGATGGCAATGGTCGGACAGGACGAATATTGAATATTCTATATCTGATTCAGCAAGATTTACTT
>NZ_CAJLNI010000169.1 GCF_905207935.1 uncultured Haemophilus sp.
AAAAAATGCGTGGAAACTATCCACGCATTTTTTATTTATTGTTCAACTTCCACATCACGCTGATTTAATGGTTGCGTTGGGCGGTTGTTTTTCCCTTCCATTTCTTCTATCGCGGCAATTTGTGCTTTGCTTGCTTGAATTGGTGATTTAAAAATAGTCCATGCCACGTTTTCACTACAAGGTGGCGTAGTGAGCGATCCATTTAAGCGGAAGCGAGCCATCTCTTTTGGCATTAGTGCTTGAATATCAATCGGTTGAGCCAATTTTTCTTTTTGTCCAACGGTGAGTTTTTTCTCAACGACTGGTGCTAATGCTGGATTAGCTTCACCTTCATTGACCATTACGGCAACAACCGCTAACGCTTTATCTTCACTTTGATGGACAAAATGAATTTCTAAAGGATAATGTTGACGTTTAAAGGTATGCTCGCTTGGTGTGTGAAAGTGAAATTGTTTTAAATAAAATGGTTTATTGTTGAGCGTAATAAATGGCGCATTTTCTTGTGCAACGCTGACTTGCACGGTATGCCCATTGTTCTCTACTTGATACTCCGCAGGGAAGTAATTCATCTTAAGTGGTTTATTTGCCACTTTCATGCCATTATCTGCTTCAAGATTAACTGGCGATTGAACTTTCCCTAGCTTACAGGTTTGATATTCGGTGAGCAAATCACCCCAATGTTCAGGGCTTTCTTTCCCATTATAAGACCAATGCGCTTTATGCGTTTGGGCAAATGATGTTGCGCTTAATGCGATAAGTAAGCTAGAAAGCAATAGACGAGTCTTCATAAGACACCTCACCTTTTTTGTGGTATATGCCTCATCGATTCTACTGGTCCTATATGATAACTTTTTGATTTTGGTCAAGTCTTGTTTGACTGTTGAACTCATCGTACGAGTGGGGAGTGCTAAAAAAGCCGTCTATTCTGACCGCATTTTTTTAGCACTGACAGAGTCTTTCTCTCAGATCTTCTGCCGTTTTGCTGGTTTTAATTCGTTCAAAAACAACATCTGCTTCAGGATATTCTTTATTGAGATAGCGTAGCCATTGTTTGATTCGGGCAACATGATAAAAACCGGAATCATGGAAATTTTCCATTTCCGCATATTTTTGCAAGATCTTTTGAATATCCGCCCAAGGCATTTTTTCGCAATTTTGTTTAAGTACAAGGCTTAAGTTTGGGATATTTAATGCACCACGCCCGACCATTAGATCTTCGCAACCTGTCGCTTTTAAACATGCTTGACCATCTTTCCAACGCCAAATTTCACCATTAGCAATCACCGGGATCGTTAAGCGAGATCTCACTTCACCGATTTTTTCCCAATTGATGCGATCGGCACGATAGCCATCGGCTTTGGTTCTGCCGTGAATGGTGATTTCAGTCGCGCCACCTTGTTGTACGGCGTCGGCAATTTCAAAAGCTTGTGAAGTACAATCCCAACCTAATCGCACTTTCACACTGACAGGTAAATGACTAGGTACGGTTTTTCGTAAGGCTAGAGTCGCTTGATAAATTAGTTCAGGTTGCTTGAGAAGTGCAGCACCTCCGTTACTGCCATTAACGGTTTTGGATGGGCAGCCACAATTTAAATCAATACCATGTGATCCAAGCTCAATGGCGCGATTGGCATTTTCAGCAAGACAGTTCGGATGTTGACCTAAAAGTTGGACACGAACAGGTGTTCTAGAAGGTGTAAAACCCTGATTTTTGAGTTCAGGGCAAAGACGATAAAAGACTTTTTCAGGTAAGAGTTGATCTACCACACGGACAAATTCGGTGATGCAGAGATCGTATTCATTCACTTCGGTTAAAAGCTGACGAACGAAAGGATCAAGCACCCCTTGCATGGGGGCGAGGATAACACGCACTATTTCCAGCCTTTTACTTTGCAAATTAAATCGTAAGCAGCTTGGATTTGTTGCGCTTTTTCTTTGGCCATTTCCATCATTTCTGGCGGTAAGCCTTTAGCAACTAATTTATCTGGATGATGTTCATTCATTAAACGACGATATGCACGTTTTACAGCATTACGATCATCACTTTCACTCACGCCCAATACTTTATAAGCATCACTTAATGTTGGGCCTGAAGATTGTTGGTAACCACCTTGTTGTTGGTATTGGTAGCCACCTTGCTGTTGATAACCGCCCTGTTGGTATTGGCGATAGAATCCACCTTGAGTAAATTGACGAGCTGCAATTTCCATTGCCAGCATTTGCTCAAACTGCATACGGGAAAGACCAAGCTCTTCAGCCACCACATAAAGCACTTCTTTTTCTGAGTCATGTAATTGAGAATCAGCAAAGGCAGCTTGCACTTGTACGTGCAAGAACATTCTCAGTAAATCGGCTCGTTGTCCACATCCAATGCGGAATTCGCGAATCACCTGACGTAGTGGAAAATCTGTTGCTTTACCTCGACTAAATGCCTCTTGAGCAAGTTTGCGATGACTCTCATCTAATTGCAT
>NZ_CAJLNI010000170.1 GCF_905207935.1 uncultured Haemophilus sp.
GCCATTTTGTTTTCCTCTGTTTAAAGTTAATTAAAATTAGTTAGGCGAACCTAAAGTGGCAATATAATAAAGCAAATTTAGAAATTTGTCTTGGAAAAATGACCGCACTTTGATCTGCATCTTGTTTTTCAATAAAGTGCGGTGAGATTTTGTCTCTTTTTATCCAATATCTATTTAATTTTAGTGGATTTATCCATAAAAGTTCGTTAAAGTGCCAGTAAATTCCATACTATTTCAGTATGAATTATTAAGTGTTAATTAAGACTTTATAGAATAAAAAAGGAATGATTATGTCTGTTTCAACATTTTTCGAAAAGACTAAAGCGCAGATAAAAAATGCAGTGTCTGCACATCCGATTGAAATTTTTCTAATTAGTGCATTTGCAATTGGAATTTGGTTTATGGAATTAGGGACTCATAAAGGTGATCATTTGGCTTATTGGGTATTTGAGCCAATGTTATTTATCTTTGTTTATCTCTCTAGACCATATTCTTGGTATCGTTTTTCATGGATTGTGCCATTGGTAGCGCTAGCCATCATTGGCATGACCAATGATAGTGCAGAGTTTTATCTATCGAGCCCGAAATTCTGGGGAGCAAATTTTATTACGTTACTGGTGTTATTAGGGTTTCCATTTGAAAAAAATAATCAAGGGTTTACCTACCGTAATTTTACCAATCTATTCCATCTTGGCTTAGCGATGGCGGTATGGTTGTTGGTGTTTGGATTAGTAGCGACTATTCTATTTACGATTACAACACTCTTTAATGTCGAGTTTTCTTATAGTTTCTACAGTCATTTTTATACTTCTTTAGGCATTTTTACTCAGCCACTGTTTTTCTTAGTATTCCAACAGCGCCAAGCTAAATCGGAAATGACGTTAAATCGCATTTTTGAAATTTTAGTTAATTTCGTATTAGCACCAGCATTGATGATTTTCACTGTGTTGCTTTATGCTTATGTTGTTCAAATTATTTTTGAAGGCGTATTACCAAAAGGCATGCTGGCTAATATTACCTTGCCTTACCTGCTTGGTGGTTTAGGCGTATATGCATTACGTTCTATTTGTGCTAAAGCCCGCTGGGAAACTTTCTTTAAGTTCTATCCATATCTTGCTATTGTGCCAATCGTGTTGCTATGGCTGGCGATTGATCGCCGTATTAGTGCCTATGCTTGGACGGAACAGCGTATTTATTTAGTGGCCTTGGCTACGGCGATTACGATTGCTTATGCGATCCTGATTGTGCCAAAAGCACGTCAATACCGGCTGATTTCTGGGGTTGTAATGGTGGCAATTTTTGCCATGACTTGGGTAGTGAATCCACAAGAAATCGCTTACCAAAGCCAAGCGGAACGTTTTGAGCATTTACTCACAAAGCTTAATTTATCTGATGGACAAGGAAAAATTCGTGATGATGTAGATTTTGTAGAGCGTTTAGAGAATATGCCGAAGAGCGAGCTTAAAGATTGGGAAGAATTAGATAATGTAACATTTTATATGGTTCGTCATATAGCGCTAGACTCTTATGTAGAAGATCCTTATAAAGAAAGACACGAGATATTTAAGCAGAGATATGGTAAAAAATCCGAAGAGCTTTTGACATTACATATTTATGGTGATCATATCAGCATCAATGAACAAGTAATTAGCGACCAAGGTACAAAAGTAGAATTTCTATGGGAGTCAATTGATGTCACGCCGTATAAAAAATGGATTCGTGTACCGATGCCTGGATTTGCTCGTACAGAGGTTCAGACTTATATGAAATCTGATGAAAAAGCGGATAAGCACGAAGAGAAGCCAGAGGTTTGCTTTGTTGAAGATCATGACAGATATTGTACGAATATGGATGAACATATTCACAAAGTATTCAAAGAACATCAGCTAGACCCGATGAAAAAAATCTCTAAAGCTGAGCTTAAATCGCTTAACCAAGATTTATTAAAAATTGATAGACCAAGCTTTACGATTTATTTGAGTGAGCTTGATATGGAATTTAGACCAGAAAGCGGTTATTACTATAGTCGAATATATACGAAAGCTATTTTTGATAAGTAATCGTAAATATAAAACGCTGTGATGTTTCACAGCGTTTTTTGTAAAAATTAGCTAAAAATGACCGCGTTAAATATTAAGATATGTGTTTATAGAATACCTTTTTTAAAGCTTGCGTATGTCTGTCTAAAATACTAAACATGGTTTCTCGATCTTCTCCAAATAGCGAGTTTCCATTATTAGAACGAACTTTGTCATAAGCCGAAAAGGCGATTTCAAACTCTTCAGTGCGTAATTTAATGGTTTTGCCGTGCAGTATAAGACTTAATAGGCTGACTTCTTTAGGTGTTAATTCTGGAAATAAATGAC
>NZ_CAJLNI010000171.1 GCF_905207935.1 uncultured Haemophilus sp.
AATTATACGGACAGTATTTTGAGTAATCACACACCGTCGGTATTAATTAAAAAGCTACAAGATGAGAAATATCAATTTGTCGCTTATTCGTCTACGGCATTTAAAGATAGCTTATTTAAACAAGCCTTGTTCCGTAATGTGAAATTACCTAAAGTGAAAGCTTCTTCGCCAAAAGAAGCGATAAATGGCATTTTATCTCTCTTAAAAGAGGATAAACCTTGGTTTGCTTATGTGGATTTAGATATTGCAGATCAAACGGAAGAAAATTACACCAAATCCCTTGCGGAGATTGATCAACAAATTGATGACACTTTAGCATCAGTCTCTTTAGAGAATACGATTGTTATTATTACGGCAGAGCATGGTACAACGTTTAATAAGCTGGATGAAAAAGAGCAAGAAAACTATTTTGGTCGTGATGAAATCCAAGTGCCGTTTATTGTTTACTGGAAAGATTTACCGGTGCAAGAAGTCTCTAAATTAACGAGTCATACTGATTTGTTACCGGCATTGATGTCATCGATCTTTAAAGTGAAAAATCCAATTTCGGATTATGCACAAGGTCGCAATTTATTTGAGCTTAATGGCGATCCTTGGGTGTTGGCGTCGAATTTCCGTTGGAATGTCATTATTCAGCCGGATGGCACACAGTATCATATTGATCGCAAAGGAAACTATAAGAAATTTGACCGCACTTATACTGAGCAATCTTCTAGCCGCCCACCGCTCGGCTTATTCTTAGAAGTTTTCAAACAAGAGCGTTCTTTTATCAATAAATAGATAGCTTTTTTGTGCTTAAAATCTTATACTTTGCACCCAGTTGAAAGACTGAAAAGATGTTATTAATTAAAATCTGCGAATTTTTCATAACATTGCAAATAATTCACAATAGATCAGATCCTTATTGGGTTTGCTTTTCAATTAATACACTTCTCGTCTCTCTTTTCCTTTCTTTTTTGGCGGAGTTATTATGAGAAATCACGTTCGTAGCTTTAAAACGTTTATTCGAGACGAAATCATTAAAAAAGGTGGCTGGGTCAATGCCCACGCTCACGCAGATCGTGCTTTTACAATGACACCCGAAAAAATCGGCATTTATCACAATAGTAATCTTCAACAAAAATGGGATTTGGTAGATGAAGTGAAACGTACATCCAGTGTTGATGATTATTACGCCCGTTTCTGTCAATCGATTGAGCTGATGATTTCCCAAGGGGTGACGGCATTTGGTACTTTTGTGGATATCGACCCGATTTGTGAAGACCGAGCCATCATTGCTGCACACAAAGCTCGCGAAGTTTATAAGCATGACATTATTTTGAAATTTGCGAATCAGACCTTAAAAGGGGTGATTGAGCCAGAAGCACGCAAATGGTTTGATATTGGTTCGGATATGGTGGATATGATTGGAGGCTTGCCTTATCGCGATGAGCTTGATTATGGGCGCGGCCTTGAAGCAATGGATATTTTACTTGATGCGGCTAAATCTCGCGGCATTATGTGTCATGTACACGTGGACCAATTTAACTCTCCGAAAGAAAAAGAAACCGAACAGCTGTGTGATAAAACCATTGAACATGGTATGGAAGGGAGAGTAGTGGCAATCCATGGTATTTCCATTGGTGCACATAGCAAAGAATACCGCTATAAGCTTTATGAAAAAATGCGTCAGGCAAAAATGATGATGATTGCTTGTCCAATGGCGTGGATTGATAGTAACCGAAAAGAAGATTTGATGCCTTTCCATAATGCCTTGACACCGGCAGATGAAATGATTCCAGAAGGGATTACAGTCGCGTTAGGTACGGATAATATCTGTGATTATATGGTGCCACTTTGTGAAGGGGATTTATGGCAAGAGTTAAGCTTGCTTGCTGCTGGCTGTCGCTTCCCACATCTTGATGCAATGGTTGATATCGCAAGTATCAATGGACGTAAAGTGTTAGGTTTAGAGCCAGTTTAATCCAAAAAATTAGATAGAAGTGCGGTCATAAAATGAAACGTTTTGTGGCCGTTTTTATTTATAAGATAAAACAGAAATAATGCTAATTTGACGGATTTAAGTAAGGATTGTAAGAAAGTGGTGGGCGATACCGGTCTCGAACCAGTGACCCCCTCCTTGTAAGGGAGGTGCTCTCCCAACTGAGCTAATCGCCCGCTTGGTCAAACTTTTACAACATTAAAGCCAACTTTGGAAAAAGTGGTGGGCGATACCGGTCTCGAACCAGTGACCCCCTCCTTGTAAGGGAGGTGCTCTCCCAACTGAGCTAATCGCCC
>NZ_CAJLNI010000172.1 GCF_905207935.1 uncultured Haemophilus sp.
CCGAGTGATATGATGGATGGACCTATTGGTCGTATTCGTCAGGCGTTGGAAGAAAATGGTCATATCAATACACAAATTATGGCATACTCAGCAAAATATGCGTCTAATTATTATGGTCCATTCCGTGATGCAGTCGGTTCTGCGGGCAATCTGAAAGGTGGCGATAAGAAAACTTACCAACTTGATCCAGCCAATGGTAATGAGGGCTTGCAAGAAGTGGCTCTTGATTTACAAGAAGGGGCAGATATGGTGATGGTGAAACCAGGTATGCCATATTTAGACATGCTATATCGCGTGAAAGACTATTTCGGTGTGCCAACCTTTGCTTATCAAGTTTCTGGTGAATATGCGATGCATATGGCTGCGATTCAAAATGGTTGGTTGAAAGAAAAAGAATGCATCATGGAATCATTGCTTTGCTTTAAACGTGCGGGTGCAGATGGTATTTTGACGTATTTTGCGAAGCAAGTCGCTGAATGGCTTTACTTAGAAGGTAAAAATAAATAAGCACTTTTTAACTTGAAGTGCTAATCCTGGTACTAATTTTAGATATCATCTAATAAAAATGAGAAAATATTAAATGTTTTCTCGTTTTTTATTTTTTCTTCATTTTTTCTATAAAAAAACTATTGCCTAGTTGATTTTTCTATTGTTATATTGATGACACGCCGCAACAAGACGGTGATAAATAAAATAACGTTACACACATCATATTAACTCACTACTAGAAGGAAAATCCTATGTCAGCAGTAGCATCATTAGACGCATTTCTTGAAAAAGTGGCTCAACGTGACGGCCACCAACCTGAATTTTTACAAGCCGTTCGTGAAGTCTTCACGTCAATCTGGCCTTTCTTGGAAGCAAACCCTAAATACCGTTCAGAAGCTTTATTAGAGCGTTTAGTTGAACCTGAGCGCGCATTTCAGTTCCGTGTGGCATGGACTGATGATAAAGGTCAAGTTCAAGTAAACCGAGCTTTCCGTATTCAATTCAACAGTGCAATTGGTCCATATAAAGGCGGAATGCGTTTCCATCCATCTGTTAACTTATCGATTTTAAAATTCTTAGGCTTTGAACAGATCTTTAAAAATGCCTTAACCACATTGCCAATGGGCGGTGCGAAAGGCGGTTCAGATTTTGATCCTAAAGGGAAATCAGATGCAGAAGTCATGCGTTTTTGCCAAGCGTTAATGGCTGAGCTTTATCGTCATGTTGGGCCGGATACCGATGTGCCAGCAGGTGATATTGGCGTAGGTGGTCGAGAAGTCGGCTATCTTGCAGGCTATATGAAAAAATTATCAAACCAAGCTGCTTGTGTGTTTACAGGTCGCGGTCTTTCATTTGGTGGAAGCCTAATTCGCCCTGAAGCGACAGGTTATGGTTTAGTGTATTTCGCACAAGCAATGCTCGCTGAAAAAGGGGATTGCTTCCAAGGTAAAACCGTTTTAGTTTCCGGTTCGGGTAACGTGGCGCAATATGCGATTGAAAAAGCGATGGCGCTCGGTGCGAAAGTCGTAACCTGTTCTGACTCTGCGGGTTATGTATATTTACCTGAAGGGTTTGATCGTGAAAAATTAGAGGCGTTATTAGAGCTCAAAAATGTAAAACGTGGTCGAGTAGAAGAGTTTGCAAAACAATTCGGTCTTCAATATTTTGCAGGTAAACGCCCTTGGGAAGTGAAAGCAGATATTGCACTTCCTTGCGCAACCCAAAATGAATTAGAGATCTCTGATGCGAAAGCCTTAATTGCAAATGGTGTGAAATTGGTTGCTGAGGGGGCAAACATGCCAACCACTATCGAAGCGACAGAAGCATTCTTAGAGGCTGGTGTATTATTTGGCCCAGGTAAAGCGGCTAATGCAGGTGGTGTTGCGACATCAGGTTTAGAAATGGCGCAAAGTTCACAACGTTTATACTGGACAGCTGAAGAGGTGGATAGACAGCTTCATCGCATCATGTTAGATATTCATGCAAACTGTAAAAAATACGGTTCAGCAGAAGGCCAAGCAAACATTAACTACGTAGTTGGCGCAAACGTCGCAGGCTTTGTAAAAGTAGCCGATGCAATGTTGGCTCAAGGGGTTTATTAATCCAATAAATTAATGAAAAATTGACCGCACTTTGTGATGAAGTGCGGTCATTTTTTATGGTGAATTTCTCAAGTAGAAATAGGCTATTGGCTTGCTTTTTTGCTCAAAAAGTGTAAAATCTTCAGGCTTTTTGTCTATATATACAGAGAAAAAAGTAAGCTATATTCTTAAATCACTTTC
>NZ_CAJLNI010000173.1 GCF_905207935.1 uncultured Haemophilus sp.
TAAATGAGACATAAGATAATCCTCTAAAAATGAAAAGTAAGATGTTGTGTTTGTGATGGGTATTAGAAATAGTGATTTCATCAAAAATTGTCAAATAAATACTCCAAAAAAATAGAGTAAAAAACCAATTATTTAAATATTTTTTGATTTAACAGGGTAAAAATTAAAAAATCATTAACTATTCGGTAGGAATTGGTAGAGGTTCTGGCGCACCAAGAAAATAAGGTTTTACACCGATAATTAAGTCTAACACGGCTTTCACGCGCGCAAACATTTCGCGAACACGAGTCCCGAAATACACGTCAGGTTGTTTCGCAGTAAAGCAAATTGCATCAATATCATAGTGTTTAGCAATCAACAGCGCGCGTTCACAATGGAATTTTTGGCTGATAATAGTAAAAGAGGGCACTTGGAAAACTTTACTTGCGCGCACAACAGAGTCTAAGGTGCGGAATCCCGCAAAATCTTTAAACATCACACTTTCAGATACGCCCATTTTACGTAGATCCAAAAACATGGTGCGAGGTTCGTTATATTGAAGCGTGCGATTATCGCCACTTAGTAATAAATAATCGACTTTATCTTGCTCGACCAAGAGTTTTGATGCTTCTAAGCGGTAATCATAATATTTATTGGTTTTTCCCTTAGCGACATATTTGGATGTGCCGAGTACCAATGCATAATGGCGATGTGGGAGCGTTTCGACATCTTCATACACGCGGTCTTGTACATAAAAGCTCACGGCACGATCAATGGTGAAGCAACCTATCAAGACAAGTAAAAAGAGCCCCAAGGCGTAACCGAGGAGTTTTTTTAGAGGAAGGCGTAAGAGCCAGGAAAGTGCGGTCATTTTTGACAGCGTTTTGGATAGTTGCATTTTGCTAACATACTGAAAAAACAATATAAGTTCAAGTGTAATTTGTTTACTGAATTGATAAGAAAATATTTAGACGTCTAAACGTCTAAAATTTCTTGACAAAAAAAATGAGCTGTTGATAATTGGTAAACCATCAACGTAAAAGGTTATCATTTCAATGGCTGTGAAAAATGTCGTGCTTTTTCAAGACAATCCACTCCAATTAACATTGGGCGGACAGCTTTCGCCTATTAATGTCGCGTATCAAACTTACGGCACTTTGAATGCTGATAAAAGTAATGCAGTATTGATTTGTCACGCTTTAACGGGAGATGCAGAACCTTATTTTGATGAACCGAATAAAGACGGTTGGTGGCAAAACTTTATGGGCGAAGGTCTAGCTTTTGATACATCTAAATACTTTTTTATTTGCTCAAATGTATTAGGTGGTTGTAAAGGCACGACGGGACCTAGTTCAATTAATCCAACTACTGGAAAACCTTATGGTAGCCAGTTCCCGAATATCATCGTTCAAGATATTATCAAAGTCCAAAAAGCCTTGCTTGAACACCTTGGTATCCCACATTTAAAAGCAATCGTGGGGGGATCTTTTGGTGGTATGCAAGCTACACAATGGGCAATTGATTATCCAGATTTTATGGATAACATTGTGAATCTTTGCTCTTCGATTTTTTTCAGTGCAGAAGCCATTGGATTTAATCATGTCATGCGTCAAGCAGTGATTAATGATCCGAATTTCAATAATGGTGACTATTATGATGGCACGCCACCTAATCAAGGCCTTTCTATTGCTCGTATGTTGGGAATGTTAACCTATCGGACTGATGTACAGTTAGCTAAGGCATTTGGGCGAGCGACTAAATCTGAAGGACAATTTTGGGGTGATCACTTTCAAGTAGAATCCTATTTGAGTTATCAAGGTAAAAAATTCTTAGATCGTTTTGATGCCAACACTTATTTGCATTTATTACGTGCACTGGATTTATATGACCCAAGTGTTGGTTATGCGGATGTAAAAGAAGCCTTATCTCGAATTAAAGCACGTTATACGTTAGTCTCAGTGACGACAGACCAACTGTTTAAATCTATTGATTTACATAAAAGTAAACAGCTTTTAGAACAAGCGGGAGTCGATTTAAAATTTTACGAATTCCCATCGGATTATGGTCACGATGCTTTTTTGGTGGATTATACGGCGTTTGAAAATAAAATTAGAAGTGGATTAGAAGGCGAGTCTGAATAAGAACAATAGAAAAGGCGGAAATTTCCGCCTTTTTTGATTTTTTCTTTATAGATGGCTCACGAAACGTGATAAATCTTTTGGTTTACAGTCTCTTTCTAAT
>NZ_CAJLNI010000174.1 GCF_905207935.1 uncultured Haemophilus sp.
CAGATTGTCTGATATATTGTTAAAGAGCAAAAAAGAACGACGCACTGGTTTTTCTAAGACTCACAACAGCGCGTCGTTGTGTGGGGCACATTATAGGCATTTCAGACTCCTTTGCAAGATCTTTTTGTAAAAAAATGTAAATTTTTTTGCTATTTGCTTATAAACGCACCAACATGACGAGAAAAATCATTTTAAAACGGTAATGCCATCAAATCCCCAGAGAGCCAACGCTTGTTCTAATTGGTGTTTATTCTCTACATCTTGCGTACAAAAAACCTGATTTTTCATCTCAGATTTTGACCGCACTTCTAATTTATCAAGTAAAAATTGTAGCCGTTTGGCAATAGCAAATCCTGGATCCATAAAATTCTTCACTTGGGGTAAGCAAATTTGAATTTCATCTTTAATTAAAGGGAAATGGGTACAGCCTAAACAAATTGTATCCAAATTATCTATTGAGGCCCAAGGAGTTAATTCATTTTTCAATGCAATCAGATCGACAGATTTTCCTTGGATTTTATGCTCTGCGATTTCAACCAGTTTAGTTGAGCCTAATCGTTCAACTATACAATGGGAGGCAAATTGATGAATAAGATCATTAACATAAGGGCGTTTAACCGTGCCCTTTGTTGCTAATAGACCAATATATTTCGTTTGTGAAATTTCTGCTGCAGGCTTGATGGCTGGCACGGTACCTACAATTGGAATAGAAAATTGTTCACGTAAAGGTGGTAACACTACCGTACTCGCGGTATTACAAGCAATCACAATGGCATCAAGTGGATAATCCTGATTAATTTTTTTACAAATATCCAATGTTCGCTGAATGATTGTTTCTTCTGATTTTTCTGAATAAGGAAAGCCAGCATTGTCAAAACAATACAAATAATGGTTATCGGGCATCAGCTTTTTCGCTTCGCGATAAACGCTTAAGCCCCCCATTCCAGAATCAAAGAAAAGTACCGTTGATTTATTCATTTATATAAAACTCTTTCAAAAATAACCGCACTTTAGGCATTCGAATAAATTTCTCGATTATTTAGCCAACGACGGATTAAACTTTCTGCCACATCCGGATATTTCACTATTAATGCTTTAGCATAATGTTGAACGGTTGGAATCATTTTACGATCGCGCATTAAATTCGCCACCTTAAATTCGGCGATACCCGTCTGTTTAGTGCCCAACACTTCACCTGGTCCGCGAATTTCTAAATCTTTTTCCGAAATCACAAAGCCATCTTGGCTATCGCGTAGTACCTGTAAACGTTTTTGCGACACTTTACCCAATGGCGGTTTATACATTAGGACACAAAAAGAAGCCGTGCTGCCACGTCCTACTCGCCCACGTAACTGATGGAGTTGTGATAAGCCCAAACGCTCTGCATTTTCAATGATCATTAGACTGGCATTCGGCACATCTACGCCCACTTCAATCACGGTTGTAGCCACAAGCAAATCGAGTTCTGCATTTTTAAAGGCAGCCATAATATCTTGTTTTTCTTGCGGTTTCATTCGCCCATGTACAAGGCCAATTTTAAGCATCGGCAAGGCTTTCGTTAAATCTTCCCAAATGGCCTCGGCTGCTTGCGCTTCTAGCACTTCAGATTCATCAATCAACGTACAAACCCAATAAGCCTGACGTTTTTCATTAATACAGGCATTTTTGACTCGAGCAACGATTTCATCACGACGCTCTTCTGAAATAACCACTGTCGTAATCGGTGTTCTACCTGGAGGCAATTCATCAATAATCGACGTATCAAGATCAGCATAAACCGTCATCGCTAATGTTCTTGGGATTGGTGTTGCTGTCATAATCAGTTGATGTGGATAAAATCCTGCTTTTTCGCCTTTTTCTCGCAACATCAAACGTTGATGCACGCCAAAACGATGCTGTTCATCTATAATCACCAAGGCTAAATCCGCAAATTCCACTTCTTCTTGGAACAAAGCATGTGTGCCCACCACCATTTGTACCGCACCGGACTTAATTTTTTCCAATTCCGCTTGGCGAGCTTTTCCTTTTACCTTACCTGCTAACCAGCCTACTTCAATACCAAAAGGTTCTAACCAACGGCGGAAATTATTTGCATGCTGTTCCGCTAAAATCTCTGTTGGCGCCATTAAAGCCACTTGTTTGCCATTATCAATCGCTAATAAGGCGGCTAAGCCTG
>NZ_CAJLNI010000175.1 GCF_905207935.1 uncultured Haemophilus sp.
TTCTCAATTTTTTCTAACTCTTTAGCGAGTATTTCGAGGCCTTTAGCATCATTTTTACCAAAGAGCATTTCCGCTTTTTGATAGATTTTCTCTTCAGTGCGTCCACCTTGTGAATACCAACCCGCCCATAGCTGAGCATCATTAGGTAGTTCAGCATTATTGAGCCAAAGTTGTTCATATTCAGACAAAATAGCCGATTTATTCTTGTCGTTTGATTGATTTTCTGTCGTCTGACTGGTATTGGCTGCCTCTATTTGATATTTAGCTGTAAGCACGGCAATTTGTGTTTCCAAATTATTAGGTGTGAGTTTGGCGAGTGCTTGAGTATCTTCAGCATTGGTGAATAACGTAAAAATACTTTGTTCTAATTTTCCACGTAGAAAATGAGAGGAATGTTGCTGAATAAATTGTTCAATGTCTGTTCTCAATGCATTCACTTCTTCACGAGGCGTATCGCGATTAACAGTTTTTACACGTGCATCTAAATAAGCCGCTATAGCATCAGTTTGCAATGGATAACCTTTTAAAGAATCAATAAGCCCAAGGAATAATTTTGCATTATTAGAAACATGATTATTTTTGACCGCACTTTTTAGGAGCGACTCTAATTGTAGAAAAGTTGCACGTTGTTCAATCAGCTTTAATTCATGAGCGTGCTGTTGTTGTGCCCATTTGGCTTGTTCTTCTGCAAGGTTAATTTGTGGCGCTGTTTCATTTTTGCTTTTATGGGCATGCTGATTAGCCAAAGCTGAGCCTGAAAGTGCGGTTAAAATTAATAACGAAATTGTCGTGTGTTTAAGTGCTCGCATAGGAGATTCCATATAAAGAGAAAGACGGATATTTAGATCCGTCTTTGAGTGTAGAGTTCGTTTTATTTAGAAAACTTTTTTGAAAGGCTTCACAATCACATCACCGTAAACGCCAGCTTCTACGTAAGGATCTTGTGACGCCCAGTCTTTTGCTGCAGACAGACTTTCGAATTGAGCAATCACAGTCGAGCCTGTAAAGCCAGCTTCGCCAGGATTTTCATCGTCAATGGCAGGATTGGGACCGGCTGTTAATAAACGACCTTCTGCTTGTAATTGTTTTAAACGAGCGAGATGCTGCTCACGTACTGAAAGACGTTTTTCTAAACTGCCAGGAATATCTTGGGCAAAAATTACGTAATACATCATTTATCCTTTTAACAATTTAATTCTTCGATAGAGGCTAATGCACGTTCTAGTTCAAGATTACCTTCACGTGGAATAGCGCGGGATTTACCGTCTTTCCCAACCGCGACAAAGGTAAATACGGCATCTGTCACGCAGTAACGTTCCCCAATTGGTTCACTGGCCACTTTTTTCACCCATACTTCTACCTTGATTTTAATAGAAGAACGTCCCACGCTGAGGCATTGACCATAACAACATACCACGTCACCGACAGCGATAGGTTTGATGAAATTCATACTTTCTACGGCAACAGTGACCACACGGCCATGAGCGATTTCTTTGGCAAGAATTGCTCCGCCCATATCCATTTGGGACATAATCCAGCCACCGAAAATATCGCCATTGGCGTTGGTATCTGAAGGCATCGCTAAGGTACGTAGTAATAATACGCCTTTAGATTGACGACCGTCTTTATCAGTAAGATTTGAAACCATTATTTTTCTCCATCATTTTTTTGATCATCTTTAGGTAAGTAACGGTAAATATAAGCACCGCTGACGATTGTTGCAACAAAGGTCATACCAAGTAAACCAAAAGATTTAAAATCAACCCAAGCATCTTCAGACATATTTTGGCTGATATAAATATTTACAAGCATACACAGAATGAAAAATCCTGCCCAGCCTAAATTCAATTTGTTCCACACATTATCCGGTAATTGGATTTCTTTGCCTAATAACTTTTTCACCAGTGGTGTATTGAATTGGAATTGTGCAACCAATAAAACAATGGCAAATAAGGCATTAATAATCGTGACTTTCCATTGTAGGTATTTGATTTCATTGAAATAGGCAGTGAGCAAACCAAAAAAGACGACAGCAATCGCCATGATTTTTTGTTGTTTCTCAATCACGCCATATTTCAGTTTTAGTACAACCATCTGAATGATGGTCGCGATCACTAAGACAATAGCTGCTTCACGCACCCCAAACATTTTGTAGGTGATGAAAAAGAGAACAAG
>NZ_CAJLNI010000176.1 GCF_905207935.1 uncultured Haemophilus sp.
GCCAATTGAATCTTGTCATTGCACCTTCATCACTAAACAAGCCCATTAATTCGCTTTCTGAGCTGTCATCAGGATAAGGAATCACTTCTACCAAATAAGGCGCAATGTCTTTGGTGATTTCAGCGAATTCCCCTTGAAACAGGCTTTCAATACGGCAATGAAAATTCTCAGGTGCTAAATATTTATGCTTATTGGCATCTAAGATGAAATAACATTTTAATTCGGGCAGCGGCTCGCCAAAAAGTGCGGTGTCTTTTTCCAACGTTTTTTCATCTAAAACCGGCATGAGAAAAGTCGGTTCCTGCCAATTTTCTGACCAACTCGGTTGAGTTATATCGGGCGGAATCGGCGTGTTAGGGAAGAGCAGTTTGAAAATCTCATCAGGTGCAAAGACTTTCGGGTGACGACCAAACTGCCTATCCAGCAATTTCACATGGTTGATTTGATGGCAAAGCAAGTAATTAGTCTCAGTAGCAAAGTGTTCCTTGGGTTTATCACCAACCAATTCGACGACTCGTACTTCGCCTTCTTTTAACCCATTAGCCTGATATGCCAGCCATATTTGTCCATGCCGTTGAAAAAAGACTTCAGCCTTTAATGGCGCCAGTTGGTAACAATAATGTGCCTTTTGCGTGTTAAAGGTCGTTTTGACAAGTTGTTCAAATGTTTCTCGGCTATCGGCAAAAGCCAGTAGTGCGACGAATTGGTCAGAACTAGGCGGCTGTTGTAGATACGCAGTAGAAATCCAAAGAGAGGTGGACATAATTTTTTTGTTAACTGATGAAAATACTTTGCGGAATCATAACAATAACCAGTGAGAAGTTCAAAAAAAGTGTGGTTACTTTTTTACTATTTAATAAATATCTAAAATTTCCACCACACTTTTGTTTTAAATTAGTTTATTTTACTTCGTTGTTTAATTCTTCCCACAGATGGCGTTCATTGATAATTTTCTGTGTTGCACGGCGTTCGTTGAACCAGCCTTGTTTTTGATTTGGGGTTTTCTTATTCCATTCGGCAAGCGCTAGGTCAATGGCTCGGTCGGCTTTTTTGCGGCTAAACGGTACGCGCAGTGCAAAAGCGTTACACAGCGCAATGTTAAATTTTAAGCCAAAGTTTTTAAAATCTCTGCCTACATACTTTAAAAATTCAGGATTGTCTTCCGTAAGATAGGCGCGAATAGCACGTAGGATTTGGGCGTTATGTTCTGAGCTTGGACTTGGGTATACGCCGAACAGGGCAGTGACGCGGCGTTTGGAAAGGTAGTCGTCAATCCACAGTTGCAATGAAAAACGTTCATGACCACCAAATGCATACAAGCCGAAACGGCTGTAATTAATTCCGCCTAGCGGGTCGCCTTGTTCCGGTACGAAAGCGATGGCATGGCTACCAAAGATAGTTTGCCAATAAATCACCCGTTTTTTACGGTTGACACGAAAACCGCGTGGGCGGGGGAGGAAAAAAGCAAAGAGTACAAAGGGTATTAAAATGATATCAAGGATAAAATCTTTTAATGGTGATTTAGGCATAATTCTAAGCTTATACACTTCGTAAGTCGGAGGCGAAGTTACAAATGGATCATTTTCTTCTAATGCTATTTTATAACGTCTATCAGCATCCTCTTTATATCGTAGATATTGTGCCATTGCAGGCTTATCCGAATTGAAAGCCCACTCATAATCTCTTTGAGTTTTTTGTATTTGCTCATAGAAAGGAATTTCACCCCAATTTCCCCAAACTCCAACAATCAAAAATCCAGCGAGTAAGATAAAACGAATAAATCCTCGGGCATAACCATCAAAAATGGAATCTCGAATTTCAATTTCATCGTTGCCACGTTTACGAATGGAGTAGGCAATATCTTTGTTTGGGTTGATAAAAATCTTACTGAAAAACTCCCCGAGTTTATCTAGCCAGTCTTTGTTTTCCGGTTGTTCTGCCATGTTTTCTCCTAATGCTTTTTCAATACTAATTTGGTGAGTTTCGATTTTTTACGGTATTTATTGCCTTGATAATTCGGTACGCTGACTTGCACGCTAAGAGCGAGTAAGTCCTCATAAGGAATAGCACCCTCATCGACATCTTCCGAATAGGTGGTGATATTCATATAAGGCAACCGTTCATCATGAAT
>NZ_CAJLNI010000177.1 GCF_905207935.1 uncultured Haemophilus sp.
TAACACAAACAACCTTGAGTGGACTCAAGCTATCTTGCGTGCAGCAGAAGCTAAAAAAGCTCCAGTTTTGATCCAAACTTCAATGGGTGCTGCTAAATACATGGGTGGTTACAAAGTTGCTCGCAACTTGATCGCTAACCTTGTTGAATCAATGGGTATCACTGTACCAGTAGCTATCCACCTTGACCACGGTCACTACGAAGATGCACTTGAGTGTATCGAAGTTGGTTACACTTCAATCATGTTTGACGGTTCACACCTTCCAGTTGAAGAAAACCTTAAATTGGCTAAAGACGTTGTTGAAAAAGCACACGCTAAAGGTATCTCAGTAGAAGCTGAAGTTGGTACTATCGGTGGTGAAGAAGACGGTATCATCGGTGACGGTGAATTGGCACCAATCGAAGATGCTAAAGCAATGGTTGCTACAGGAATCGACTTCTTGGCAGCAGGTATCGGTAACATCCACGGTCCTTACCCAGCAAACTGGAAAGGTCTTCACCTTGATCACTTGCAAAAATTGACTGAAGCTGTTCCAGGATTCCCAATCGTATTGCACGGTGGATCAGGTATTCCTGATGAGCAAATCCAAGCAGCTATCAAACTTGGTGTTGCGAAAGTTAACGTTAACACTGAATGCCAAATCGCATTCGCTAACGCAACTCGTAAATTTGCTCGTGACTACGAAGCAAACGAAGCAGAATACGACAAGAAGAAACTCTTCGACCCACGTAAATTCTTGGCTGACGGTGTAAAAGCTATCCAAGCATCAGTTGAAGAACGTATCGACGTATTCGGTTCAGAAGGTAAAGCTTAATCTAGCTGAACAATACAGATGAAACCTGCCTGTGAAGGTGGGTTTTTTGTGTTTTCTTTTATAGAGAATATACTAAAGACTACTATATCCAAAGTTGTTAAACGAATGTAATTTTTTACAATGATTCTAAGACTACTCTTAGCGAACGAATATAACAGCTTTAAACCTGTTTTCAAAAGAAATCACTACCTTTCCCAAAGTAAATTGGAACACCTAATTTTTAGGAATACAGAGTAGCTAAATTAATGATAGAACTTTTATTCAAAATAACAATATGATTTTTCTAGTTTCGTGATCTAAGTATTAAAGGTATCCAAACAGATTAGGGAGATAAAATAATAATAAAAACCAATAATAGTTGACTTTTTTGAAAGAAAATCTTAAAATAAGACTATAAATTTCAATGAGGTGCTCTATGGAAAATTTACCAACCAAAATCTTTAAGTTTGCTCAAGTATTTTCAACAAATCGCAAGAAAGATATTGAAAAAATATATTCTGATAATGAGTTCGAGACTAAAAATAGTCGTCATAGTTTAAATTGGGATTTTATCTATCGAGATATTGCAATTATTGCTCAATCAAATGGATTAGTTTCACCTGTTATGCATATGGGGGCTCTATGGACAGCGAGAGGTGTAATTATCGAGGAGATCTTGTATGTTTTTATGATGCAAAATAGATTTGAAGATGTTACTGAGAATTACGAAAAACATCACTATCTTACTTGTATAGCACGTTCAAAAAATTCCCATTTAAATGGAAAAGAGAAGGGTACATTGTCAATTGAATTATTTAACGACCTAGATAACGATGAGTTGAGCGAATCGCAAATTGCGCAATCGAAGAAGTTGTTAGGAGAGTTTTATAATTTAATTGATGAGATTAGAGTTATTACATTTGATAAGAAGACCCAAGAAGTGAGCGTTAACCAAGTAAATGCCTTTTGTGAATTTATTGATGCTGTAAATATCACAGAATTTGATTTTACAAAACTTGAAGAAGATGGACGTGGAAATAATCCTGAAAAACCTCTTGTTGCATTGAAATCTGACGTACAGAGACAATTGGAGTCCCAAAAGCATGTTAGTCTTTATGTTGAAAAAAAGGAAGAGAATGCTAAATTATGATATTTTATATAAAATAGGTGTAAATAATGCTTCAGATTAGTTTTAATGGTGCTCGCTTAAAAGAGGCAAGACTTTTTAACAAAAAAAGTATTACTCAGATTGCAGAGTTTTTAAACGTTTCAAAACAAATGGTTTCTAAATATGAAAAAGGACGAGCAACGCC
>NZ_CAJLNI010000178.1 GCF_905207935.1 uncultured Haemophilus sp.
TTCCCGCAACTTGTGATGAGACCATCACCTGATTGCCGCTCACATAGGCATCTTCGGTTTCTTCAAAGCCTTTAATAAAGAAAAACCAATAAGCCACAGAGCCGATCGAAATCAGAAGAAGCAAAAGAATAAAAATAGAAAGTCCTTTTTTACGTTGCTGAGATTTATTATTGGAAGAGTTTTGTATATCAGAATGTTGATCGGACATAATGCGAGCCTTATCGGAAAATGTTGAAGTAAAAAAACTTCAGTCTATAAAATATGAATGTTCGTTCATTATGAACGTGAATTAAAATTATTTCAAGAATGACCGCATTTGTTCAGATAAAAGTGCGGTCAATTTTAATGATGTTTTTTCATTAAGCCATTTACGCCTAGCAAAATCAAACTGGTCCAAATCGGCACATAAGTGAAGTAATCGGATGGGGAAACTTGTGTGTTGAGCCAAAATATCGCAATTAAAAAGAGCAAAGTAGGTTCGAGATAACTGAGCACGGCGAACACACTGACCGGAATTTGTTGACTTGATTTTAAATTGGCAGACAAACCGATTGCACTCACTAAACCTAATGCAGGCAATAAATACCAATATCGGCTTTCACTGATTACAAAAGAAAATTGCTGTTCTTGTATGATCAAATAAATGATACAAGGAATGGCAATGAAGCACACATCGAGCGTGATGCCTTGCAATGCGGGGATCTTCATGGCTTTACGGCTTAAATAATAATAGGGATAAACTAGGCACACCCAGAGGCTGCTCCATGAAAAGGTTTGATTGTGCCAAAGCTCATGTGCCACACCGCAGGCGGCGATACATAAAGCGATGATTTGAATGGTGGAAAGGGTTTCTTTCAGCCAAATGCGTCCCAGTAATGCCATCACTAATGGGAATAAAAAATACCCCATAGCGATGTTTACTCCTTCGCCATTAACGGGGGCCCACATAAATAACCAAAATTGACTGCCGGCATCAAGTGTACCGAGCAAAAACAACATCCAACGTTTTTTGTCTTTACCTAAGGTTTCATTGACTAATTTTGATAATGAACGACAACCTACGGTTGGGAAGATAATCAAAAAGAGTCCAAATACCATCATGACCATTCGCCAAGCAAACACATCCGTGCCGTTAAGCGGCTGTAGCCATAAGCTGAATAGATATAGCAATCCAAATAAAAATTGCGAGATGATGCCGAGAAAAATACCTTGAGCCATTTTTATATTTCCTTAGGTTTGATAACGTCATTATAAAAGTCTGGTGTGGTAAATTTTCTCAATATAAAATGATTGGTGATTATTTTTCTCAATTTTAAGCGTTATTTTGCATTTATTTTCAAGGGGCAAACATGGAATTAGATAAATTAGATCGGGATATTTTAAATATCCTCCAACAAGATGTGACTTTGCCGTTAAAAGAGCTCGCTGAAAAAGTGCATAGCTCGGTGGCAACCTGTCAGCGTCGAATTCAATTACTGACAGAAAAAGGGGTTATTACCAAACAAGTGGCGGTGGTATCGCCAAAGGCAGTGGGCAGAGGCATTAGTGTTTTTGTGATGGTGGAAATGGACAACCAACATTCCCGCTTTCAAGAGTTATTTGAACGAAAAATGCGACAAGAAACCGATGTGGTGAGCTGTTATGAAATTTCTGGCGATTATGATTTTATGCTGCTTATTCACGCTGAAAGCATGGAAAGTTACCATTCGTTTACCCGTCGCGTTCTAACCGGTGAATATCATGTTCGTACTTATAAAAGTTTATTTGTTATGAATTTTACCAAAGCGGAGAGTGGGATTTTGTTATAGTTGTGTAAATAAAAAAGAAAATCCTTTGCTAAAGTGGCAAAGGATTTTTTATTAAGACGTGATTATTTCGGTAACCTTGTTGTGACTTTTAATGCCATATACCCCACAATCGCAGAAACCGTAGAGCCTAATAAGATCCCTAATCGAGAAAGGGCGTTAATGCTTTCACCGGCATCAGCATTGAAGGCAAGGCTTG
>NZ_CAJLNI010000179.1 GCF_905207935.1 uncultured Haemophilus sp.
CAACGTCAGCGTATCGCGATTGCTCGTGGTTTAATGCTTGATCCTGATGTGGTTGTAGCGGATGAACCCGTTTCTGCGTTAGACGTATCCGTTCGTGCGCAAGTGCTGAATTTGATGATGGATTTGCAAGCTGAGCTTGGTTTATCTTACGTATTTATTTCCCATGATCTTTCGGTGGTTGAGCATATTGCTGATGAGGTGATGGTGATGTATTTAGGTCGCTGTGTTGAAATGGGCACAAAAACACAGATCTTTAATAATCCTCAGCACCCTTATACACAAGCGTTGCTTTCGGCGACACCGAGATTATCGCCTGAATTACGTCGTCAGCGGATTAAATTAAAGGGAGAATTACCAAGTCCAATTAATCCTCCAAAAGGTTGTGCATTTAATCCGCGTTGTTGGAAAGCAACGGATAAATGTCGAAATGAGCAGCCTAAATTGGAAAAATATCCTGATGGTAAGCTCATTGCTTGCTTCCATCTCGATTAGAAAAGAGAAAAGAGAAAAGAAAATGACCGCACTTGAGTAAGTGCGGTCATTTTTTTAGATGTTTTGAGAACGATAGCGGAAATTGAAGAAGACAAAGATGCCGAGTGCAATCATAGCTAATGCTGCGCCACTAAAGCCTATATATTCAAGACCAATGTGACGTGTTATTTGGTTACCAAATAGTGCGCCTGCACCAATACCTGCATTAAAAATACCTGAATAAATGGCGCTCGCTACGTCTGTTGCATCGGGAGCAAGTTGCAACACGCGCATTTGCAATGCAAGTCCGATACAAGAGATTCCTATACCCCAAATAAAGGCTAAGGTAAACATTGTTGCAGTATAGCCAGCCGAAGTAAGCATAAAGCCTAAGGAAATAGCTAATAACAGAATTGCATGGATAATAAATTGTGTGGCACCAAAACGGTATAATCGGTTAAAAATCACACTCGCTGTCACACCTGAAATACCAAAAACTAAAAGAATCATCGTGGTAAGATTAGGATCCATTTGTCCGATTTGAACCATAAATGGCTCAATATAGGTATAAGCGGTAAAGTGTGCTGAAACGATAAGTACCGTTGTGGCATAAAGTCCAATGAGTAATGGACGTTTTGCCAAAATCGGTAGACTAGAAAGTGAGCCGGCATTTTTACTTGGTAGATTTGGTAATAAACGCATAATCAATATCATCACCACTACAGCTAATGCAGCAATGATTGCAAAAGTAATACGCCAGCCAACTAATTGACCGACTAGACGTCCTAACGGTAAGCCCAAAATAGTTGCAAGGGATGTACCAATGGCGAGCATACCAATGGCTTGTGTTTTCTTATTCTTCGGTGCCACACGCATGACTAATGATGCGGTAATCGCCCAGAAGAGTGAATGCGCTACCGCAATACACATACGAGCAATAAGAAGAATCCAGTAATTCCACGCGATGACTGAGATAATATGACCGATGATAAAAATCACGAAAAGTTTCAGTAACAAACCTTTACGTTCCATATCACCTGTCGCAAGCATGGCGGGTAAAGACATAATCATGACAGTCCAAGCATAAACGGTCATCATTAGACCCACATCAGAGCTTTGCATATCAAAACTTTGTCCGATATCGGTGAGTAATGCAACGGGCACAAATTCCGTGGTATTAAAAATAAAAGCGGCGCAAGCCATGATAACTACGCGCCAAAATTGAGTTTTTTCTGCTTTTTGGTAAAACGACATTATTTTAATTTCTCTTTAATTAATTCCTTAAGTTGATGACGGAAATTTTTATCAATATTTAACTTGTATTGTGGTGCATAGCAGCTATCGAAAAAGCGAATAGGCAATGCCAGTTTTTTGTATTTTTCGTCAGTTGATCTTAAAGTTAAATTGACGTCGCATTGTACATTATCTAAATCAATGGCTCCAGAACCTTCACCTAAAAGTGCGGTTGTTTTTAAGCTTATTTTATC
>NZ_CAJLNI010000180.1 GCF_905207935.1 uncultured Haemophilus sp.
TGCAGTACCCTTGTATAGCTTCTTACTTGTACCCTTGATTCTCTTTGCTGTGTTAACGAATGGCGCATTTTCTTCTTGGCATCTTTCAAATACGCTTGCTCAAGGTATTACACAATGCCTCAGCTTTTTCCAAGGCTCGTATGTGCCGATTTCGATCAATTTATCCCTTATTCTGACCGCACTTTTAAGCCTTGTTTTTGGCGGAATGTTAGGTGGATTGTATTTTGCATCTCAAGGGAAAACAAAAAACACACCGTTAAAATCAAGTCGATTTTTCACATTAAACAGCACAAAAATCTTATCGTCAGAAGCGTATAAACAAGCTCTTTTAGGCATTATTCTTATTTCTAGTTTTTGTATTGGTACTCTTGGGTATCGATATATCACGAAACCCAAATGGCAGTTAGATACGTTAGATGTGGGACAAGGTTTAGCAACCTTAATTGTGAAAGAGGGGAAAGGTGTGTTGTATGATACGGGGTCGGCTTGGCAGAGTGGAATAGGTAGCTCTTCTATGGCGGAATTAGAAATACTACCTTATCTTCAACGAGAAGGCATTGAACTTGAAACCTTGATTTTAAGCCATGATGATAACGATCATTCAGGTGGTGCTAAAGCGATTTTAGCCGCATACCGAGACATTGAACTGATTACACCTTCTCGTAAAAACTACGGCGAAACGCACCGCACTTTTTGTCTTCAGGGGAAACAATGGCTGTGGCGAGGACTTGATTTTAAAGTTCTTTCACCAACGCAAATAACAGATAGAGCGGAGAATCCGCAATCTTGCGTAATTTTACTAACAGATGGACAGTACAAGATCCTTTTAACCGGTGATGCGGATGTGGCGACAGAAAGAGCATTTGCTGAAAACATAGGCAAAATTAATGTGTTACAAGTGGGGCATCATGGTAGTAAAACTTCAACAGGCGAGTTTTTATTGGCTCTGACGAAACCTGATCTTGCCTTAATTTCAAGTGGACGATGGAATGCGTGGAATTTTCCTCATCCAACCGTGATTGAACGGTTAAATCGTTATCAAAGTGCGGTCGAAAATACCGCTATTTCAGGTCATATAAGGTTAAATTTTACTGAAAAGGGCATTGAAATTGAAAAGGCGAGAGGAGATTTTTCACCTTGGTTTGCCCGTGTAATTGGATTATCCCCGAAATAACAGGTACAATGCAGCCAATTTTTATTAAGACAATGTGATGTAAGAACAAACTATGCAAGATAAAGATTTCTCAACCACACAAACTTTTAAGCGTTTATGGCCGATGATTTCACCGTTTAAATCAGGCTTATTAGTCGCCGCTTTTGCTTTAATTTTTAATGCTTTAGCAGATTCAGGTTTGATTTATATGCTTAAGCCTTTGCTTGATGATGGTTTCGGAAAAGCCGATCATTCTTTCTTGAAAATGATGGCATTTGTTGTGGTTGGCATGATTATATTGCGTGGGGTGACCAACTTTGTCTCTACTTATTGCCTAGCGTGGGTATCCGGTAAAGTAGTGATGATTATGCGCCGCCGTTTGTTTAAACATTTAATGTTTATGCCAGTGAGCTTTTTTGATCGTAATTCAACAGGAAAATTACTTTCTCGTATTACTTACGACTCAGAAATGATTGCTAACTCTTCATCTAGTTCATTAGTGACGATTGTTCGCGAAGGAGCCTATTTAATTTCGTTGCTTGTTGTGATGTTCTATACCAGTTGGGAATTAACACTTGTGCTTTTTGTGATTGGCCCGATTATTGCAGTACTGATTCGCATGGTATCTAAGATTTTCCGTAAGCTCAGTAAAAATATGCAAGATTCCATGGGGGAATTAACCTCTGCGACGGAACAAATGCTGAAAGGGCATAAGGTAGTGCTTTCTTTTGGTGGGCAATTAGTGGAGGAAGAGCGTTTCGATAAAGTCAGTAACGATATGCGTCGTAAAGGTATGAAGATGG
>NZ_CAJLNI010000181.1 GCF_905207935.1 uncultured Haemophilus sp.
TGAGTGGCAGTATTCCAGTTCAATTTTTACCTGTAATTTTATTTATCCTTGGTTCTGCAATGGCATTCTCAACCGGGACAAGCTGGGGGACATTTGGCATTATGTTACCAATCGCTGCAGCAATGGCAACCAACTCTGCTCCAGAGTTATTACTTCCTTGCTTATCTGCAGTAATGGCTGGCGCGGTATGTGGCGATCACTGTTCACCAGTTTCAGATACAACGATTCTGTCATCAACTGGGGCAAAATGTAACCATATGGATCATGTCACCACACAATTACCTTATGCAGCAACTGTCGCGACAGCAAGTGCTGTGGGTTACATTGTGGTAGGCTTTACAGAATCAGGTTTAGCTGGATTTGTGACAACAGCAGTTGTTTTAGTCGCTTTAGTGTTTATCGTGAAAAAACGTTAATCATAAAAGTGAAAAAAGAAGGGCGTACTGTATAGTACGCCCTTTTTGTATTTGTTATGAGAATTAGAGTAGTGGACTAAACAAGAAAAATAATCGCTCGATGATTCGATGATAGAAAGGGCGATTGATCCATTCTTGCATATTGAGCGCGGAAGAATTCGCTAAATAATTTTCATGGAGTGTGGCGACTTCATTGGCAAAATTACGATCTTCTACAGCAACAGTGATTTCAAAATTAAGTAAGAAGCTGCGTAAATCCATATTTACTGTACCAACGAGTGCAAGCTTATTATCGATTAACACACTTTTAGTGTGTAGAAGCCCTGCTTCAAAATGATAAATTTTGACACCGGCCTCGAGTAAATCATCAAAGAACGTCCGACTCGCCCAACGCACCATCAAGGAATCATTGTTTTTAGGTAAAATCAGCGTGATATCAACACCTCGGAATGCGGCAATACGTAATGCTTCAGCAATATTGTGACTTGGCACAAAGTAAGGTGAAGTGATCACAATACTTTCTTTTGCCGCATAAATGACAGTCGCAAGAGATTGAGCAATTAAATCATCCGGAAATGCGGGGCCACTTGCAATCACTTGTACAGAGTGGGTGTCATTATCGTCAATTTCTACAAGTGGGCAATTTGGCAATACAAGAGGTAATTCTTCCATGGTTTCAATTTCCCAATCCCAAGCATGTAAGCTGTTTAAAATTGGTGAAACAGGGCCGTTGATTCGCACCATCACGTCTATCCAATTGCCTACGTTGCTATCTTGTTTGAAGAAATTCGGATCCACCATATTCATACTCCCTGTGTAAGCAATTTGGTTATCAATCACGATAATTTTACGGTGTTGGCGTAAATCAATTCGATTGAAGAACATTCGGAATAAATTTACGTGTAGCGCCTCAGTAATTTCAATGCCTCTCTCTCGCATTTCTTTACAAATAGGGCTTTTCAAAAAAGCATTACTGCCAACGGAATCGAGTAAAAGACAAACTTTTACCCCACGTTGTACAGCTTCTTCTAAGGCTTGTTTCACCTCATTAATCAGGCCATCATTGCTCCAAATATAGAACACCATATTAATGGAGTGGCGAGCTTGTTGAATATCACGAATGATACTTCGAATAATGCTTTCCGGAGTATCGAGAATATGTAATTCATTACCTCGAATATTTGGAATGCCTAAACGCTGGTGGACTAATTTAAATAAGGCATGATAACGAGGATCTTGGGAATGTGTAACCAGATCTTTTTGTTCTGAAAGTTGCTGAAGCCATTGCGTATATTTAGGTTTTAACAACTGAAATGCTTTGGCTCGGCGAGTACCGAGTTTAATCTCACCAAAAATCAAATAGGCAATGACGCCAATCAGTGGCACAAGATAGATAATCATCAGCCATGATAATGTCGCGGAAACCGCTTGCTTTTTGACGAGCAAACGTAATGTGATGGAAATAACCGCTACCCAAATTAACACGGGAATAATATAAACCAGTATAATATGTTCAAAACTCATTA
>NZ_CAJLNI010000182.1 GCF_905207935.1 uncultured Haemophilus sp.
TATCTTTCCATTGTTTAGCTGATTGTTTTCGTAAATTTTTACCAAGCCACAAGATCTCCCCTTCACTCGCTTCGACTAAGCCGATGATGGCACGTGCAAGCGTGGATTTACCACAACCCGATTCACCCACTACACCGAGGGTTTCACCTTCATAAAGCTTAAAGGAAACATCCTTTACCGCTTTTAAGGTTTGAGGTTTGGCGAAGAAAAGGGATTTATCATTTTTAATTTTAAAACTGACGCCTAAGTGATTGACTTCAAGGAGTAATTCTTTGTTGTTTGAAACTGTCATAGGGTAAATTTCTCCACGGGTAACCAACAATTGCGTAATTGACCTTCATTAAATGCGGTCAGTTTTGGCGCAGTTTGGCATTGTTCTGTTGCAAATTGGCAACGGGGCGAGAATGGGCAACCTTTTGGCAAATGTAATAGATTCGGCGGATTGCCTGGAATGGTGACCAAGTGTTCTTCATTGCCATCTAAGCGAGGAATCGCATCCATTAAGCCAATAGAATAAGGATGGGTTGGATGATAGAAAATTTGCTCTGCTGTGCCGTATTCCATGGTTCGTCCGGCATACATCACCATCACTTGATCGCAAATACCTGCTACCACACCTAAATCGTGAGTGATCATAATAATCGCGGTATTAAATTCACGTTTTAACTCATTTAACAAGGTCATGATTTGCGCTTGAACGGTTACATCCAAAGCAGTGGTGGGCTCATCGGCAATGAGTAGTTTTGGACGGCATAATAAGGCCATCGCAATCATCACCCGTTGACGCATACCACCTGAAAACTCGTGTGGGTACATGCCCATGCGTTTTTTAGCTTCTGGCATTTTTACCGCGTCCAGCATTTTCACGGATTCAGCAAAGGCAGTTTGTTTATCATAACCTTTGTGTAACTGTAGCACTTCCATGAGCTGTTCACCGATTTTCATGTAAGGGTTGAGAGACGTCATCGGGTCTTGGAAAATCATGGAAATTTGCTCGGCACGGATTTTATTCAATTCAGCCTTCGGTAAATTAACCAATTCTTTACCTTCAAAGATTGCGGAACCTTCCACTGTACCATTGGCTGCCAATAAGCCCATTAACGCAAAGGCAGTTTGTGACTTGCCTGAACCACTTTCACCCACGATGCCGAGCGTGCTTCCCGCATTAAGCGTGAAGTTTAAATCATTCACCGCAGTGACGGTACCATCGGGTGTTTTGAAGCGAACGTAGAGATTTTTTACATCTAATAAAGGATTCATGATTCGCTCCTATCTATCTTTCGGATCGAGTGCATCACGCAACCCGTCACCGATAAAGTTAAAACAAAATAGGGTAAGGCAAAGGAAAAATGCCGGGAAAATTAATAACCAAGGCGACACTTCCATTTGCGCAGCACCATCACTTAATAGCGCACCCCAACTGCTCATCGGCTCTTGAGTCCCTAAGCCTAAGAAGCTTAAGAATGATTCAAATAGAATAAGCCCAGGCACTTCAAGTGAAGCATAAACTGCTACTAAGCCCAATACATTTGGAATAATGTGTTTGAAAATGATTTGGCGACGTGGCACGCCACAAACGATGGCGGCTTCGACGAATTCTTTATTTTTCAAACTAAGGGTTTGACCACGTACGATACGAGCAAGACCAAGCCAAGCAATGGCACCAATTGCGATAAAAATTAAGAAAATGTTTTGGCCAAAAAGGGTCACTAATAAAATGACGAAGAACATAAATGGAAATGAGCTAAGAATTTCCAAAAAGCGCATCATCAACATATCCGTTTTACCGCCTACATAGCCAGAAATCGCACCATAAATTGTGCCGATAGTCACGGAAATAAAAGCTCCTGCGATACCGACCAATAATGAAATCCGTCCACCAATAGCGGTACGTACCAGT
>NZ_CAJLNI010000183.1 GCF_905207935.1 uncultured Haemophilus sp.
TTTTGACCGCACTTTTGATCTGCACCCCAAAACTTGGACACCTAATTTGAGGTGCAGATTATGTCCTACTCTTATCAATTTCGTTTGAAAATTATCAAACTCGTCACCGAACAGGATTATGGTATCCGTGAGGTGGCTAAACTTCATCAAATTTCCCATGCTCTCGTCATTTATTGGCTAAAAGCATTTCGGGAAAGAGGGCTTGATGGCGTAAAATCGCCTTATACAAACCTTCAAACACCGAAAATAGTGAAGCCAAAGATGAAAAAGAAAGACATTGAAATTCCAGAAACCACAGACTTTTCACCTAAAGCGTTTAAAAAGCTGCAGCGAGAGCTCGCCTTGGCTCGAGCGGAGATTGCTTATCTAAAGGAGTTGGAGAAGCTCGACCGTCAAAAACAACGACAGAAAAAAGAAAAATCATTGAAAGATTGAAGCCAGACCACGCGTTAAATGATTTACTTCGTGTGGCTAAAATGCCTCGCTCAAGCTTTTACTATAAAGAGATTAAGCGAAATTATCACGAAGCTAAAGAAGCTATTTTATCGCTGTATAAAAAGAACAGAAAACGAGATGGTTATCGCCCCATGACGTTTAAATTACGCCAAATGGGTTTTAATTTGAATCATAAAACGGTGTTAAAGCTGATGAACGAGTTAGGGATTCATTCCATTTTACGCAAGAAAAGACATGGAAAACGAGGAAAAACATCGCATATTGCCCCGAATTTACTGAATCGTGATTTTACAGCAACGGCACTCAATCAAAAATGGGTAACGGATGTAACGGAATTTCAGGTTGGGCAAGAAAAGCTTTATTTTTCACCGTTGATGGACTTGGCTAACCGAGAAGTGATTGCCTATAACTTTGCAACACGCCCGAAGTTTTCATTGGTAAAAAAGATGTTAGAACAAGGGCTTAGTAGGATTAAACCGACAGAATGCCCGATTATTCATAGCGACCAAGGCGTATTGTATGGTTCGGCGGAATGGGTAAAGATGTTGGAGGGTAAAGCGGTGCAAAGTATGAGTCGCCGAGGAAATTGCTACGATAATGCGGTGATTGAAAGTTTTTTTGCGATACTAAAATCAGAGTGCTTTTACTCTCGGACTTATCATTCAATTGCTGAATTACAGGCTGAAATTGAAGAATATTTAGTGTATTACAACCAAAAACGAATTAAACTTGGTTTAAAAGGATTGAGCCCAGTGCAATACCGAGCTCAATATTTAAGTTAACTAACCTGTCCAACTTTTGGGGGGCAGATCACTTTTTTTATTAGTAACGGTTTATTTTTAATAAAAGGCAAAAACGATGCTTAAAAAATTATTTACAGTTTCAATCTTATTTTTCTTAACGGCTTGTAGCAGAGAGGTAACAAATTACCCGAATGCTAAATATAAAATTACCGATAAAGAGGTAAAAAAATATATTCTCGAACTTAATAATCGTGAACAATGTATTTATCCGCAGTTGGCAGAACTCTCTTATGAGGAAGCTGAAGCGCAAGTGTATAGCAAGCAATCTGATGCTGAAAAGAAAACGTGGGATTATATGAGTAATCGTCTATTATCTGAGATTATTGGCGATAATTATGCGTTCTTAGAACAGGATGAAGATTCTGCCAATTATTTTATTGAAAAACATAACAGACTAAATAATCAAAAAGCGAAAGTCGATCCAAAAGCGTGTGCGCTCTTTAAAGAGGATTTTGAAAGTTTCTTAGAGGGGGCTAGAGGCTGTGGCTGTTCAAAATAATTTTTAGCAAAATAAACAAGCAGTCAAATTTTTTGGGGGGCAGATCAAAGTGCGGTCAAAAATGACCGCACTTTTTTATTCCTTCACAAATTGTTTAATTTGATCTGAATTCAAATGACCTGGCT
>NZ_CAJLNI010000184.1 GCF_905207935.1 uncultured Haemophilus sp.
AAGGATGAAAAATGGCTAACTATTTCAACACATTAAATTTACGCGAAAAATTAGACCAATTAGGTCGTTGTCGTTTTATGGATCGCAGCGAATTTGCTGACGGTTGCAACTACTTAAAAGGCAAAAAAATCGTTATCGTAGGTTGTGGTGCGCAAGGTTTAAACCAAGGTTTAAATATGCGTGACTCTGGCTTAGACATTTCTTATGCATTACGCCCTGAAGCGATTGCAGAAAAACGTGCATCATTCCAACGTGCAACAGAAAACGGCTTTAAAGTTGGCACTTACCAAGAGTTAATCCCAACTGCAGACTTAGTGATCAACTTAACACCAGACAAACAACACTCTAAAGTGGTGGCTGATGTAATGCCATTAATGAAAAAAGATTCTGCGTTCGGTTACTCACACGGTTTCAACATCGTTGAAGTAGGTGAGCAAATCCGTGAAGACATCACTGTGGTGATGAGTGCACCAAAATGTCCAGGTACTGAAGTGCGTGAAGAATATAAACGTGGTTTCGGTGTACCAACATTAATCGCGGTTCACCCAGCAAATGATCCACGTGGTGAAGGTATGGCAATTGCGAAAGCATGGGCGGCAGCAACTGGTGGTGACCGTGCGGGCGTATTAGAATCTTCATTCGTCGCAGAAGTAAAATCTGACTTAATGGGTGAACAAACCATTCTTTGCGGTATGTTACAAGCAGGTTCTATCGTATGTTACGACAAATTAGTTGCCGACGGTAAAGATCCAGCATACGCAGGCAAACTTATCCAATACGGTTGGGAAACTATTACCGAAGCATTAAAACAAGGCGGTATCACATTAATGATGGATCGCTTATCAAACAGCGCAAAATTACGTGCATTTGAACTTGCTGAGCAAATCAAAGAAAGCCTTGGTTTCTTATATTACAAACACATGGATGACATCATCAGCGGTCACTTCTCTGCGACCATGATGGCTGACTGGGCAAACGGCGACAAAGATTTATTCGCATGGCGTGAAGCAACTGGCAAAACTGCCTTTGAAAATGCACCAAAAGCAGACGGCATCAAAATTTCTGAACAAGAATACTTTGATAACGGCGTGTTAATGGTAGCAATGGTGAAAGCAGGTGTTGAATTAGCCTTTGATGCAATGGTTGCAAGCGGTATCTATGAAGAATCAGCTTACTATGAATCACTTCACGAATTACCGTTAATCGCTAACACTATCGCGCGTAAACGCTTATACGAAATGAACGTGGTAATTTCTGATACTGCAGAATATGGTAACTACTTATTCTCTAACGTAGCAACGCCAATTCTTGCTAAAGAAATCATCCCAACCTTACAAAAAGGTGACTTAGGTGAACCAACACCAGCAGTTGCTATCGACAACATCACTTTACGCGATGTAAACGATGCAATCCGTAACCACCCGGTTGAATTAATCGGTCAAGAGTTACGTGGCTACATGACAGATATGAAACGTATCGCAGTTGCAGGTTAATGATTAAATAGATAAAATTCAAGCCAACTTATTCAATAAGTTGGCTTTTTTTATAATCCAAAGGAATTCATATGAAAAATAATAAAATTTTTAACCGCACTTTTAAAGTGAGTTTAGTCGCTGCAGCTCTTGGATTGGTAAATTCAGCGCTAGCAGCCGATGTGGCTTGTAATAGTAATGGCGTGACAATTACTGGGCAAAGTGGAGCTGTATTGAATCAATGTTCGATTAATCCAACCAGTCAAGCAGGGATTCCTGACTGGGGTTCTCTCTCTGCTGTAAAAATGACAAACTCAAGCGGGCAATTAAATAATGTTAATGCTTCACTATCTATTCCAGCAAATAGACA
>NZ_CAJLNI010000185.1 GCF_905207935.1 uncultured Haemophilus sp.
CGATTAAGATTGCGATAGAGCTGAAGTTAGCGAAACCACATAATGCGAAAGTAATGATGGCTTTGGTTTTTTCACTTAATACAACTGCTGTATCTGGTTGTAAGTATTTCGCAAATTCTAAGTAACCCACGAATTCATTTACTGCCAATTTAAGCCCGATCATTTGACCTGCAACAGCAGATTCTTCCCAAGATACACCGATTAAGTAAGCTAATGGTTTGAATACCCAACCAAAGATTGATTGTAAAGTTAAATCACCGTAACCGAACCAGCCGCCTACGCCGCCTAAAATACCGTTAATTAAAGCAATTAAACCTACGAATGCGATTAACATTGCACCAACGTTTAACGCTAATTGCATACCAGCACTCGCACCGCCGGCCATTGCTTCAAGCACGTTAGTTGGTTTTTCGCTATCGTCTGCATCAGGTTGTTTATCGGTAAATTGTTCAGTTTGTGGGAATAAAATTTTCGCAAATAACAAACCTGCAGGTGCAGCCATGAAAGATGCCGCAATTAAGTAAGTCAACGGTACGCCCATTTCTGCGTAACCCGCCATTACAGAACCCGCGATAGAGGCTGTACCACCCGCCATGATGGCGAATAATTCAGATTGGGTCATGTTTTTAATGTAAGGACGAACCACTAACGGTGCTTCTGTTTGACCAACGAAGATGTTCGCTGCAGCAGACATAGATTCTGCTTTTGATGTACCTAATGCAGCTTGTAATGCACCACCAATCACTTTGATAACTACTTGCATGATACCTAAGTAATAAAGCACAGAAATTAAACCGGAGAAAAAGACGATGATTGGTAAAACTTTCACCGCAAAGATAAAGCCGACATTTGAAGGATCTGCTAATCCACCAAAGACGAAATTAATCCCTTCGTTACCATACGCAATAACATTTGACACTCCATTTGCTGTCGCTTGTAATGCATCACGGCCATACGGCACATACAAAATAAGGGCCGCAAATCCGATTTGGATCGCCAAAGCCCCTAATACAGTACGTAAATTAATCGCCTTACGATTATTTGAAAATAATACGGCAATGACCAGTAATACGACAATGCCTAAAACGCTACCTAAAATACCCATTTTTTTCCCCTAGGTTGGTTAGATAAGTAAGTGAATAAAATTGTCCTATTCTACTTGTTTTTCGGTAAAAGTCGGAATATTTTTGCTACTTTTCGATATGTTTGCTTATAAAATGGTCACAATTTTGGTCAGACCACAAAATTTCGCATAGTTTTCAAGCGCTTGCGTTTGTTCAACGGTTGGGACATAAGGTGTCAGCCCTTCGGCATCGCGCGCACCTTTTGTGTGCATTCGGATAATTTTGAACAAAACATCCGGATAATCTTTCAATAAGGAAGCGACTTTTTCCACCAACTGTTCTGCATCAAAAAAATTTGCCACATAAACTAACCGCACTTCTTCCACTTTATTTAATGGTAATAATTGCGCTAAATTCTTCAAATTGCGATCTAAATTTTCTTGCTTGATATGTTGATGAGTAGGAATGATGTTTTTAGGGACGATGCCTTGGCGATTTTGTCTATCAAAGCACAAACTTTGTAAGCCAAGCCCTTCTCCTTTCAGGTCAAAGAGAAATTTGTCTGTCACATCAATTAAAGGTCGAATTGCTTCAAATTCAAAGAAACCACTGCTATCTAAATAGCAAGTTAGCCCTTCCTCACGTA
>NZ_CAJLNI010000186.1 GCF_905207935.1 uncultured Haemophilus sp.
GCGATAATATTAAAGATCACAGAGAAAATAAGACGTGTCGTCGCACTATCTTCAATGAGCCCCAAGGGTAGCCATGCCATTTCATAAGCGACATTGGTAATTCGAGGCATTGCAAAGGTTGAACCGATGACTAAATAAAGAATGGTTAAAAAGGATACGCCTGCCCACTTGGGTAAATCCTTAGTCAGTTCTTCGCCACGTCCTAACACTGACACAACAACTAATGTAATAAATGGCATGAGTACGCCTGTTATCACAAACCCTAGCGAAGCCGTTGCCCAATGGTTACCTGCTGAATACCCCTCCATCGGTGGAAAAATAATATTTCCCGCGCCTAAAAATAAAGCAAAAATCATCATACCTAGTACGATGATGTCTTTTTTTGAAAACATAAGTATTCTCGAATAAATAAATTTTAAGGATTTTACTATTAAATTGTTTTTTATTCCAAAAATGAAAATAAATTTTGTGAAATAGATCACGAAATCTATCACATTCCGATTAAATCACACATTATCCAAAGCCTATTTTTCCTAAATTAGTAAATTTGTGATAGTATCCAAGCTTTATTATTTTTTATTACTTTTTTAGGAGAGAATGAATGAATAAACTGAGCTTGATTCAACAAATTCAGCGTTTTTTCAAATTGGAATCAGCTGGCGGAATTTTATTACTTTTTTCAGCGGTAGTCGCAATGCTATTAGCCAATTCACCGCTCAATCAAAACTATAACGACTTTTTAAACTTACCAGTCAGCATTCAAGTAGGGACTTTTTCTATCGATAAAACCTTGATTCACTGGATCAACGATGGTTTTATGGCGGTATTCTTTGTTTTAGTGGGAATGGAAGTCAAAAGAGAATTATTTGAGGGCTCCCTTTCAAGCTATCAACAAGCGGTTTTCCCTGCCATTGCTGCCGTTGGCGGAATGGTTATTCCTGCCTTGGTTTATATTTTTATTGCACAACAAGATCCTACTTTAGCCGATGGCTGGGCAATCCCAATGGCGACAGACATTGCCTTTGCACTGGGCATCATGGCGTTATTAAGTAAACAAGTGCCACTCCCACTAAAAATCTTTTTACTTGCTTTAGCCATCATTGATGACTTAGGTGCAATTGTCGTGATTGCACTCTTCTTCTCCCATGGATTAAGCGTGCAAGCACTCTCCTTTGCTGCCATTGCAATTGCTGTACTTATCGCATTAAATCGCTTTAAAGTGACCGCACTTTGTGCCTATATGGTGGTAGGAACAATCTTGTGGGCTTCGGTATTAAAATCGGGCGTACATGCTACTCTTGCAGGCGTTATCATCGGGTTTTGTATTCCATTGAAAGGTAAAAATGGCGAAACGCCGTTACATGACTTTGAACATATTCTTGCGCCTTGGTCATCCTTTGTTATTCTGCCATTATTCGCATTTGCCAATGCGGGGGTAAGTTTTGATGGTATCGACTCAAGCATGCTTTCATCACCATTATTATTTGCGATTTCTTTAGGCTTAATTATCGGAAAACCACTTGGCGTATTTGGTTTCAGTTATCTTTCCGTTAAACTAGGCATAGCAAAACTTCCGCAAGGCATTAACTTCAAACAAATTTTTGCCGTGGCGATTTTATGTGGTATCGGTTTCACCATGTCAATGTTCTTAGCAAGCCTTGCCTTCAATGCTGATGCCGGTGAAAGCATTAACGCCCTTTCTCGATT
>NZ_CAJLNI010000187.1 GCF_905207935.1 uncultured Haemophilus sp.
GAACGCCGTGCCGATGATGCCACTCGCGAAGTAGCAGATTGGCTGAAATGTGAATATATGCAAGATCACGTGGGCGCTGAATTTAGCGGAGTGATCTCATCTGTAACGGGCTTTGGCTTATTCGTACGTTTAGATGATTTATTCATTGACGGCTTAGTCCATATTTCCACTTTAGATAACGACTACTATCAATTTGATGCGGCAAAACAACGTTTAATCGGTGAAAATAGTGGTATGATTTATCGCCTTGGCGATAAAGTCAAAATTCGCGTGGTCGCCGTTCATTTAGAACAAAAAATGGTCGATTTCAGTTTAGTCGAAAGTGCCAGAAAACCACGTCGTGTTGGCAAAACGGCAAAACAAAAAGCCAAAAAGGTCTTTAAGAAACTGCCACCTAAAGCGTCAAAAAAACGTAAAAGTGCGGTGAAAAATAAAGATGTTTCTAAGAAACCGACGAGAAAACGGAAGAAATAATATTTTTACCCAATCTTCCCTGGCCCCTCTTTGCTAAAGAGGGAGGATAATGACAAAAAGAATAAATAAGATAACCCTATGTCAGAAAATATCTATGGTATCCATGCTGTAAACAGCATTTTAGCAAATAGCCCTGAGCGTTTAATTGAAGTATTTGTGCTGAAAGGCCGTGAAGATAAACGCCTACAACCCTTACTTAATGAGCTCTATGCTTTAGGCATTGCGGTGCAATTTGTAAACCGTCAAACATTAGATAAAAAATCCAACGGTGAAGTGCATCAAGGTGTGATTGCTCGTGTGCAAGAAGCCAAAGAGCTGAATGAACATAATTTGGATGAACTTCTTACTCGTAAACAAAATCCACTTTTATTGGTGCTTGATGGCGTGACGGATCCCCATAACCTAGGGGCCTGTCTACGTACTGCAGATGCAGCTGGTGTGAATGCTGTTATCGTGCCAAAAGATAAATCGGCTCAACTTACCTCTATCGCACGTAAAGTGGCTTGCGGCGCTGCGGAGACTGTACCATTAATTCGTGTTACTAACTTAGCGCGGACTTTGCGAGATCTACAACAAAACCATAATATTTGGGTGGTGGGTACAGCTGGCGAAGCAACAGAAACCATTTACCAAACTAAACTTACAGGTTCTCTTGCCTTAGTAATGGGAGCCGAAGGTGAAGGCATGCGTCGTCTTACTCGTGAACATTGCGATCAGTTAATTAGTATTCCAATGGCGGGCTCAGTGTCATCTCTGAATGTTTCCGTTGCGACTGGCGTATGTTTATTTGAAATTGTGAGACAACGTCTTGCCGCCTAAAAACGCGTGAAAAAATAACCGCACTTGATATAAAAAATGCCGACAAATCATTGTCGGCATTTTTGTTATTTGGAAATGCTTTTCCCTAACAGTATGGAGAACACTAAAGTACATAATGCAGGCACCAACCAAGCTAATCCTTGTGAGTAAAGCGGGAAATGAATCATGATTTGATGCAACCCTTCAGGCAAGACATCCAAGTTTTTCAAACTATCAACCAAACTAAAACAAACTGTCACAAAGATGGTTACGTAATAGCTCAATCGAATAGAAGGCAATTTATTACGCACAAGCTGTAAAACCACTAACATGATCGCCATTGGGTAAATCAACAACAAGGCTGGAATTGTCACTCGGAGTAATTTTGTTAAGCCATATTGTGAAAT
>NZ_CAJLNI010000188.1 GCF_905207935.1 uncultured Haemophilus sp.
GTTGAAGGCGGACGAATATCCACGCGTTCTTTTTTCGCATTAAGCTGAGGAAGTTCATAAGTCGGATCAGCTTGCGGTAATGTTACACCACCACTTGCTAAAGGAGAAAAGCTCGGTATTTCACGATCAGAATTTTGGTAAGTGTCATTAGCCGTCTGCATTTTTTCTACGCTGTTTGAACACGCCGATAACAATGCTGCTGCGACTAAACTCAGTACGATTTTTTTCATTCCTTAAATCCTTTCAATAAAAAATAATTAGAATAATGACCGCTCTTTGACAAATAAAAGAGCTGAAAGTTTAAAGGGCTGTAAAAACAACCCTTTAATTCATTAAATTAAGCCAGCAATTTTTAATGCTTCTTCCACTTTTACTTGCGCGCTTTCACTTAACACAGTAAGTGGTAAACGTAAATGTGGAGTCTTAATTAAACCTAAACGATATGCTGCCCATTTAACTGGAATTGGGTTTGATTCAATAAATAAATCTTGATGTAAAGGCATTAAACGTGCATTAATTTCTTCCGCTTTCGCAAAATCGCCCGCTAAAGCATAGCGACACATCGCGGCCATATCTTTTGCAGCAAGGTTATTTGTCACAGAAATAACACCCTCTGCGCCTAATTTCATCGCTTCTAACCCTGTGGCATCATCTCCACTTAATACAATGAAATCTTTACCGGCTAATTCTTTAATCGCAGTAATACGAGTTAAATCGCCTGTTGCTTCTTTAATCCCTACAATATTCTCAATTTGAGACAAATGTGCGACGGTTTCGGGTTTCATATCACTACCGGTACGACCTGGTACGTTATAAAGAAGTTGTGGTAGATCCGTGCATTCTGCAATCGCTTTAAAATGTTGGAACATGCCTTCTTGAGTTGGTTTATTGTAGTAAGGCACAACAGATAAACAACCTGCAACCCCGCTATCACGTAATAATTTTGTCATCACAATGGCTTCACTCGTTGCATTAGCACCGGTTCCAGCAATGATTGGAATACGTCCTTTTGCTAACTCAACCGTCTTTTCAATCACTTTCACATTTTCTTCAATACTTAATGTGGCGGACTCTCCTGTTGTACCCACAGATACAATCGAATCTGTACCTGCATTGATATGAAACTCGATAAGCTTTTCTAATGTTTCAAAATCAATGTTTCCGTGGTTATCCATCGGGGTTACTAAAGCAACAATACTGCCTGAAAATAAGGGGGTTTGCGTAGTCATAAGGTACTCCATTTACATCTATTTTGCGTTTTAACAATAACATTTGAAAATATCTGGTTATAATCGCTAAAATAGCTTGAATTTACAAATCATTTTTTACTTTTTTAAGGATTTTTTATGAAAACATTACAAGTGGGTGACTTAGCACCGCAATTCACCCTTTTAAATCAAGATAATCAACCGATTTCACTTAGCGACTTTAAAGGTAAAAAAGTACTTGTGTATTTTTATCCCAAAGCCTTAACACCAGGCTGTACAACTCAAGCCTGCGGTTTACGTGATGCTAAAAGTGAGTTAGAAAAATTAGGTGTAGTTATTTTAGGTATCAGTACAGATTCGCCAAAAAAATTGGCTCAATTTGTTGAGAAAAAGTCGCTCAATTTCACCTT
>NZ_CAJLNI010000189.1 GCF_905207935.1 uncultured Haemophilus sp.
TGCGTCAAATTCAACAACTTGAAAATATTGATATTGGTATTCATGCGCTTGCACCAATTCCAGTTGGCGCAGATGAAAATAATCATGGTGAAAGTGATCTTCCAGTGAATTTTGGTGGCGTGACGTTCTTCCCAGAAGACTACATTTATGCTGATTTAACAGGTATTATTCTTTCACAAGAAGCATTAGATTTAGAAGATTTCGAAGAATAAATTTGAAATTATTGACCTTTTTAAAGTGCGGTTAGAAATAACCGCACTTTTTTTGTTAAAATTTTTTTGAACAAGATCACATTTTAAACATTTGTTGGTTGAAAGTTTGTAACATTCATTTAACATCGCAAATAGTTCATCTGTAATCAGTTTGGAGGGACTCATGAACGAAACAAACACAACAAAAAATTATAAAAGTGGGATTATCTTTCTGCTAGCGATAGCCTGTTTTTTTATTTTACTTAAAGCCTTACCTTTTGCACCTAAGGAAAATGCAGGTTTAGCATTATTAGCTTTGGTAGCAATCCTTTGGTTAACTGAAGCATTACATGTAACAGTTACCGCGCTATTGGTGCCATTGCTTGCGATTGCACTTGATTTGGTGACAACCAAACAAGCTTTAGTGGCGTTTGCTGATCCAACCATTTTCTTATTCTTTGGTGGTTTTGCTTTAGCGACAGCTTTGCACATACAAAAACTCGATAAAATGATTGCCAATAAAATCATGGCAATGGCACGTGGTAATTTGTTTGTCGCTGTGATGTATCTTTTTGCTATTACTGCTTTCCTTTCCATGTGGATGAGTAACACAGCAACAGCTGCCATGATGTTACCTTTAGCGATGGGGATCTTAAGCAAACTTGATAAAGAAAAAGAACATAATACTTATGTCTTCGTCTTATTAGGGATTGCGTATAGTGCAAGTATTGGTGGTATGGGAACATTAGTAGGTAGCCCACCAAATGCTATCGTTGCAAGTAACTTACATTTAACTTTCTCTGATTGGTTATGGTATGGTTTACCAATTATGCTCATTTTGATGCCGTTGATGATTGGTACACTTTTTATTGTCTTTAAACCAAAACTTCATTTACATTTTGAGCAAAATTTTGAACGTATTGAAATGAATGGCCAACGCGTTTTAACGCTTGTCATTTTTGGTGTTATTGCACTTTGTTGGGTATTTAGTAGTTATATTAATCCAATCATTTCAGGTGTATTTGGTCTTGCTAAAAATATCGGTAGTTTTGATAGCGTCGTCGCATTGCTTGCTGCTGTCATTATTTGTTCAACTGGTGTGGCAAATTGGAAACAAATCCAAGAAAGCACGGACTGGGGTGTATTAATGCTTTTCGGTGGCGGTTTAACCTTGAGTGCAGTGTTAAAAGATTCTGGTGCAAGTAAAGTATTAGCTGACGGTATTGTATTCTTAGTTCAAGGACAACATTACTATCTCATTGGTTTATTGGTCGCAACCTTCATTATTTTCTTAACTGAATTTACGTCCAATACTGCGAGTGCAGCATTATTAGTGCCAATCTTTATTTCTATCGCGCAATCTCTCGGTATGCCGGAAATTGGTCTTGCGTTAATTATCGGTTTAGGTGCATCTTGTGCCTTCATG